>CAYXEN010000029.1:0-29835 GCA_964464035.1 uncultured bacterium | reverse complement strand
ATCGCGAACTACTGGGCGCTGCGGGACACGAAGGACGACTTCCCCTGGCCGCCCACTGCGCACCAAGGGCGGGAGTGCATGCTGATAAACGGGCTCGCCGGCTCCGGAGGCGACTATTTCCCGTACTGGTTCAAGGAAGTCGGACTGGGCAAGCTGATAGGCACCAGGACCTGGGGCGGTCTCGTGGGGATAAGCGGAAACCCAAGGCTCATCGATGGGGGATACACTTCGGCCCCGACGTTCGCCTTCTTCACCAAGGACGGGAAATGGGGGATCGAAGGACACGGGGTCGACCCCGATATCCCCGTGCTGGACGATCCGGCCCTCATGGTCCACGGAGAGGATCCCCAACTAGATGCGGCTATAGACGAGATGTTGAAGGAAATAAAGGAGCACCCTTACGTGAAACCGCCCAGGCCGTCTTATCCCGACAAGAGCGGGATGTAGAGCGCCGGATTTCATGGAGGTGAGAAGCGATGAGACAACCGGGAGAAGCCGCAGGAAAGATCGGCGTAATATCCGATACCCACGGCCTCGTGCGTGAAGAGGTTGCAAGAGTATTCGCGGGCGTGGATCTCATCATCCATGCCGGCGACGTGGTGAAGAAGGAAGTGCTCTTGAGCCTTGAAAGGATCGCCCCGGTCGTGGCGGTGAGGGGCAATATGGACAAGGAAGAATGGAGCAAAGAACTTCCCGAGACGCAAGTCGTGGAAGAGGGGGGAGTCAAGTTCCTGGTGATTCATGATGCCGAAAAGCTGGACGTGGACCCCGAAGCGGCGGGCATGGATGTCGTCGTCTGCGGCCACACGCACCGACCGGAGGTGAAGCGAGAAGGCGGCGTGCTCTACGTGAACCCGGGGAGCTGCGGCCCCGACGGGTTCAAGCCGACTTACACCGTGGCCGTCGTCACCCTCGGGGACGAGGTCGAAGCGCACCTGGTGAATCTGAGAGAAGTGTGACAATGATCGCAAGGAAAGGAGAGAGAATGATAAGGGCACTCGTTTTCTTGGGACTACTCGTGTTCTACGGCTGCAACTCCCAGGATGCGTTGCGGCGCGAGGTCCAGGCTTTCCTGGACGATTACAATGCGAAGTACCAGGAGTTGTCCTACGCGGCGGACAAGGCGGAATGGCGATCCAATACGGTGATAGTCGAGGGAGACACGACCAACGCCTATGCCACGCGCAAGGCGGAGGAGGCCCTCGCCGACTTCACCGGGAGCGCGAAGAACATCGAGGCTGCCCGGCGGTTCCTGCAGGCGAAAAGCGAGCTCCTTCCCATCCAGGTCAAGCAACTGGAGAGGGTTCTCTTTCTGGCGGCCAACAATCCCCAGACGGTTCCCGAGCTCGTCAAAGCAAGGATAAAGGCGGAGACGGAGCAGAACGAGAACCTCTACGGTTTCGATTTCAAGATCGACGGCAGGTCCGTCTCCACCAACGACATCGATGAGATCCTCAAGAGCGAGACGGACCCGGCGAAGCGATTGAAAGCGTGGGAAGCAAGCAAGGAAGTCGGCAAGCGCTTGAAGGATGGGCTCGTCAACCTGAGGGAACTCCGCAACAAGACCGTCCAAGCCCTTGGATACAAGGATTACTTCTCCTACCAGGTCTCCGAGTACGGCATGAGCACCGATGAATTGATGGATCTCATGCACGATCTGGTCCGCGACATATGGCCTCTCTATCGCGAGATCCATACTTATGCGCGCTATGAGCTGGCGAAGAGGTACGGCGTCGATGAAGTGCCTCGCATGCTTCCAGCCCACTGGCTGCCCAACCGCTGGGGGCAGGACTGGAGCGCGATGGTGGAGGTCGAGGGGCTCGACTTGGACCGGGTGCTCAAGGCCAAGTCCGCGGAGTGGATAGTCAAGCAGGCGGAGAGGTTCTACATGAGCCTGGGGTTCCCTTCGCTCCCCCCGTCTTTCTGGGAGAAATCCAGCTTGTATCCGGTTCCGCCTGACGCGGACTACAAGAAGAACAATCATGCTTCGGCCTGGCACATGGATCTGGATCATGACGTGAGATGCTTGATGAGCGTGGTTCCCAACGCGGAGTGGTACGAGACTACTCACCATGAAATGGGCCATATATATTACTATCTCACGTACAGCAATCCTGACGTGCCGATCCTGCTTCGCACCGGCGCCAACCGCGCGTACCACGAGGGGCTGGGAAGCATGTTGGGGCTCGCCGCCATGCAGAAGCCCTTCCTCGCCCATCTCGGCCTCCTGCCCGAGGACAGCAGCACCGACGAGATGCAGACACTGCTCAAGGAATCGCTGAACTACATCGTTTTCATTCCCTGGAGCGCCGGCGTGATGACGGACTTCGAACACGATCTCTACGCCGGCCTCCCCAAGGACCGCTTCAACGGGAGATGGTGGGAGCTCAAGGAGAAGTACCAGGGCATCGTTCCTCCGTCCCCGCGCGGCGAGGAATACTGTGACGCGGCTTCGAAGACTCATATAAACAACGATGCGGCGCAGTACTACGACTACGCCCTATCGTACGTCCTTCTCTTCCAGCTTCACGATTACATAGCGCGCGAGATTCTCCACCAGGATCCTCATGCGACCAATTACTACGGGAGCAAGGAAGTCGGGGATTTCCTCCGCGATATCATGTATCCCGGCGGAAGCGTGGACTGGAGAAAGGTTCTCAAGGAGAAGACGGGAGAGGAATTGAGCGCCAAGGCCATGCTCAGGTATTTCGAACCGCTCATGGAGTACTTGAAGCGAGTGAATGCCGGCCGGGAATGCACACTAGGGGATCTTTAGCCGGGCCCTCTGTCTGGAGCACGGGCGGGATTGTATTCCAAGGCATTTGTTTCAATGGCGTTACGTATTTGTCCCCCGGACGACCGGGATCGCCCCGGGCGCCCTTACTGTAAGGAAATCCTGACAGTGACTGTAAAGAATACACGACACATTGATCTATTGATTTAGCAATGTGTTGCGCTGCGCAGGCGTCATGAGTGTCAGGTTTTGTTTACACTTTGGTGCTCCACTACAAGGGACTCCGAGGAAGCACAGGGAATTCTGAGGAGCTAACTGGTTGAAATGGAAACGATTAGAAATTATACGGCTCATCGGGGAATTATGGTACGCGGCTTGCCCTAATAAGGGGTGAAAGAGCGGAGAGGTAGGGAAGAGAGCAGGAGGGGGACAGTCAAGAGGCAAGCAGTGGACGTCATAGGAATCAGCACTTGGAGGTGAGACCATGCGCTACATCATAATCTCGAATCTTGGATTCATTTTCACGATCCTGGCGCTTCTCGGCAAGAGCGTCTGGGGGAAGAGCGTCTGGTAGAGACGTTGAAGAAAAAAGAGTCTGCGCAAGCAGACTCTTTTTTTTTGCCCCCACTGGCGCCGGGGGATCCCTGCATCCGGAGTTTTCTATTGGAATTGAAAACCCTTTGGTATATCATCTCTTGAGAGGAGAGTTGGATGAAAAGAAAGAAGGATCGCAAATCACGATCCGGACTTGAAGACGCTTCGGATCTCCTTTCTTCGATTGACTCTGATCTGGAGATGATGGGTGATGAAGAAGGGGATTCTCTCAGGGCTCGGATGCGGGACCTCCAAAGAAGTTACTCGATAATCCAGACTCTTCTCAACATAAGTGCTTCCATAACTTCCACTTTGAATCTCCAGGAGCTCCTCAGAAAGATCGTCGACGCCGTGATCGAGATCACGGATTGCGATCGCGGGTTCCTCATGCTCTGTGACGATGAAGGCGAGCTCGATTTCACCATAGCCCGCTCCCGCGATCAGAGGGAACTCAGCGAGGACGACTTCAGGATCAGCCTGAGCGTGATCGAGAAGGTGGCCGCGTCCGGTGAACCCTTGTTCCTGTCCAACGTCAAGGAGTCCGACAATTTCAAGGACAAGCGCAGTATCATCGACCTCAACATCAATACGGCGATCTGCATTCCGCTCAAGTACGACGATAGACTGGTGGGCGTGATCTACGCCGACAGCGCCCACATCTCGCGAACGTTCAGTTCCTCGGATCTCTCCATAATGAAGGCTTTCAGCGGACAAGCCGTGGTGGCCATCGAAAACGCCCGCCGCCACGGGGAATTGCTCCTTACCAAGAAGACGCTCGAGAACCAGAACACGAGTTTGAAGAAGCAACTCGCGGGACGTTTCGAATTCTCGGGGATGGTGGGAAGGAGCGAGGCGATGCGATCCATATTCGATACCATAACCAAGGTTGCGCCTCTGTCCACGACCGTCTTGATCCACGGCGAGACGGGTACGGGGAAGGAGCTCATCGCGAGGGCCATCCATTACAACAGCCCCAGGAAAGACAAACCCATGATGAGCGTGAACTGCGGAGCCTTGCCCAAGGACCTGCTGGAGAGCGAGCTGTTCGGGTACAGGAAGGGCGCTTTCACGGGTGCCGAGCAGGACAGGATGGGTCTCTTCGAAGCAGCCGACGGAGGCACTATTTTTCTCGACGAGATCGGGGAGATGGCGATGGAACTCCAGGTCAAGCTGTTGAGAACTCTCCAGGAGGGGGAAGTGCGCAGGTTGGGGGACGACAAGACGCGATCCGTCGACGTGAGGTTGATATCCGCGACGAACAAGGATCTGGCCAGGGAGGTCGATAATGGCAATTTCCGCCGCGACCTCTACTATCGCCTGAATGTGGTTCCAATCCTTATTCCTCCCCTTCGCGAAAGGCCCGAGGACATTCTCCCGCTGGCGGAGTTCTTTCTCGAGAAGTATTCGCTCGCCATGGACATGAAGAAACCCAGCCTTTCGAGATCGGCCAAGGAGCTCCTCCTCAACCACAAGTGGGAAGGCAACGTGAGGGAATTGGAACATGCGATCGAGCGAGCCCTCGCCTTGAGTGAAGGAGTGGATGTGATCGGGGTCTCCCAGTTCGAGCAATTGATCTCGGACGGGAGCCTGCTGGAATTGAGCAAAGAGACGTCCCTCAAGGCCAAACTCGATGAATGGGAACGGGAGTTCATTCGCAGGATGCTGATCAAGAACGGATGGAACGTCTCCAAGACCGCCGAGGCGCTGCAGATAAGCCGGCAGCAACTCCACATAAAGATAAAGAGGTTCAAGCTCATGCAATGACGCCCCCCCTTGAGCTTCCTCTGTAATCCTTTGCCGATCAACCGACTGTAGGCTCGCGCCGAAGCTGCACGCGGCGGGGGCGTTTTTGCTTGACACCCTGCACGGCGGACGCATATAATAAATCGAACGTTCGTTCGGTTATAAGGCGGGCGGTTGTGACAAATGTTTGTTTCATAGCAAGTTATATGAATAACCGATGGAGCCGAAATGATCGACATTGCTGACGTGGATAAGCTCGTTCAAGACATCGAAGACCGCAGTATGGATGCGGTGATCGATTGGAAAGAGAAGAACAAGGGGCCCGTTGTTGGATGTTTCCCGGTCTATTCGCCAGTAGAGATCTTCCATGCCGGAGGCATTCTCCCCATCGGGATCTTCGGGGCCGGTACTTCTCTCGAGATAACTCACGCGGATTCTCGCTTCCAGTCTTTCGTCTGTTCGATCGCCAAGACCACGTTGGAGATGGGACTGGCGGGAAAGATAGGTTTCATAGACGGCCTTTTCTTCTCGTCCATATGCGACGTGGCCCGCAACCTTTCCTCGGTCTTCAAGCGCAATTTCCCCGACATGTACATCGAGTACATGCACCTGCCCCAGAACAAGCCTTCCGATGCGACGATGGATTACTACACGTCCGAGCTCGAACGCATAAAGAACAACGTCGAGCGTTTCTTCTCCGTGAAGATCACGGACGAAAAGCTCGGCGAGTCGATAAGAACTTTCAACAGGGTGAGATCCGCCGTAAGAGAGATCTATTCATACCGGGCGAGATTCCCCCAGAACGTCAAGGCCAGAGAGCTGGGGGCGGTGGTGAGAGCTTCGACACAGCTCCCCCCGGATGAGGCGCTCGAGGTTCTCGCGAAGTACAGGGCGGAAATCGAGAAAAGGGACGAGCGCGTGAAGGACCGCATCAAGGTGATAATCGAAGGCGCCTTCTGCGAGCAGCCTCCCCTCGATTTCATCGGCACGCTCGAGGATGCCGGTTGCTACATAGTCGATGACGACTTCGTTTCGGGCTGGAGGTTCTTCGAGGAGGACGTCCCCGCGACCGGGGATCCGTTGCGGGCGCTGGCAGATAGCCTTCTCTTCCGGTCCCGTCATTCTTCGGTCAGATACAACCCGGCCGCGTTGCGGACCGAGAGGATAATCGAGAAGTTCAGGGCTCTCGAAGCCGACGCGGTGATAATCGCGCCCGCCAAGTTCTGCGAGCCGGCGCTGTTCGATTACGTGCTTTTCCGAAACGTGTTCGAGAAGGAAAACATCCCCCACCTGTTCGTCGAGTTCGAGGAGAAGATGTGGACGTTCGAGAGGGTCCGCAACGAGGTGGAGACTTTCGTGGAGTCGCTGCTCTTCGATTGACAAAAGAGGGAAGAAATGCCGGAAAAAAGCGGAAAGAAAAAAATGGAATACCAGGGTCTAGTACACGAGAAGTCCAGGGAGATAATGAACAAGTGGTACGACTCCCTGGCGGAAGCCGCCAAGACGGGCGCTCCCACCGCGTACCAGATGATATCGGGAAACTGCGTGGAGATCCTTCAGTCTTTCGACATCATCCCCGTGTTTCCCGAGGTGAACGCGCTTCAGATGGCCATCCGCAAGAAATCGCTCCCCATGATCCTCAAGGCGGAGGAGATAGGGTATTCGAGCGACAATTGCGCGTACGTGAAGGCCGACATGGGGTACTTTCTCCATGGATTGATAGGGCCAGGCCAGCAGATTCCCAAGCCATCGCTCATAGTCTGCAACTACGTGGGGTGCAACGTCTACGTCAAGTGGTTCGAACACGCCGCCGCTTTCCTCGATGCGCCGCTCTTCATGGTGGACATCCCCTTCCTGCGCGAGGACGAACCCACCGAGGGAGACGTGCGTTACGTGATAGCTCAGCTCGAGGAGCTCATCAGGGAATGCGAGAAGATAACCGGCAGAAAGTACAGCGAATCCCGCCTTTCCGAAGTTCTCGCATATTCCGCGAGGGCCGAGGAAGGCTGGTCGAAGGTGAAGGATCTGTGCAAGCACAAGCCCGCCCCCTTCGATGCATACTTCGACAGCATCAACATGATGGGGCCTATAAACGTTCTCAGGGGAACGAAGGAAGCCGCCGACTTCTTCGACGTCGCCGTGGCGGAATACGAGGAGAGGGTCTCCAAGAATCTGAGCCCCGTGGAGGAAGAGCGTTTCCGCACGGTCGTCGAAGGCCCCCCGCCGTATCCTTATTATCGTAATTTCAGGGATCTCTTCAGTGCTTGGGGAGCCGTGGCCGTGGCTTCGACCTATTCCACCGTCGGTGGGCTCTGGGAGTTCGGTTTCCGCCACGACCCCGAGAGACCGCTGGAGAGCATAGCGAAGCAGATGCTCACCGAGAATCTAACCAATCGGAGCCTGCTCGAGCGATACAAGCAGATAAACTCGTACGTGCAGGATTGGAACGCCGACGCTCTCGTCATTCATTCCGTCAAGAGCTGCCGGCTGTTTTCCGCGGGGCAGGGAGACATGCGGGAGTATTTCAGCAAGGAGCTGGGTGTCCCCACGCTGCTGCTCGAATCGGATCTGGAGGATCCGAGGTACTATGCGGAAGCCCAGATGAAGAACAGGATTGACGCTTTCTTCGAATCGCTGGAGCACAGGAGATTGATTTCGAAAGCCAAGTAGGATTCGTCCTGCTCAAACGAACCGGAGGATCGAGATGTTGTACGCAGCGGGTGTCGATGTCGGGTCCACGCAGACCAAGGCCGTCATTCTCGGCGGCCGCAGGCAAATCCATTCACGGGCATTGATCCCCACCGGCGCGAACGTGACGCGCGCCGCAGAGAAGGCTTTCCAGGAGGCGCTCGAAAACGGGGGCTTGCAAAGAGAAGATGTCGCCGCCATAGCCGGGACCGGATACGGCCGGTACAAGGTGACGTTCGGTGACTTCCAGGTGACCGAGATAACCTGCCACGCAAGGGGGGCCCAGTTCCTCTTTCCCAACACCCGGACCGTGATCGACATGGGGGGCCAGGACACCAAGGGCATCAAGGTCGGCCCGGAAGGGGAAGTGCTCGATTTCGTGATGAACGACAAGTGCGCGGCGGGTACGGGAAGATTCCTGGCCGCTGCAGCGGAAGTAATGGACATCCCGCTGGATGAAATAGGCAAGAGAGCCCTCGAGGCCAAGCGCCCCGTCCGCCTGACGTCGGTCTGCACCGTCTTCGTGGAAACCGACATCATGTCCTACCTGGCGCAGAAGAAGAGCATAGAGGACATCCTCGCCGGAGTGCACCAGGCGATCGCTTCACGCACCATGGCCCTCGTGCGCAGGGTTGGACTGGAGGAGGAAGTCACGTTTTCGGGCGGGGTCGCGAGGAACATCGGCATGGTGAAAGCCCTGCAGGACAAGCTGGGTCTGGAGATGAACGTCAGCACGGAGTCGCATTTCATGGGCGCGCTCGGTGCGGCGCTGTTCGCGATAGAGCGGGCGGAGGCGGAGAAGGGGGCGCTGGACGAGAAAGTGGAGATAGACGGTTGGAATAACGGCAGTAATACGGAGGAGGCCTGATCATGAGCCTGATCGCCGGCATCGACCTCGGCAACGGGACGACGAAGTGCGTGATCACCGACGAGAACCTGAACGTCATCGCCAAGTCCGCCGCAGGCACCAAGGCTGACTTCGAAGCGGTCGCCGGGCAGGTCTTGGACGAGGCGCTCGCCGGCGCGTCCCTGTCGCGCGGGGACCTCGCCTACATCGCAACCACCGGGCTGGGACGCTACAGCGTTTCGTTCCGCGACATCCAGATAACCGAGATCACCTGCGGCGCCAAGGGTGCCTACTATCTCTTTCCCAGCACGAAATTCGTTCTCGACATAGGGGCACAGAGCACACGGGCGATAAAGCTCCGCGAGAACGGCAGGGTCAAGGAGTTCCAGACGAACGAGAAATGCGCAGCCGGCTCGGGAAGTTTCCTCGAAAAAGCGGCGAAGTACCTGGAAGTCCCAATCGAGGAGCTGGGCGAGAGGTCGTTGCGCGCGGAGGCGAGCCAGCCGATAAGCAGCGTTTGCGCCGTGCTGGCGGAGAGCGAGATCATCAACCACGTCTCCGAGGACAGGCCCGTGGACGACATCATAAGAGGCATACACGAATCGCTGGCCGACCGGGCCATGGCGCAGCTCAAGAGAATCGGGTTCGACGGGGAGCTGACTCTCATCGGTGGAGTGGCGCTTCAGGCCGGCATGGTCGAGGTCTGCAAGGAGAAGTTCGGCGTCAAGGTCAACGTCCCCGAAGAACCCAGCTTCGTGGCCGCTCTCGGTGCGGCGATCCTGGGGCGATCACGCCTGGAAAAGAAACTGGCCGCCTGAATTCCCAGCGCACTCTTTTCGCAACCGATCGGACTCGCATGCCGAGCTAACCGCTCGTGAAGAAGTCGAAGATGTTGCCTAGCATGCTGCTTTCGGCCTTGTAGAATTCGGTGTATTTGCACTGCGAGCAGCTTACCGCCGTGAATTTTCTCGACTGCACGTCGAATATCTTGGTGAAGAATCCCCCCGTCGCCCTGATCTCGGACACTTCGTACGAGTGGCATCCGCACTTCGGGCACTGGTAGTTCAATCCTTCCATTCCGTCTCCTTTCTCAACGGGCCGACCGCCCTGTTCCGATGTTCGCCGCCTTGGCCGGCTCGGTCTTTTCCAGAGCCTTCTTAAGGAAAACATGCATGTCCTCGGGACCCTTGATCCCGCCTCTCGGCCAGGCCGTTCCGGCGGGATGCATCAGGAATGCTTCCGTCTGTTCCCCGCCGATGCCTCCGTGGGTTCCTATCTGGCTTTCGAAACTCACGACGGCGCCGTCGGCCAGAGCGGCGCCGAATAGTATTACATCGCCCGAATCCGGATATTCACCCAGCTGGAGCAGGGAGTCACGGATCGTCTCGTTGTCTCCATAGGGAAGAAGGGGATTGACTCCTTCTATCCTGCCGTCAGGCAAGTGCATCGCGCCGTGATTGCTCAGGAGGATGAGTTCGCCTCGACTCTTTTTCATGAGGGCGAGCCCGATACCGGGGTGTTCACCGAACGCTTCGAGGAGCGAGGGATGGAGTTCGGCGAGGCGTTCGAACGTGAGTTTCTCCTCGTGCTCGGTGAAATATATGTGGGCGAGGTTGCCCGTGGGACAGACCAGAACTCCTTCATCGTGTTCTTGGGTCGCCGCTTCCGGTCGGACCCTTGAGCCGATTCTCTCGAAGGTCCGCCTGCTCCGGCGGATCGACCTGGTACCGAAGGTCTCCTCCGCGAGTTGCATCTCCCTCAGGAGCGTGGCGAAGTACCCTTCTTCGGCTTCGAAACCACGGCTTCTCAGCAGCGGCTTTCGCAATTGCTTCTCTATGAAATCGGAGAGGCTCGATCCGTCGAACGACTCGAAAGGGACGGACTTGGTCTGCCCGTGGTCGGAAAGAACGATGATGTCGTAGGAGCCCCCCGCCCGCTTCCTTATCGTCTGAGCAATGCTTCTTATCTGCCTGTCTATGCCGGTCAGCGCGCTCACCGCGTCCCAGGAATTCGGGCCGGCGTGGTGGGCTATGATGTCGTAGCCGATGTAGTTGGCGTAAATGATGGGGGTCCCGCGCACGATTTCCTCGTGTATGAAATAACTCGTGCTCTCACGAAGAAACGCGTTGCCAACCGCTCGCAGGAGACTGAATTTCATGCTTCGTTTGACCCTCGGGTTCTTGCGCTTCACGATGTCGAGCAACCGTTGAAACCTGTCGACGGCGAAATCCCAGGCCATGAGAACGATGGCGCGGTTGTAGAGATAAGGGTGCAGCGAGAAGATCGCGAAATCCTCCAGCTCCCCGCGGCGTTTCCTTATATCCGTGTCGAGGAGCGCACTCAAGGTGATCAGCCTCTTCTCGGCTCCGCCGTGGATGAGAGTGTTTACGCAGGTTCCGCCGCGAAGCAACGTGCCCTCTTCTTGTCCCAACCTGTCGTCGATCTGTTTCATGTCACCGGAACTCGAAGATACGACGAGCTTCTTTTGCTTCTTGTCGTACCAGCGGAATCCGGGGATGTTGAACTTGTCGCCGTAGAATATGCCCGCCTGAACGGATGAAGTCTGCGAGGGCAGTCCGGAAAACCACTCGCGCAAGGCGTATCCTCGGCGGCCGAGAAGTTCGCCTATGAAAGGCATCTTGCCGCGGTTCACCGCCCGCCTGAGCGTTGTGAGGGACAAACCGTCTATCTGTATGACCACGAGCCCTCTGCCGCCGCCGCGAAACGCCCGTGATCTCGAAAGCGAGCTGAGCTTGTCCATGGCCCTCATGAACAGCGAATAGTCTTCTTCAAGGACGATCACGTTGGCCAGCACCGTGTTGACGGCGGAGAGCACCAGCAGGCCCACCAGCGCGGCGGGGAAGCTCTCGATCACGAAGGACGGAACGAGTCTATCTATCAGGTAGAAAAGCGTGGAATTCACGAACAGCGTCGTGAACCCCAGGGATATGAAATTGATGGGAAGAATCAGGATGATAAGCAACGGTCTGATCAGAACGTTCAGCAGCCCGAGCCAGAGGGCGACGATGAAGGGGTTCAGGTACCAGAACTCGCTTTCCTTGACGAAATAGATGCCCGGCAGCAAGAGGGCCGTGACCCCTATGGAAAGCGCGTCTGCGAGCCAGACTATTGCATATCGAAAAAGGAGCCTTGCCGTTAGAGAGAGATTCTTCTTGAGTTGTGTCATGGGCCTGTGCCTCGAGGCGGTCGGGGGGATGGTTCGACCTCACCCCCGGTCCGCGCGGAGATCGATCCCGACGAGCGCGGTCGTTCCCGGGGATTCCCAATTCGTCCCCATGGATAATCCCGGCTCCCGGGCAAGATTGAACTTGCATTCCGGTCGCCGCCGAACGATCTTATGATGATCCGACCGCCTTCAAGGCGGCTCGCTTATTGCTACGGACCACACGCGGCTTTTCGCTTGGCTGATCATAGATAATGGTAGCGGATAATCAAGTTAAGACAATGGAAAATTGATAATTCGAAAATCTCGTTGAAGATTCCTTCCCCGGGATTCACCGTCAGCCTTCGCACGAAAAGTCAAGACAGCTTTTATGCCGCAGGACGCCGGCGTCCCCGGGCCCCGGGACCGCGCCTGCTCCCGGCCGAAGATCCCGCGTACCAAGCGGGGCGTACCCAAAGGAGATGCCATAGATGGTGGAACGCTTCCAAGGTGCCGACATCACTTATCTGGGTCACGCTACAGTCCTGATCGAAATGTCCGGGACGAAGATAATCACCGACCCGGTCTTTCGCGACAGGCTGTGGTTTCTCAAGAGGGATAATGCCCGCCACCCGTTCAGTCATGAACTCGATGGAATCGATGCCGTCGTGCTCTCGCACATGCATTTCGATCACATGGATTATCCTTCGCTGAGAGCAATACCCAGGGAAACGCCGATAATCGCTCCTCGCGGTGCGCGGCGCTACCTGCGCAACAAGGTCCCCCATGAAGTGATCGAAATGGAAGAAGGAGACGCCCTCAAGCTTGGAGGCGTGACCGTCAACGCGACGCCGTCCAACCATGAATCGGGATTCTATTGGCCGTTCTGGTTTCCCACCAGCGTTCTGAGCTTTCTCTTCGAAGGTTCTCAGACGGTATACTTCGTGGGCGACACCGCCCTCTTCGACAGCATGGTCGACCTGGGAAGGAATTACAACATAGACACCGCGCTTCTGCCCGTGTGGGGGTTCGGCCCGTACATACGGGGAGATCACATGTCACCGGCCGAAGCAGCGACCGCCCTATCCGCTCTTTCGCCCCGAACGGCGATTCCCATACACTGGGGGACGCTTCGCCCGATGGGTCCGGTCTGGAGAAAGATGTCGTTCTTGACCGATCCGCCTCTGTCGTTCTCGGTCCATGCCGCGAGGTTCGCCCCGGAGACCGAGGTTCGGGTTCTCAATCCCGGCGAGCGGACGATAATATGGGGAACGCCTTCTAGGTCCTGATCAGCCCGGCCGCCCGGACGAGACTGACGAGAATCAATATCGCCACCAGAACCGATATGATCGAAGGGCCCGTCGGCAGGTTGAGCCCGACGGACGCCACTATTCCACCGAATGAGCCGAGAAACGCCGCGACCCAACCGAGAACCAGCCTGTACGAAGCCCTGGTGGTCACGAGGAGAGCCGTCACCGGCGGGATGACAAGCAACGAGAAGACGAGCAGGACCCCGGCGATGGGGACGGCCGAAGTGACCACGAGTCCGAAGCTTGAATAGAAGAGGAAATCCCACCATGTCGTTTTCCACCCTCGCTTCTCGGCGGCGTCCCTGTCTTCGGTCAGGGCGAAGAACCGATCTCTGCATGCGTAGTGCAGTATGCCTACGGCGCCGAATATTCCCAAGAGTTTGAGAATCTCCGCCTTGGAAACGGTTAGGAGCGAACCGGCCAGCATGTGCTGGAGCTCTTCCATGCCGCCCGGCATGTGTGCCAGCAATAGAATCGTCATCGCCGCGCACCCCACGTATAGAATGCCTATGAACGCCTCTTGTGGTATCCTCCTGTCCTTCGTTTTAGCAATGGATATGATCGCCGCGCCGGCGAACGTGAAAAGCAGGGACAGCAGATAATGATTTGCACCACCCTCTCCGTGCCCCAATGTAACGGCGAATACCGCTCCCAGCGCGGCCGCTTGAGCGAGGGACAAGTCGACGAATATGACTCCTCTACTCACGATGTGAAAACCGAGGTAGGCGTGTATGCCGGCCAGTATCAATGCGCAGATGCTTGCAAGAATGACGAATTGAGATGTCATGATATCCAACATGGTCATCACTCCTCCAGAGCCTTGTTGAGTCTGTCCAAGAGTGTGTCGAACAGGCTGAAGTAATCCACCGCCTGCTTGTCTCCCCCGACCGATGGTGGAAGGTTGACTACTTTCGCTCCGGTCAGGCGGGCGATGGTCTTGGGTGTGCGATCGGAGTAGTACGGCTCCTTCCCGATTATCTTTATGTTTCTCGATTTCATGAGTTGCACGAGCTCCGACGTATGCGAAGGCGTCGGCTCTATTCCCGGCTTGGGTTCGACGTAACCGGCGACCTTGATCCCGAAAGCCCGGCAGAAGTACGGCCAGCTGTTGTGGTAGGTCACGATCTCTAGGCCCGCGAGCTTCTCCGCCTTGTCTTTCCAGCGGGTTTTCTCCAGTGTGATGCGCTGTATGAATGCATCGAGATTTCGTCTGTAATACGATGCATTGTCGGGATCCTTGCCTTCCAACGCTTCTTCGATCTTGCGGGCGATGACTATCCCGTTGTCCGGGTCGAGCCAATAATGCGGGTTGCCTTGCGGGTGAACGTCTCCCATCGAAGCATTGACCTTGGTCGTCGGCTTTTCCAATGCGATTATGTCCTGCGAACAGTCCACGATGACGATCCTGTTGTTGCGGGATCCGTCTATTATGTAGTCCGCCCACAGGTCGAGGCCCATTCCAACCTTCAGGTAGATGTCCGCCCTGGCCGCCTTGATCATGTAGCTGGGCAGTACCTCCACGAAGTGAGGGTTGGATTTGCCTTTCGCGATGCTCTCGGTTTTGACCCGATCTCCTCCTATGAATGAAGCTATCGACGCGAGGTCCGTCGTGGAGGAAAGGATGCGGATACTCTTCGATGCATCGGCCGCTTCGTACATCGTGACCAGCATCAGGACCGCAAAGATCAGCATTTTTCTCATGACAGTTTCTCCTCCCTAGAAAGGATGAGGTTTGTGTGGTCCGAGCGACCAGAGCACCTGGAAAGTCACCGAATTGTCGGAGCCGTCGTACAAATCGGAGACTTCCCTTCGCCAGACTATACTGAATCGCGTCGTTTCCTCGGCGGGCATGAATCCGAAGAACGCTCCGAATGCGCGGGTGTCCTTGGCACTCTCGAGAGCTTCCCCTGCATAATCGAAAAACATTCCTCCGTCGAAGAGCCTTCGCCATTTGATGTCACACGCCGTGAAAAAGCCGGAGGCACGGTTCCTGTCTCCGGAGCTCCTGAGCCTTTGCGGAAGCTCCCTGGAGCTAAGCATCCCCTCCATTATGAATACGGCGGTTCGATACATGTCCGGACGCCACTTGAGTTTCATGTCGAATGCCGCCATGTCGGCGCTGAGGCCTGCGACGGGCTCGTAATCGCCGTGAAGGAACGAAACACCTGTTTCCAGCGATGTGTAATCGGTCAAGCTCCGGAAGATAGAGACTCTTCCGGACAGGGCGACGTTGGATCCGGTGTGCGATGAGCCGGTTGAAGTGCTGCCGACTGCGCTTTCGGCGAAGAGGCGATCGTCGAAGACGTTGAAAGACACGGTCAAGGCGTTGTCACCGATCGCCTTGAGGATCGAGAGGTTCGCTCCCGTCACCCTGGCGCCTTCTTCACCCAGGAACTTTTGCAACATGAGAGGTACGTCCAGCCAGGCCCACTGATGGGGATGCTGGGTATTGATCTTTCCCATGTCGAGGAGATACTTGCCGAACTTGAACTGAAGGGACCAAGGCAATCCCCTGAGAATGGTGGCGCTGGCTTCTTCCACTTCCACCGAGTTCTCCGCGGGATCGAAGCTTACGTAGACGTCCGATCTGGCGTAGGGGTTCAAGTAACCGGTGAAGGCGAGCTCGAGTTCTTCGAGTCTGAAGGACGTTCGAGCCGCACCGCTTATGAGTCGGGAGTTGTCGTCCCTTATTACGAGCCTGGTGTCTCCAATCGCGCTTATATCCGGATTAACGGTGGTTTGCGCGGGACACCTTGCGACGGGGAGTCCTGCGATCAATAGGAAAAGAATCGTCCACATTCGCATACGGACAGACCTCCTTCAATCGTAAGATCACTTCAATGATTATCGTTGAAAGCCGGGCAAGAATTATGTTTGGAGATCCTGCGGGGGACCGCGGAGGGTGAGATCGGAAAAGCAGGCGATTTGATCGAGATCCAATTCAATTAAGGCGACGATTCCTATCGCCGTCGGCATGGAGATAGGCGATAGAACCGGCGCCGTTTCCACTGCAGCGGAAGCGGAGAAGATGCAGATGGTACAATTGTATTCTTTCAGCTGATCGTCGTGGACGTGGGCGAAAAAAAAGAACGAGCCCAGGAGGACCACGATCAAGATCAATCCGATGGTGACGTTCCTGTATGTTCCCGCCTTCATACCACTTAATATAAAGGAAAAGCGGGAGAAGGCAAGCCCTAATACGTGGCGGGGCGGCGAGTGTTCTTTGGTTGGGTGGCGAGGCTCACCGCCACCGTGAACACCAGAGATATCAGGAAGCAGGCCAGCTTGAGATCGAGAGCGGCGTTCAAGAGGCCGACGTTCTTCCATATCACGTTGCTCACGGTTCCGGCGAGCATCCCGGCCAGGACCCCGCCACCGGTGGTTCGTTTCCAGCGGAGCGAAAGGAGGAGCGGCGGTCCGAACGACGAGCCTAGACCGGACCAGGCATACGAGACCATGTCGAAGATCAGATCCTTGTTCGTGAATGCCAGGATGATTGCGAACAACGAAACTCCCACCGTGGCGATTCGGCTCAGCAATACGAGCCTGTCGGGCCTGGCGCCGGGTTTGAGCAACTTCACGTAGATGTCCTCCACCAGCGAAGAAGTAACCACGATGAGCTGTGAGTCGGCCGTAGACATCATCGCAGCTACTGCACCGGCGATCATGAAACCGGCTATCCAGCCGGGCATGAGGGTCTTGGCGAGGATCGGCATGACCATTTCCTGGTCGGCCAGGCCGCTCCCGAGAATGGCCGCCCCCGCGATCCCGATGAGAGGCGCCCCCCAGTAGGCGATTAGCACCCACACGTTCGCGATCATCATCCCTTTCCTGATTTCCCTGGAGCTCTTAACCGCCATGTAACGGCTGAGGAGATGCGGCTGGCCGAAGTATCCGAAGCCCCACGAAAGGCTTCCCAGCATCACTCCGAATATGAATGCGCTTCCCGTCTTGCCCCCCGTCATGGAGAGGAAACCCGGATCGATCGCGGAGATTTTTTCCAGCGCCCCCGACACTCCACCCAGCTTGACCAGGCCGACGATGGGAAGGATCAAGGCGACGGCGGCCATCAGGAGGCCTTGGAGAACATCGGTCCAGACCACAGCTATGAACCCGCCCAGCATCGTGTAGAGCATCACGACCAATGCCCCGATGATGATCCCCCACGACTGATCGATACCGAAGGCGGCGTGGAGTATCTTGCCGCCGCCGACGAACTGGGCCGCAACGTACGTCGTATAGAAGAAAAGAATGATGGCGGTCGATACGATGCGAAGCACGTGACTCGAGTCGTTGAAGCGGTTTTCGAAGTAGTCGGGCAGCGTGAGCGCACTGAGCCTGGCGGTCTCGCGCCTGAGCGGCAGGGCGAGAAGAGTCCACGAAGCGAATACGCCGAGAGCGATCCCGATCACCGACCAGAATTCCGTGAAGCCGAGGGCGTACGCGGCGCCGGGAAGCCCGAGGAGGAACCACGCGCTCTCACCGCTCGCCCGCTCCGAGATCGCGGCGGACAACGCTCCCAGGCGCCTTCCCCCGAGCAGGAAATCGTCCAGTTTTTTCATCAACGTGGATGCGGTGATGCCGCAGGCGAGAAGGATGACGAGGTACGCGGCTATCCCTATGAGGAGAGACCAGTCGGAAGCGGGATCGAAGGTGGTCATTCGTCATCCTCCTCGTCATGCCAACTCACGTACCGCCATACGAGCAGGACCAACAGAAGCAACCAGGAACCGCCTACTATGAGGATGGTGTGCAACGGCATTCGTCGACTCCCGATTCAGACAGGATGAGGGCCCGGCGCTCGAGACGGGAGTCCAAGCGCCGGGCGAATAGCGGCTAGTGAATCAGAACTTGCCGATCAGCGGAGCGAAGACCAGGGAGACGACGGCCATGAGCTTGATGAGAATGTTCATCGAAGGGCCGGTCGTATCCTTGAAGGGATCTCCCACGGTGTCGCCGACGACGGCTGCCTTGTGTGCTTCGGATCCCTTGCCGCCCAGGTTGCCCTCTTCGATCCACTTCTTCGCGTTGTCCCAGGCTCCCCCTCCGTTCGCCATGAATACGCCGAGGAGGACGCCCGTCGCCGTGGCTCCGGCGAGGAATCCGCCGAGCGCCTCCGGCCCCATGACGAAGCCGATCAGCAACGGAGATGCGACGGCAAGGATGCCGGGGGCGATCATTTCACGAAGTGCGCCCCGCGTTACGATGTCTATGCACTTGTCGACTTCGGGTTTCGCTGTCCCTTCGAGAAGCCCCTTGATCTCGCGGAACTGCCTCCTGATCTCGACGACCATCTTGTCGGCGGCACGCCCGACCGCTTCGAGAGTCAAGGCGGCGATGAAGAACGGCATCATCGCACCCAGCAAGAGACCGATTATGGTCGAGGCGTTGATGAGGTCTATGGCCTCGAGATGGACCGTCCGCTGGTAGGCGGAGAAAAGGGCCAAGGCGGTCAGCGCGGCGCTGCCTATGGCGAATCCCTTTCCGACCGCGGCGGTCGTATTGCCCAGGGCGTCGAGTTTGTCGGTGATCTTCCTTATCTCGGGGCCCGCTCCGCTCATCTCGGCTATGCCGCCGGCGTTGTCGGCGATCGGTCCGTATGAATCCGTCGACATCACTATCCCGATGGTGGAGAGCATTCCCACTCCCGAGATCGCAATGCCGTAGAGCCCGTCCATGTGGTAGGCGACGTAGATCGCTATGCAGATGGTGATCACGGGAAGTATAGTACTCTTGAAGCCGACGGCCAGGCCGGTGATGATCGTGGTCGCTGGGCCGGATTGCGAAGCGTGTGCGATGGTCTTTATCGGGGGCCCGGAAGTGAAGTACTCGCTCTCCGCTCCGATGAGGATCCCGCAGAGAAGCCCGGAGATGATGGCCCAGAAGGTATTTATGTTGCCGATCATCTTGGAAGTTAGAATGTATGCCCCTATGATGAAGACGATGCCGCTCACGTACACCGCATAGCGGAGCGCCGTCTGTGGGTTTAGCTTCTTGAGGATCCCCATCGAGAATATTCCCAGCAGGGAAGCTATGAGTCCCGCCCCGATGAGGGCGATGGGGAGCAGCATGCGGGGGATCGTTGCATCCGATGTGTGTCCGTTCAGGAGATAACCGGAAGCTCCGATGGCGATACTGGCCACGACCGAACCCACGTAGGATTCGAAGAGATCCGCACCCATGCCCGCAGTGTCTCCCACGTTGTCCCCCACGTTGTCGGCTATGACTCCGGGATTTCTCGGGTCGTCTTCGGGTATCCCCGCTTCCACTTTGCCGACGAGATCGGCGCCCACGTCGGCGCTCTTGGTGTAGATCCCTCCGCCGACACGGGCGAAGAGCGCTATGCTCGACGCCCCCATTGCGAAGCCGTTTATGATCAGCGGGGCGTTCTGAGGATCATGTCGCGTGAAGAGGAAGAAGAATCCCAGGCCGATCACGCCGAGTGAGGCGACGGCGAGTCCCATCACCGAGCCGCCCTGGAACGCGATGGCCAGAGCGAGCGGCGTGCCGCCGTCCTTGGCCCCCTGGCAGGCGCGGTTGCTCGTGCGCGTGGCCGCTTGCATCCCGAGCCAGCCTGCAAGCATCGAGCTTATCGCCCCAGTGAGGTAGGCGATTCCCGTCCAGAGACTCAAGAGCGTGGCAAGGGCTGCGAAGATGACAATCATGAACAAGGCGATGATCTGATACTCGCGCCTGAGAAAAACCATCGCACCCTTGTGGATGGTCTCGGCTATCTCGACCATCTTTTCGTTGCCGGGAGGGTGGCGCTTCACGGCGAAATAGGTCAGACCCGCGATGAGCAAGCCGAAGACCCCCAACCAAGGTACGATCTGAATCAAGATATCATTCATTTGCCTGGCCTCCTTGGTATTTCCGGAGTGGAAACATGCATGGAATCACATTTTGCCCAAACGGAATCCCGCCGACCGGCGGATGGTGGCAATAAAAAAAAACGGCTCACTTTTCCGAGAATGTTTGGATCTTCAAGAATGTGGCCTTTTTCTCGGCGGGAAGTGTAATGAATAAAATGACGGCGGTCAAGTGAAATAATCCGCGTGCCGCCCTCCGGCACGAAGTGTAACTCCTTGCATGGCAATAGATTCTCAGCTGCAACACGACCCGCCGCCCGCTGATGTCCGAAAGCGCTTTTGGCCTTTGACTCTACGGCCCGTTTTGAGTTATATTCATGCGAGGAAGCGGCCTCTCTCCTGAAGGCCCGTTTTTTTGACCCTGATCACGGTCGGGAACGGAGGTTGGTTGTCATCCCCCCGCATGAACGAACTTCCCAAGTTCCTTTGCAAGCAAGCCCTAGCCGAAGAGGATACCTATGGATGCAGGCATCGACAATGATCTGTTTCTGCGCGCTTGTAGGAGGGACCCTTGCGAGCGTACCCCTATTTGGATAATGCGTCAGGCGGGGAGGTATCTGCCCCAGTACCGGGTATTGAGGGAGAAGGCCGATTTTCTGACCCTGTGCAAGACTCCCGATCTCGCCGCGGAAGTGACGGTCATGCCGGTGGAGATCCTCGGAGTCGATGCGGCCATCCTTTTCTCCGATATCATGGTCGTTCCCGAGGCGATGGGCATGAAGTTGTCCCTGGTCGAGTCCCGCGGTCCGGTTCTCGACGATCCCATTCGCACGTCCGCACGGATAGATTCCCTCGCCGTCCCCGATCCCGCCGACAGGCTGGGCTTCGTGCTCGACGCCGTTCGCCTCACCAAGCGCGCCCTCGCCGGGCGGGTTCCTCTGATCGGCTTCTCCGGGGCGCCCTGGACGCTCTTCAGCTACATGGTCGAAGGCTCGGGCTCGAAAAACTTCGCCCGGGCGAAGGCCTTCATGTACTCGGAGCCGGTTCTGGCTCACCGCTTGCTGGACAAGATAACCGACTCTGTGTCCCGTTACCTCGCCGCGCAGGTGGAAGCCGGCGTGGACGCGGTGCAGCTCTTCGATACGTGGGGAGGGCTCCTCACGCCGGGCTCGTTCGAGGAATTCTCGCTCACATACATCGCCAGGATAATCGATGACCTGAGGAGATACGATGTGCCCATCATAGTCTTCGCAAAGGATTGCGATCATTCGCTCGTGAAGATAGTGAACGCCGGGTGCGACGTCGTCGGGATAGACTGGCGCACCGACATGAAGGCCGCAAGGACCGTGGTTGGGCTTCGCGCTTCTCTCCAGGGCAATCTGGATCCGACGTTACTCTACGCTCCGCCCGAGAAGATCCGCGAGGGCGTACGGGAGGTTCTCGACGGGTACGGAGAGGGCGACGGGCATATATTCAACCTGGGGCACGGCATACTCCCCGACGTTCCGGTGGAGAACGTGAAGGCCATGATACGATTCGTCAAAGAGGAGAGTCCCGCTTATCACAAGAGTCGTTGAAACTTTCGGGGTGATCGTGAATGGCGCAGTTCGATGACATAGACATAGACATCCTTCGCAAGTACAACAAGCCGGGCCCGAGATATACGAGCTATCCCACCGCTCCGATGTTTTCCGAGGAGTTCGGGCCGGATGAATTCAAGGCGGCGATAGTCCGAACGAACGAGAAGGGCACTACCTCCGACCTTTCCCTCTACTTCCACATCCCTTTCTGTGATTCATTGTGCTACTTCTGCGGCTGCACGATGACCGTCTCACGGGACCGCAGGAAGATCGCCCGCTACGTGGACTATCTCATAAAAGAAATGGATATCATCGCTCCGCTCGTGTCTCCCGGGCGCAAGGTCGTCCAGCTCCATTGGGGAGGGGGAACCCCGACCACTCTCGATGCCGAGGAGATAAGAAGACTGGGCAAAGCGATCGCCGCCCGTTTCGAGTACGACGAGGCCGACATGGAGGCCTCCTGCGAAATCGATCCGCGCGAACTCACCGTAGAGCATCTCGAAGCTCTCAAGGATTCGGGTTTCAACCGTTTGAGCATGGGAGTGCAGGATTTCAACGAGAAAGTCCAGGAGGCCGTCAACAGGATTCAACCCGAGGACCTGACGAGGGAAGTCGTGGGATGGAGCAGGAAGCTCGGTTTCAAGAGCATCAATCTGGATTTCATCTACGGTCTTCCTTACCAGACGGTCGAGACGTTCGCAAAGACGGTCGACAAGCTGATCGACATCGATCCCGACCGGATCGCCGTCTTCAATTTCGCCCACGTGCCCTGGTTGAAGAAGCACCAGAAGCTCATCGATCCGGATACGCTCCCTCCCGCCGAGGCCAAGCTCGAGATACTGAAGATGATGATCGAAAAGCTTTCGGCGGCCGGGTACTGGTACATCGGCATGGATCATTTCGCCAAGCCCGACGATGAGCTGGCGGTAGCCCAGAGAAGCAAGACGCTCTACCGGAACTTCCAGGGATACTCCACCAAGGCCGGGTGCGATCTGTACGCTTTCGGGATGTCCAGCATAAGCCAGTTCGAGAACGTCTACGCGCAGAATTTCAAGAAGATCCCCGAGTACTATGCGGCCATCGACGAAGGCAAACCCGCCACCCGCGTGGGATACGCCATGAACGAGGACGATCGCATAAGGCGCAGGGTAATCATGAAGCTGATGTGCGACCTCGAACTGGATTTCGGCAGCATCGAAAAGGAGTTCGGCATCACTTTCGAGGATTATTTCCGCGACAGTCTGCCCAAGCTCGGGACTTTCGTCGACGATGATCTCATAGAACTCTCCCGCGACGGAATCAAGGTGAAAACGGCAGGCCGCCTGGTCATAAGGAACATCGCCATGTGTTTCGATGCCTACCTCGACGAGATGCAATCGGGCGGGCAGCGGTTCTCGAAGACGGTCTGATCATTGTAAACGATGACAACGGCGTCGAAAATGCGGCTGGGGGTGGTCCTGTTTCAACTGGGCGGCCCCGACTCCCTCGATGCGATCGAGCCGTTCCTGGCCAATCTCTTCAATGACCCCGACATCATCGACCTTCCTTTGGGACGCCTCGTGCGGCGGCCGCTCGCGCGCCTGCTTGCATCGAGGAGGGCTCCGAAAGTAGCCGGATACTACGAGGCGATCGGCGGAGCTTCGCCTCTCTTGGCCGTCACCGCGCGCCAGGCGGCGCTTCTCGAGGATGCTCTTTCTGGCGAATACGAGTGCCGCGTCGTCGTCGCCATGCGTTACTGGAAGCCAGACACCACGGAAGCGATAAGAGAGATGGTTTCATTCTCCCCGGACGTGGTCGTTCTCCTTCCTCTCTACCCGCAATACTCCTATACTACAACGCGTTCGAGCCTGAACGAATGGGCGAGGCGCAAGAGGGAACTCGGCGTCGAATTCCCCCGGGAGAGAAGGGTGCTGTCCTACCACGACGACGAGGGATATATAGACGCCTTGATCGAGCGCATCAGATCGTGCCTGGACGGACTCTCGGGCGAAGGCGCTCCCCACTTGCTCTTTGCGGCCCACGGTATCCCGGAGAGGTTGGTGCGCCGGGGAGACCCCTACCGCAGCCAAGTCGAGGGAACCGTGCGAGCGGTGGTGCAGAGAGGCGGGTTCACCGATTCGCACTCCATCTGCTACCAGAGCAAGGTGGGACCGTTCAAGTGGCTCGGGCCCTCGATAGGAGACGAGATACGCCGCCTTGCAGGTTCGGGCGCGAGGGCTCTCGTCGTAGTCCCCGTATCGTTCGTGTCCGATCATCTGGAGACGCTCTACGAGCTCGGGATGAAGTTCAAGGCATGGGCCGAAAGCGCCGGGATCGTTTCCTATTCGGTCGTTTCCGCTCTCAACGACTCTTCTACGTTCATCGAGGCGTTGAAAAGAATCGTCGAACGCGAGGTGCGTGACATGGAAAAAGGTGAAAGGGCCAAATGATGAAAAAGAGAGTGGTGGTGATAGGAGGAGGTATAAGCGGTCTCGCGGTCGCTTTCCGCCTGGCGAAACGCGGCTTCGACGTCAAGCTCCTTGAAAAGAACCGGCGCGTGGGCGGGTCGATCGAGACGATCGTGGAGGACGGTTTCCTCGTCGAGTTAGGGCCCAACAGCGCCCTGGAGACGACCTCGTTGATCGGGGAACTCCTTCGCGAGTTGGGCATAGAGAAAGAGCTGATATATGCAAGTGATGCCGCCCGGAACAGATACATACTGAAAAGAGGAAGGCTCGTACCCGTTCCCATGTCGCCCGCCGCGTTCCTGGGCACCGGTCTTTTTTCGATGCGGGCGAAGCTCAGGCTCCTGCGTGAACCTTTCGTCGCGCGAGGTCGCGAAGACGACGAATCTTTGGCTTCTTTCGTGGAGCGGCGATTCGGGCGCGAGTTCCTCGATTATGCCGTCGACCCCTTCGTGGCCGGCGTCTATGCCGGCGATCCCGAGCGCCTGAGCGTAGCCGCCGCCTTTCCCAAGCTCTTCGAGCTCGAGAGGAAATACGGCAGCGTACTCAAGGGAGCCGTCGCGGGACGCAAGGATAGAAAGAGGAAGGCACGACGGGGTGAAGTATCCAAACAGTCCGCGAAGCTCTTTTCCTTCGAGAACGGGCTTTCCACGCTTATCGACGCCCTTTCCGCCCGGCTTGCCGATAGTATCGTCACCGAGGCGGCCGTGACGGGCATAGAGGTGCGCGGGACCGGGGGAGCCGGGGGAGGTTTCACCGTGAACTTCACTGCGGGCGGCGCACCCGATTCACTCGAAGCCGATGCCCTCGTACTCGCCGCGCCCGCCTATGAAGCGGGACGCATGGTGAAAGGAATCGACTCGAATCTCTCCTCCTCCCTGGAATCGATCCATTATCCTCCCGTCAGCATGGTTTTCTGCGGTTACAGGAAGGAGGATGTCGGCAGGCCGCTCGACGGTTTCGGATTCCTCGTGCCGGCACGGGAAAACCGGCCCATACTCGGGACCATATGGAGTTCCACGATCTTTCCCGGGAGGGCCCCCTCGGGTTGCGTGGCGTTTACGACCTTCGTCGGCGGCTCCCGTCGTCCCGATCTCACGCTTCTGCCCGAGGACGAATTGATCACCGTCGTCCGCGAAGAGCTCGAGGCGCGACACGCGATTCACGGGCGCCCCGTCTATACCAGGGTCCGGACGTGGAAGAGGGCCATCCCCCAGTACGAGCTCGGATACAGTCGTTTTCTCGAAACACTCGGCGAGTTCGAGGAGCGCCGCCCCGGGCTTTTCTTCTGCGCCAACTTCCGGGGCGGAATCGCCCTGGCCGACTGCATCCGCAGCGCCGATGCCACGGCCCGCTCGGTGGAGGAATTCCTGTCCTAGCAATGCCTTGACAGAGCGCAGCCAGGGAGTGCGTCTTATTTCCCTTTGACTTGGCGCGGGATCCGGTTATATTAATAGGACCGTTTAGGTCTGACAACCAGGTTCGGTTCTCTGCGGACGCCTCGGGAAATCCCCTGTTTTTCGTAAAGTCGTCGCGGGGGGAGCCGATTTCATGAAATGACGAACCTCTACAAAGGAGACGGAGATGAATCATGAACTTCCCAAACTGCCTTACGCCTACGATGCGCTGGAACCGTACATCGACGCGCGCACCATGGAGATCCATCATTCCAAGCATCACGCAGCTTATGTAAACAAGCTCAATGCCGCCCTCGAAAAACATCCCGATCTGGCCGACCGCTCGATAGAATCCCTGCTGAAGAATCTCGACGCCGTTCCCGAAGAGATCCGCACCGCGGTGCGTAACAACGGCGGAGGCCACTACAACCACACCCTGTTCTGGTCGATAATGACTCCGGGGGGCGGCGGTCAACCGGGGGGCAAGCTCCTCACGGCGATCGAAGCCTCCTACGGCAGCTTCGACAAATTCAAGGAGACTTTCGAGCAAGCGGCCTTGACCCGGTTCGGCAGCGGGTGGGCGTGGCTCAGCGTGGACGGAAAGGGCGCGGTGAATGTGAGCTCCTCGGCCAACCAGGACAGCCCGATTTCGAACGGCCTGGTTCCCATTCTCACGATAGACGTCTGGGAACACGCCTATTATCTCAAGTACCAGAACCGGCGTCCCGAGTACGTCAGCAACTGGTGGAACGTCGTCAACTGGAAGCAAGTGGAAGAGCTTTTCGAAAAGGCGATCTGACGCGACCGAGACGATGCGAGGAAAGACCGGATGAGGCCTGCGGCTTCATCCGGTTTTTTCGTGCAAAAATCGCTTATGGCCTTCCGCCCGGGAGGATATAATCGAAAAAAGCAATGCGGGCGGGGACGCCGTCGCCCGCCCGGGCGGTTCGATGCGGATGGCTGTCCGCTCGACTTTCACTCCATGACATTCCAGCAAGGGGGCGCCTGAATGAGGAAGATTCTCTTTTTCGTCTTGTGTATCGGCGCGTTCGCCGGAACCGCGACGGGCGAAGACGAGCTCATGGCGAAGGCCGAAGCTCTGGCCCACCGAATCATAATAATAGACACGCATATAGACGTTCCTTACCGCCTCTGGAACAAGCGCGAGGACATATCCGGGAGTACCGAGTCCGGTGATTTCGACTACGTGCGCGCCCGCAAAGGAGGCCTCGACGCCCCCTTCTTCTCCATCTACGTCCCCGCGAGCTACGAGAAGACCGGGGGAGCCAAGGCCCTGGCGGACAGCTTGATAGACATGGTCGACAGCCTCGTTTCCGCTTCCCCCGGCAAGTTCGCTCTTGCGTCGAGCATCCGGCAAGTGAAGGACAACTTCAAGAAGGGGCGCATGTCGATCCTCATGGGCATCGAGAACGGAAGCGCGATCGAAGGGGACCTTGGAAACATCGGGCATTTCTACGAGAGGGGAGTGAGGTACATCACTCTCACTCATGCCGAGGACAATCGCATATGCGACTCGTCATACGACACCACGCGGACGTGGAAAGGCCTGAGCCCGTTCGGGCGCAAGGTCGTCGCCGAGATGAACCGGGTGGGCATGATGATCGACGTATCTCACGTGAGCGACGACGCCTTCTACCAGGTGATCGCCCTGTCCAAGGCCCCGGTGATAGCTTCTCACTCCTGTTGCCGACACTTCACGCCCGGGTTCGAACGCAACATGGATGACGACATGATAAGAAAACTCGCCGGCAAGGGCGGAGTGATCCAGATAAATTTCGGATCGACTTTCCTCAGGGGCGATCTCAATGCGAAGATGGACGAGTCCAGGAAGGCTATCGAGAAACTCCTCGCGGCGAAAGGATTGAAGTGGCATGATCGGGAGGCGAGAGAATACGTGAAGAGATACCGCAAGGAGCACCCGATCGGCTTTGCGAGCGTAAAGGACGTCGCCGACCACATCGATCACGTCGTCTCACTGGTCGGGGTGGAGCATGTCGGTCTGGGGTCCGACTTCGAGGGAGTAGGGGATACCCTCCCTGTCGGGCTCAAGGATGTTTCAGGTTATCCGAACCTCATCTACGAGTTGCTCCGGCGGGGCTACTCCGAAGAGGATATCGCCGCGATCTGCTCGGGCAATCTGCTCAGGGTATGGTCCCAGGTGGAGAAGGCGGCCCGGGACCTCGCGGCAGGTGAGTAAGCCTGGGTGTTCCGCCCTTGCCGGCGCGGCAAGGGGGTTTCTTGTGCGATCAGTGGTCTCCCCGTCATGAACGATCAAACCAGGTCCTGCTATCATGCTTTGCTCGCCGTGCTCTTTTGGTCGACCGTGGCCTCCGCTTTCAAACTTGTCCTGAGGCGGACCGATTTTCTGACACTGCTCTTCTATTCCTCCCTGTTTTCCACTTGAGTCCTCCTCGCGGCGCTCGCCGTGCGCGGGCGGATGTCCTGCATCATCGAGTATTTCCGCGCCATGAAGCGGGGCTCCGCCGAGCCGGGAGGCGGGATGCGGGCGCTCGCGAGGTCGGCGATGGGTGGGTTTCTCAATCCTTTTCTCTATTATATGGTGCTCTTCAAGGCGTATGCCCTTCTGCCGGCCCAGGAGGCGCAACCCCTGAACTACACGTGGCCGCTCGTCCTTTCTCTCTTGGCCGTTCCCCTCATGGGCGAGAAGCTACGGTGGAGGAGCTTGCTCGCCCTGCTCGTGAGCTTCTCCGGTGTCATCGTGATCTCCACGCGGGGTGATGTCACTTCTTTCATGCCGGCGAATCCGCTTGGAGCCGGCCTTGCTCTCGGGAGCTCGATCGTCTGGGCTTCTTTCTGGATCATCAACGTAAAGGACGAACGCGATCCGGTGGAAAAACTCTTCCTGAATTTCTTTTTCGGAACGTTGTTCATAAGCCTTTTTCTCGTATTGGATGGGTCCCGCACGATGGGCTTTCCACCTAAGGCGGATCTCGCCGTCTTAATAGGCAGCGCGTACGTGGGGCTCTTCGAGATGAGCTTGACATTCATGCTGTGGCTGAGCGCCCTGAGTTCGAGCGGAAACACCGCCCGGGTGAGCAACCTCATCTATCTCTCGCCGTTTCTGTCCCTCGTTTTCATCAGGTTCGTCGTCGGCGAACAAATCCTGCCTTCTTCCATCGTGGGTTTGTTTCTAATAATCTCCGGAGTGATCCTTCAACGAAGGAGCGGCGGGGCGTGAAGGGGCCGCCTGCTGCGCCGCTTGATAATAATGCGGGAGCGGAGTATAATGACCCGTTTGAAATGATGCTTGGATGATGCATACATTCCGGCGACGAAAGCAAGAACGATAGATCCCATTTCAAAGGAGAGAACTCATGTCTCTTGACAAGCTGGATCCGCCCGATTTGTGGAAACATTTCGATGCGATAAGGAAGATCCCCCACTGCTCGGGAAACGAAGCGGCCCTCGCGGAGCACATTCTCGCCTGGGCGCGGGAGAAAGGGCTCGAGGCCGCCAAGGACGAAAACGGCAACGTGCTCGTGCGCGTCCCCGCCTCTGCGGGAAGGGAAGGAGCTCCCGTCGTCGTCCTCCAGGGGCACATGGACATGGTCGGGGAGAAGAACTCGGATGTCGATCACGATTTCGCGAAGGACCCCATAGAGGTCGAGCTCGAAGGTGAATGGCTCACAGCCAATGGGACGACACTCGGAGCCGACAACGGCGTCGGATTGTCGGCCGCGATGGCAGTGGCCGATTCGTCCGGCCTCGTCCACGGTCCCTTGGAATTGCTTTTCACGGTAGACGAAGAGGTGGGCCTCACCGGCGCGGGCAAGCTCGGAAAGGATTTCGTGCGGGGTAGATTGATGCTCAACCTGGACAGCGAGGAGATGGGCGCCGTCTACATCGGCTGTTCCGGGGGCGGAGATTCGACGCTGCGCCTGCCGGTGCGACTCACCAAGGCCGACGGCATGCAAGCAGCGTCGGTCAAGGTGAGCGGCCTCAAAGGGGGGCACTCGGGCATCGATATTCAGGATCAGCGCGGCAACGCGATACGCATTCTGGCGAGGCTCCTCAAGAAGGCGCTCGCCGGGGGATGCGCGCTCAGACTGGTTTCCTTGAGCGGCGGAAACAAGCGCAATGCGATACCCAGGGAGGCGGAAGCAATGATCGTCCTGGACGAGGGCGGCCTCGATGTGTGCCGGAAGATGCTCAGCAGGGAAGCAGGCGACATAAGAGGGGAACTGGGCGACGTGGATCCCGGGCTGAGCGTAGAGCTCATCGAGTCGAACGGAACGTCCGACAAGGCGATGGACGCCGAGTGCACGAGAAGAGTTCTCAACCTTCTCCTCGCGATACCGCACGGGGTGGAGGCGATGAGTCACGCCGTTCCCGGGCTCGTGGAGACTTCCAACAACCTGGCCACGGTCGAGAGCAACGGCGATCGCGTCGTCGTCGGCACTTCGTCGAGGAGTTCGATCGCGAGCGCTCTTGAGGACGTCCGCGACCGCATCAAGGCGATAGGGGAGCTTGCCGGCGCCGAGGTG
>CAYXEN010000028.1:13314-29882 GCA_964464035.1 uncultured bacterium | reverse complement strand
TCCCCATTTCGGGCAACTACTCACGGAACCGCTCCCTTCCCAAGTTCAAGCCTAACAGCGACACCGAGATATCCGACAAGGTTCTCCAGGACAGTCTGCGAACGGAAAGCGTGATCAAGGGATTCAGTGCGACTTTGAGCAAGCGCAAATCGAAGAATCCGTTGTTGAAATATACCTTTGATCGCATCCGCGCGAATTTCTCGATGAGCAAGAGCCAGCGGGTGTCCCCGTCCAGCGCCGATACGACGACGTCGATGACGGGAACGTTCGACTACCAGATGAACTGGAGCAGGAAGAGGAAGGTGAGGATCTTCAAGGGTTACAAGCTCAGGTATTGGCTGAACTCGCTGACGTTCAGAGTGCAGGCCTCGAAGCGCAAGGGCAAGCGTTACCGCTTCACCAGCGCGGGTCTCGTGGCCGATCCTCCGATATACAGCGCCGGCTTGCAGGCTTCCGGATCGGCGACGTACGTTCCCTTTCCTTCACTCACGACTTCCTTCAAGATGAACATGAAGAGGGACGTCGCGCTTCCGCACAAGCTCTTCGGTATCGACGTAGGCAAAGAGATCAACCGGTCACAGACTCTTCAGACTTCGTACAAGCCTCCCCCCGTCTGGTTCATAAAGGCCTTTTCGCCGGATTTCAACTATACGGCCACTTACTCGGAGAACTCCAGCCCCAACATCCGCAAGGCCGGCGATCCCAAGGGAGTGAGAAACGTGACCAGCAGCCAGACGGGAAGCGTGAAGATGCGCTTCGATCTGGGCAGGGTGTTCAGGAAAATCTTCAAGGCGATTCATCTCGAGGAAAAACGGGAAGAAGAGAAAGCTCCGGGCAAGCCGGCCGCTCCTTCCAGGCGGAGGGGATCGAACCCTCGGGACAGGAACGAGAAACCCGCGGAGGCGAAGCCCGACACCACCAAAGCTTCCAAGAAGCCGGATGCGACGATAGCTTTCAGGCGCCTGGGCGGGATCCTTTCGCGGATCCGCAAGATAAACGCGTCGCTGCAGAGGAGGACGAGCAGCTCCTATTCACGCATCGGCGACCGCCCGACCCTGGCTTACCAGCTCGGCTTCACCAAAGACAGCGGAGTGTGGACCAAGGGGGTTCGCAACAAGGAGCCCGAGAGGTTCACCGAGACGCTTTCTCTAACTATGGACTCCGGAACCCAGCTGACCAGGAACATAGACATCGCGGGAAGGTATTCCGCGAGTTTCAACAACGCGACTTTCCGCGAGAATGAATCGAAATCGAAGACGGTCACGTGGCCGGATCTCAACTTGAGCTGGAAGAGCCTCGAAAAACTCGGCGTCTTCCGCGGATTGTTCGTTTCTTCCAGCGCGAATCTGGGTTTCAAGAAGACCATCCGGGAATCGGGGCGGGGGAGCACGACGGACAACACGAACTCGACGATACAGATTTCGCCGAGCCTCGTGGCCAAATGGAAAAACGGCATGAACACGACGCTTACGGTGGCGCGGAACAAGAAGGTCAACGAGTCCCACGGCTCAAAGACGGAACTGACCAGTTTCTCCACTTCGATGGAATTGAAGTACTCCTTCACGGGGGGGCAGGGGTTCCGCCTCCCGTTGCCTTTCCTCAGCAAGAAGTTCAAGTTCAAGAGTACCCTCGATACGACGTTGAGCATCTCCTATTCGAGGACGGGAGGCCAACGCAAGAACGCCTTGCTCTCGATCCCCGAACCCATCCCGGGAACTAATTCCTTGAAAGTATCTCCGCGCCTGACGTACAATTTTTCGCGCACGTTGAACGGCTCGTTCTTCGTGGATTACACCAGGACGTACAGTGAGGCTTCCAATCAGACCACCACTCTGGTACGCGTCGGCATCAACGCCATATTCACTTTCTAAAGCTCCACGGGCGATGAAAGCACGTTTTCTCATTCCATCGATCATGCTGCTGCTGAGCTTCTGCACGTGCGCTCGGCAAGGCCCCCCATCCTTCGATCCGGATTCGGCGTGGGCCCATCTGCTCGCCCAGTGCGAACTCGGGCCGCGGTTCCCGGGATCGGACGCCCACCGCAGGATGGTTCCCTGGCTCGAGAAACAGCTGGAGAACAGCGGCTGCGAAGTCGAGCTGCAACCTTTCTCACTGGAGGACCCGTACGGCGACGGGCGGTTGCAATTGACCAACGTGATTGCGAGGATCGAGCCTGACCGGAGCAAGCGCTTTCTGCTGGCGGCTCACTTCGATACCCGCCCCCGGGCGGACAACGAGAAGGCGGACAGCCTGAAGGCGAAGCCGATAATCGGTGCCAACGACGGGGCCAGCGGAGTGGCGGTGCTCCTGGAGCTGGCGCGGCTGGTGGGATCTCACCCCCCTGAAGGGCTCGGTGTCGATATCGTGTTCTTCGACGGCGAGGATTACGGGAAGCAGGGCAGCCTCGAATTCTACCTCCTGGGTTCCAAGTACTTCGCCGCGAACCTGCCGCAACCTGAAGGGTACCACCCGGTGGGAGGGGTACTCCTCGACATGGTGGGTGCGAAAGGAGCGAAGATCTACGAGGAACTCAATTCATTGGCGGCCGCCCCGGAACTCACGAGGACGCTTTTCGCGCGGGCCGAGAAGCTGGGTCTCGACGTCTTCGAGTCCGAGAGGGGGACGGCGATCTACGATGATCACATCCCGCTCTTGACGGCGGGGATGAAATGCGTCGACCTCATAGATACGACTTACCCCTACTGGCACACCCTCGAGGACACCCCGGACAAGTGCTCCAAGGAGACCCTGGGCCAGGTGGGGACGCTTCTCGTTGATTTCCTTTATAATTTCCCTTTTTAGCTTTTACTTGCATTGCGCGCGAAATTGTGTTATCTAATACTGTGAAGTGGGCTGGGTGCCCACTTTTTTCATGCGAATCCGCTCCATGAGGTGTTTGTACGTGGATCATGGTGTACTCGAAGAGGCCGTCTCGATCGAAGTCGAGAAGATGGGCTTCGAATGCATAAAACTCGAAGTCGTCGGCTTGCAGAAAAGTCCGGTCGTTCGTCTCTACATCGACAAGCCCGGCGGCGTCAGCATCAAGGATTGCAGCCTGGTGAGCAGGGCGGTCGGCCTGGTCCTGGACAGGATCGATCCCTTTCCCGGGCGCTATCTGCTCGAAGTCTCTTCGCCGGGAAGCGACAGGCCGCTAGTCAAACCGGAGCATTTCGAGCGCTTCCGCGAAAGCACGGCCAGGGTGACGTGCAGAGAAGAGGGCGGCAAAAAGACCTATACGGGATTGATACGATCATGTATAAATGGGGTGTTGACTCTCGGAACAGATGAAGGCGACAAGACGATCCGGCTCAAGGACATGATAAAGGCCAACCTCGTTGGGGTGGAATACGAGATCGACAAAAAGACCAGACATGCGAAGCGTAGCAAAGGTGGTAGATGAAGATGCAATTTCTAGACGCTTTTAACCAGCTCATCAGGGAAAAGCAGATCGACAAGAAGCTGCTGATGGAGACCCTGAAAGCGGGATTGAGCTCGGCTATCAAGAAGAAGTACGGCGGCGTGGCCGAGGTGGAGGTCTCCGAGGACGGCAAGGGCAACCTCGAGCTCTACCTCGTGAAAACGGTCGTCGAAGAAGTGGAGGATCCTTCCGCCGAGTTGTCGCTGGAAGAAGCGCGCGCCTTGGAGAAGGACGCCAAGGTGGGAGACAAGATAAAGACCCTGATCCCTTTCTCGACGTTCGGAAGGAACGCCATCCAGATAACCAAGCAGATCCTGACCCAGAAGATAAGAGAGTACGAGAGGGACAGGGTGTACGAAGAATACAAGGATCGCGTTGGAGAGATCGTCTCCGGTTCGGTTCAGCAGGTCGACAGGAGCGGCATCCTCGTCAACCTCGGTAACGCCGAGGCGACCATTCCCGCCCGGGAGCAGATAAAGAGGGAGCGCTATTCTCAAGGGTCGTCCATAAGGGCGTGCATAGTCAAGGTGGACAAGGAGGCGAAGGGGCCGATGATAGAGCTCTCCAGGACCAGCCCTGAATTTCTTAAGAAGCTCTTCGCCCAGGAAGTCCCCGAGATCTACGAAGGCTTGATAGAGATAAAGAGCGTCGCAAGGGAAGCCGGAGGAAGGGCCAAGATCGCCGTCTACTCGAAGGACGACCGCGTGGACGCCGTGGGAGCCTGCGTGGGAATGAAAGGTTCGCGGGTACAGGCGGTCGTGAACGAGCTGAGCGGCGAGCGTATCGACATCGTTCCGTGGAGCGAAGACATCACCGCTTTCGTGAGCCGCGCGCTTTCGCCGGCGAAGGTGGCCGCGGTCAGGATCGACAGCGAGAAGAAGAGCATCCTCGCCATCGTGGAAGAAGACCAGTTGTCCCTCGCCATCGGCAAGGACGGGCAGAACGTGAGACTCGCGTCCAAACTCACGGGCTGGCACATCGATCTCGTGTCCTCGCGCGAGCAGGAGCAGAGAGACAGGCTTCAGGAGCAACTCGCCATGTCCATCGAGGAGATGGTGGGGGTGACTGCCAAGATCGCCGAGAAGCTCAAGCAGGTGGGCATAACCACCGTCCAGAAGCTCGCCAAGGCCAAGGAAAGCGAACTTCTGGCCCTGCCCGGCTTCGGGCCCAAGACGGTCGAGAAGCTCAAGACCACGGCCTCCAAGACGATGAAGGAGCTCGAGAAGGCGCTCGAGGAATTGATCGCCAAGGAGAACGAGGAGAGGGAAAAGGCGAAGCTGGAGGAGAAACCGCTCTTCGACGAGGACATGCTCCGGGAAGGCGGGGAGGAATCCAAAGAGGAAGAAAAAGTCGAACTGACGGAAGAAGCCCTCTTTGGTTCAGGTGATGAAGCATCCTCGGAGGAGGCCGAAGAAGCCGAAGAAGCCGAAGCGCCCGAAGATTCGGAAGCGGCGTCCGAAGACGAGGCGGAGCAGGAAGAGACAGATGTCTCCGAGCGGTCGGAGGACGAAGAGCCGACCTCGGAGGAAGAGGGTTCCAAAGTCGGTGATTAGCTGGGGCGTTCGATCTGGAAACGGGAAGCCACGGGGATGAAAGCTGGTTGAAAAAATGAGAATCTACGAGCTTGCAAAGAAACTTGGTATCAAGAGCGACGAATTGGTGCAACGCTTCAAAGCCGCCGGTATCGCCGTCAAGAGCCACATGAGCAGCGCCACGGACGAGATGGTGGCGCTCGCCGAGAGGGATTTCGGGAAGAAAACGGCCGGGAAAGCCAAGGCGGCCGCTGGGAAGAGCAAAGCGGCGCCGGCCAAGGCCAAGGCCAAGGCGAAAGCAGCCCCCAAGGCGGCGGCCAAGGCGGTAAAGACCGGAACGGGCAGAGTCAAGGCGGCGAAAACCAAGGTCTCGACTGCCAAGAAGAAGAGCGAGGCGCCCGGGAAAGAGACCGGGGGTCGTAAATCACCGGCGGCGGGCAGAACCGGCAAGCACGTTTCCAGGCCCGCGGGGAGGCATTTCAAGAGACCCGCAAAGGGCGAAAGGAAGCCCGCCAAGGTCAAGCCCACTTCGCAGGAACTGCAGCAGAAAGCGGTCCGGGAGAGCGTGCGCAGGACGTTGGCGAAGCTCGAAGCCACCCGCAAGACAAAGCGCCGCAAGGAGAAGCCGAAGGTTGCAAAGCCCCTGACGGAGAAACCCCTGCGGGTGATGGAACACATGACGACCAAGCAACTCGCGGCCGTCTTCGAGGTGGAACCCGATGAAATAATCAAGAAGTGCCTGGACCTCGGAAGCGCCGTCAATGTCAACCAGAAACTCGAGAAGGATATGATCGAGCTTCTTGCCGACGAGTTCGGGAAGAGCGTGGAATTCGAGTCGAAGTACGGCGAGCTCATACTGGAGGAAGAAGAGCCGGTCGATCCCTCCAAGTTGAAGCCGCGGGCCCCGGTCGTCACCGTCATGGGGCACGTCGACCACGGCAAGACTTCGATCCTCGATTACATACGCAAGACGAACGTGGTTCGCGGCGAAGCCGGCGGCATAACCCAGCACATCGGGGCCTACGAGGTGGACACTTCGAACGGAAAGATCACGTTCATAGATACTCCCGGCCACGAAGCGTTCACTTCGATGCGCGCGCGCGGCGCCGGAGTGACCGACATCGTCGTGCTCGTGGTTGCGGCCGACGACGGAGTCATGCCGCAGACGATCGAGGCGATAAGCCACGCCAAGGCGGCGAAGGTGCCGATAGTCGTGGCCATAAACAAGATGGACCTTCCCTCCGCCATGCCGGACAACGTGAAACAACAGCTGGCCGACCGCGGCGTGGTGGTGGAGGACTACGGCGGCGACGTGCTTTGCCAGCCGGTTTCGGCGAAGACCGGGGAGGGAATCGACAAACTGCTCGAGATGATCAATCTCCAGGCGGAGTTGATGGAGCTCAAAAGCGTCGACGAGGGCCCGGCGCGCGGTGTAGTGATAGAAGTGAAGAAAGAGGAGGGAAGGGGGATACTCTGCACCGTCCTCGTGAAGCGTGGAAAACTCGAGCGCGGAGACGCCTTCATCGTGGGGAGCGAGTACGGCAAGGTGAGAGCGCTCCTGGATCATCAGGGCAAGGTGATCAGGGACGCGGGGCCTTCGGTGCCCGCGCTGGTCCTGGGATGCAACGGGTTGCCCGCGGCGGGAGACGAGTTCGCCGTGGTCGGGGACGAAAGGGAGGCTCGGGATATAAGCATGAGAAGAAAAGAAGTCCAGAAGTCGAGAGGAGTTGTGACCGCCAAGAAACTAACCCTCGAGGAACTGTATTCGCAGATCCAGAAGGGTGAGCTCAAGGAATTGAACCTGATAGTCAAGGCGGATACCAACGGTTCCGCCGAGGCCTTGTCCGACAGCCTGCTCAACCTGTCCACGGACGAGGTGAGTGTCAACCTGATCCATTCCGGCGTGGGCTTCATAACCGAATCCGACGTCCTGCTCGCGGCGAGTTCCAATGCGATCATCATAGGGTTCAACGTCAAGGCTTCCCCCAAGGCGGAGCAACTCGCGGAGCGGGAGCACGTCGAGATGCGCAACTACAAGGTCATCTACGAGTGCATCGAAGAGATGAAGGATTCGATGCTGGGTCTGCTCGAGCCCGAGATGGTGGAAAAGGTGCTCGGACGGGCCGAGGTGCGCAAGGTATTCAAGATCACGAAGACGGGCGTGATAGCAGGCTCGATGGTGCTGGAAGGATCCATCACCCGCAACGCCCGGGCCCGGGTCATCAGGGACGGGGAGGTCGTCTTCGAGGGAAAGATCACTTCGCTCAAGCGCTTCAAGGATGACGTGAAGGACGTGCAAAAAGACTTCGAATGCGGTATAGGGGTGGGTTTCAACGACATAAGAGAAGGAGACGTGATAGAGACTTTCATCGTGGAGCAGAAATCCAAGATAATGCTGTAGATATTACAGTGGCGGGCCGGCACAATGATCGTCAAGCTCCTGACCATAGACCTGTTCTTGCCTGGTTGTTCTTCCTTGAAAGAGAAAAGATTCGTTCTCTCGAGCTTGAAAGCCAAGCTCCGCAGGCGTTTCAACGTCGCCGTTTCGGAGGTTGGCTTCCAGGACAAGTGGCAGAGGAGCCGCCTGGCGCTGGTGACCGTGGGCCCCGACCGGAAAGTCGTCGACGCCGGGTGCAGCAAAGCGCTCGAATTGATAGAAAGAGACCACCGATCGGAAGTCCTGGATTGCCTCGAGGAAATCCGCTGAACCCGAGATCATGGCGAAATCATACCGCATAGAACGCTTGAACGATGCGATCAAGGAGCTCTTGAGCGAGTTGATCTTCAGGAGGATCAAGGATCCGCGCATAGGTTTCATCACGATAACCGCGGTGAGAACCGCTCCTGACATGACCAGCGCAAAGGTCTTCTATTCGGTCATGGGGAGCCCGGAGGACAAGCTGGCCACTTTGCAGGGCCTGAAGAGCGCGCAGGCGTTCTTGCGCAAGACGATCGGCAAGGAGTTGAGATTGAGACATGCGCCTGAGCTCAGGTTCATCTATGACGATTCCCTGGACAAGGCCCTCGCCATCGAAGCCGCTCTGGACGAGATTGAAAAAAAGAAGAATGAGTCATCGTAGGGAGAATCCCGACGATATGTTTTCACCCGGTCCCACCTAGCAAAGGAGCCCCCGGCGGGCGTTGCCCGATCGGGCCTCGGCGTCAGGCGTACATGCGGAATTTTGCAAACAAGCTCTTCATACTGAACAAGAACCGCGGACCCACTTCTTTCGAGGTGGTGAAGGCGTTGCGCGAGGCGGCCGGAACGAAAAAGGCCGGCCACGCCGGCACCCTCGATCCTCTCGCCGAGGGGGTGCTCTTGATCTGCACGGGGACGGCGACGCGGGCCACGAGCTACTTCATGGATCTGCCCAAGACCTACGAGTTCGAGATGCTCTTGGGCGTGGGCACGACGACTCTTGACTGTGAAGGCGAGATCGTGAGCGAAGTCGAAGTGCCGGAAATGGGCAGGGAGGATATCGAGTCAGTCGTGAAAAGTTTCCTTGGCGAGCAGGAGCAGAAGCCGCCGATGTACTCGGCGGTGAAACTCAACGGCAAACGCCTCTACGAACTCGCGCGGTCCGGCGAAGAGGCCGAGGCGGCCAAGCGGACCATTCGTATCCACGAGATCGAAGTCCTGGACTGCGAACTTCCCTCGCTCGCCGTCAGGGTCGTGTGCTCGCGTGGCACTTACGTTCGGGCTCTCGCCGCGGATATCGGAGCGAAGTTGGGCCTGCCTTCTCACGTCACGAAGCTGGTGCGCACCAGCGTGGGAAAATTCGATCTCGAGGCGGCCTATCCCGCGGAGAAGATCTTTGCGGGGGAGATCGAGGATCTGGAAGGCATGGAATTGGCCGAGGCGCTGGATTTTCTGCCCGCCGTGATCGTTACCGATGAAGCGGCCGAAGCCCTGCGTCACGGGATACGCCCGGGGAGAGCCGACGTCGTCGAGGAGATCGGGGAACTCGGCGAGAACAAGACGGCCAGGATTCTCGATGGGCGAGGCAATCTGATCGCCGTGGGCGATACGGACGAAGGGGAAGCCCTGTTTCGGGGATACAGGTTGTTTGCATTGGACGGAGCGGCGTGAGCATGAGAATAACGAGATCGCTTGAAGATCTGGGCAGGCTGGGGATAAATCGATCAGTTGTCACCATCGGCGTGTTCGACGGCGTGCATCTAGGGCATCGCAAGATCATAGAGAGCCTGGTGGATCGTGCGAAGAGCGATTCCATCGAAACGTCCGTTCTGATGACTTTCTATCCGCATCCCCTGACGGTCACTCATTCCAAGATCGCACCGCCCATCCTCTCGACCACGGACGAGAGGATAGAACTCCTGTCCGCCTTCCCCCTGGACGTGATCTGCGTGATCCCGTTCACGGCAAAGATCGCCGAGATGGATTACCGGGATTTCATAAAGATCCATCTTCTTGGGTCGCTGGGGATGCGCCATCTCGTCATCGGCTACGATTTTCACCTGGGGAGGGACCGCGGGGGGAGTCCCGCCAGGCTCGGCGAGGAAGCCTCGAGGGCTGGATTCGGCCTGACGGTGGTCGGGCCGGTGAAGCGGGGAGGGGTGGTGATATCCAGTACGCAGATCAGGAACGAGATCATGGGAGGCGATCTCGAGGACGCCCTGGAACTGCTCGGGCACCCCTACCCCATCAAGGGCAAGGTCGTGAGAGGGCACGGCAAAGGGCATAGCCTGGGGTTTCCCACCGCCAACCTCGCCGTGGAAGATCCCTACAAGCTTTGGCCTTCACGCGGTGTGTACGCAGTGACCGCCAAGATGGGCGCTGAGTCGTACGGGGGCATGATGAACGTCGGGTCCTCGCCGACGATGAAACGACTGGAAGCCGGGACCAGGGAGATCGAAGTGCACCTTTTCGACTTCGACGGGGAAATATACGAGCGGGAGATGACGGTGTATTGCCACTCCTACATGCGGGCGGAGAAGAAATTCACCGATCCCGAGGCTCTGGCGTCCCAATTGCGAATCGACCGTGACCGGGCCAGAGAGCTCCTGGCGAAAAAAACCGGATATTTGGGTTGATTGCGCACAAATATTGCTTTACAAAAAGAGTTTTATTGTGCTAATTTCAATATCTCGGAGACGTTTCGAAAGCATAAATCAGGAGTTGCATCTTTTTTTCGAAGCGGCTTGCGCTTTACCCCACGGAAGGCTCAGGCTGCAGCCATCGTGTCGCAGACTCGCTTGAAGGAGGTGATCAGACGATGGCGTTATCGAAAGAGCAGAAACGCAGAATAATAGACAAATTCAAACTGCACGACAACGACTCCGGCTCCCCAGAGGTTCAAATAGCCCTTCTCACGGAGCGAATCAGGATGCTCACCGAGCATTTTCAGACACACAAGACTGATCACGCTTCCCGCAGGGGATTATTGAAACTGGTCGGGCGCAGGAGAAAATTGCTCGATTATCTTAAGAACAAGAAGATCGAGAATTACCGTGCGTTGCTCAAGGAATTGAATCTCCGTAAGTAGATCGCAGAGCGGTCCGCTTCGAATGCCTCTTACGACTGTGATTCCTTCACGCGAAGAACGGATGACCCGGTACAAGGCGGCAGGATTCGGTTTTGGAACACTTTAACATTAGGTGATATTCATGGAACAAGTATCCGGTACAATCAATGGTGAAAAGATAACGATCGAAACGGGACGAATGGCCAAACAGGCCGACGGCTCCGTCCTCGTGAGCCTGGGCGGGACCGTGGTCCTGGTCACGGCGGTCGCTTCGCGGCAGCCTACCGACAGGGATTTCCTCCCTCTCTTCGTCGAGTACAGAGAAAAACTCTACGCGGCTGGCAGGATCCCCGGCGGGTTCTTCAAACGCGAGGGCCGTCCCGGGGAGAAGGAGACCCTGAACGCGAGATTGATCGACAGACCTCTCAGGCCTCTTTTCGACGAGAATTTCAAGTATGAGATCCAGATCGTGGCCCAGGTCCTGAGTTACGACGGGGCGAACCAGCCCGACGTGATGAGCGTAACCGGCGCGTCGGCCGCTCTGGCCCTCTCCGACATTCCCTTTCCCGAGATCCTCTCAGGGGTGCGCGTGGGACGCCTGGACGGCGAACTCATCGTCAATCCCAAGCTCGAAGACATCGAGAAGAGCGACATAGACATCGTGGTGGCCGGCTCCGACAAAGCCGTGCTCATGGTCGAAGGCGGGGCGAAGGAGGTCTCGGAAGAAGACATGGTGCGGGCGATAAGCTTCGGACACGAGCACGTGAAGAAGCTGAACGCCCTGCAGCGTGAACTCGTCGCCAAGGTCGGCGCCAAGCAGAAGAGAACGATAGAAAAACCCGAGGTCTTCGAAGACCTGGACGCCAGGATAAAGGAGAAGTACCTGGGGAGGATCAAGGAAGGACTCAAGATAGCGCCCAAGCTGGAGAGGGAGCGCTTCTTCGAAGCCCTCTACAAAGAGGCTCAGGAAGAGTTCAAGGAGGAGTTCCCAGAGAAGGAGGGCTACGTAAGCAAGGTTCTCCATGATCTCGAGAAGAAGGAAATGCGCCGCATGATAATCGAAGACGGCGTGCGGGTGGACGGCAGAGGCGAGAAGGACATACGCCCGATCACGTGCGAGGTGGGGGTTCTGCCCCGCACGCACGGCTCGGCCCTTTTCACGCGGGGTGAGACCCAGAGCCTCGTCGCCGCGACCCTGGGAACCGCACAGGACGAGCAAATGCTCGACACGATAGAGGGAGAGAGCTGGAAGCGTTACATGCTTCACTACAACTTCCCGCCCTACAGCGTGGGTGAAGTGGGACCCTTCCGGGGACCGGGCCGGCGCGAGATAGGGCACGGGGCGCTGGCCGAGAGGGCGATAAAGCCTCTCATTCCCAGCGAGGAGGACTTTCCTTACACGATAAGAGTCGTTTCCGACATTCTCGAATCGAACGGTTCGAGCTCCATGGCCACGGTCTGCGCGGGAAGCCTCGCGCTCATGGACGCCGGCGTGCCTGTCTCCAAGGCGGTTGCCGGCATCGCCATGGGCCTGGTGATGGAGAACGGAAACGTCAGGATATTGAGCGACATCCTCGGCATCGAGGATCATCTCGGCGACATGGACTTCAAGGTCACCGGGACGCGGAGCGGCATCACCGCTTTCCAGATGGACGTGAAGGTCGCGGGGATAAGCGAGGACATTCTCCGCCGCGCCCTCCAGCAAGCCAAGGAAGGCAGAGAGCACATTCTCGCCGCCATGGACCGGGCGATCTCCAAGCCGCGCGAAGAGATCTCCGTGTTCGCGCCCAAGATCACGATGATAAAGATCCCCGTGGACAAAATCCGCGAGATCATCGGCCCGGGCGGCAAGGTGATCAGGAGCATTCAGGACGAGTCCGGCGCCACGATCGAAGTCGAGGACGACGGCACCGTGAAGATAGCCGCCGTCAACAAGGCTTCGAGCGACGCGGCCCTGAAGCGCATAAAAGAGATCACCGCCGAGCCCGAGATGGGGCAGATCTACGAGGGCGTCGTGAAGAGCATTCTGAACTTCGGGGCTTTCGTCGAGATCCTTCCCGGCAAGGACGGGCTTCTTCACATATCCGAGATCGCGCCTCATCGCATCCAGAGCGTCGAAGACGTGCTGAAAGTCGGCGACGTGGTCAAGGTGAAGGTCATAGGGATAAACGGCGACGGCAAGATCCGCCTGAGCAAGAAGGCCGTCGACGCGCCCGCCAAGAGATAGGGCGGGGGATAGAGCGCCAAGATGCCCACCAGTGGTTTCTCCTCTTCCAGAGTAAGGAAAAGAGTGCTCGACAACGGGGTGACCCTCCTCCAACAGAGGAACACCTCGGGCCGGGCGCTCTGCATCGGCGTCTGGCTCAGGAAAGGTTCCCGCGACGAGCGGCCGGGCGAGGAGGGAATGTGCCATTTCCTCGAGCACATGCTCTTCAAGGGCACGGAACGGAGGACTGCCTTCGAGATCTCGCAGGCCGTGGAAAAGGTGGGCGGCTCCATAGACGCCTTCACGACCAAGGAGGAGATGTGCGTATACGTCCAGCTCATGGAGAACCACTGGGAGCTCGCTCTCGAGGTCATGGGCGACATGTTCACCGGTTCAGTATTTTCTCCAGACCAGATCGCCCTCGAGAAGAAAGTCGTTCTCGACGAGATAAGGGACGCGGTCGACTCCCCCGATGACTATATCCACGAACTCTTCTCCTCGACGGTGCTCGCAGGTCACCCGCTGGGCCGCCCGATCCTGGGCAAGCGATCCACCGTATCGGCATTCTCCCGAAAGCGCATCCTTCGCTTCGCCGGGGAGTCCTTCAAGTCCCGCGCGTTCGTGATAGCCGCATACGGAAACGTGCCGCCGGGCAAACTGGCCGGGGCTTGCGAGAAGCATTTCCGTTTCAAGCGGGGCGGACCCGCGAAGAGACGAAGAGAGCGACCTCGTGGTGCGGCGAGGCGCAAGCACCACCGCCGCCCCATCCACCAGGTGTACGTCTGCATGGGCGGCAGGGGATACGCCGTCACCGACGAGAGGAGATTTCCTCTCATCGTTCTTTCCACGCTTCTCGGCGGGGGCATGAGTTCAAGGCTCTTCCAGAAGATCAGGGAGGAGCAGGGGCTTGCGTACAGCGTCTACACTTTCACCGAGCAAGGCAGCGACACCGGCCTTTTCGGCGTCTACATGTCACTGCGCCCCGGCAAGAAGAAACAGGCGCTGGAATCGGTGATGAGCGAATTCGCCAAGATCATCCGGGGTGAACTCGGCAAGAGCGAGCTCGAAGAGATCAAGGAGTATCTGCGGGGAAGGATACTGCTCGGGCTCGAGACCTCGTCGTCGAAGATGATACGGATGGCTCGAAACGAGATCCACTTCGGCAGGCAGGTTCCCGAGCGCGAGATCCTCTCCAGGATCAAGGCGGTGACCAGGGACGATCTCGTCGCCGTCGCCGAAGAAACGCTCGATCCCGGCAAAGTCTCTATCGTGAGCCTTGGCCCCGATTCCTGACCCGGCCTCGTCGTTCCTACCCATATAATAGAGCCCGACTAGACGGGCAGCTCGCTGTACTCGAGACCGAAGGCGTCGGCTACGCCGGGGTGGGTCACCTTGCCCGCGTGCGTGTTGAAGCCCTTGGCCAGGGCGGGGTTCTTGGCGGCGGCCTCCAGGGGACCGTTGTCTGCCAGCTCGAGCATGTAGGGCAGGGTGGCGGCCGTCAATGCCGCCGTGCTGGTGCGCGGGACCGCTCCCGGCATGTTGGCGACGCAATAGTGAACGACCCCATCCACTATATAGATGGGATCGGTGTGCGTAGTGGGCTTGCTCGTTTCGCTTATCCCCCCCTGGTCGATGGCCACGTCCACTATGACCGAGCCGGGTTTCATCTGCTTTATGTTCTCGCGCTTTATGATCTTGGGAGCCTTGGATCCGGTTATGAGAACCGCCCCGATGACGAGGTCGGCCTTGGCAAGCTCGGTCTCGATGTTGGCCTCGTTGGCGACGAGAGTCGTCAGGTGGCCGTGGTGGATATCGTCGATGTAGCGGAGCTTGTTCGGGTTGATGTCGACTACGACCACGTTCGCGCCCATTCCCATGGCCACGTGGGTTGCGTTGCGTCCCGCGGTGCCCGCTCCGATAACGAGGACGTCGGCCGGAGCCACGCCGCTCACGCCGGAGACTAGTATCCCCCGCCCGCCGTGCCTGGCTTCGAGCGCCCAGGCGCCCACCTGGACGCTCAGGCGTCCAGCCACTTCGCTCATCGGCATGAGGAGGGGGAGGGAGCCGTCGTCGAGCTGGATGGTCTCGTAGGCTATGGCTGTCGTCCCGCTGCTGAGGAGCTTCTCGGTGAGTTCCTTGGCGGCGGCGAGATGAAGGTACGTGAAGAGGACGAGGTCGTTTCGCAGGAAGTCGAATTCCTCGGGGAGAGGCTCCTTGACCTTGACGACCATTTCGGCTTGCTCCCAGACGGCGCGGGCGTCGGGGACTGTCTCGGCGCCGGCGCTCTCGAATTCACGATCGGTTATGCCGCTCCCCAGTCCCGCACCCTTCTCGATCAGGACGCGGTGCCCGTGTATCTTCGCCGCCCTCACGCCCTCGGTGGTTATGGCGACCCGCCTCTCGTCCTGCTTGATTTCCTTCGGTATCCCGATGATCATTTGAAACCTCCAATCCCCTTCGTCGAAAAAAACCACGGATAATACGGCAAGTAAGCTATCACACCAGTGGAGCGGCTTCAAGGGACAATTGGCCGCTCACGGCCGTGCGCCGCTCGGGGCTCGGAGCCGGAGTGCCGCGGGTCCTATCGGCGATCTCACCCCACCGTGCTCGCTTCGCTGCGCGCGACGGGGGCCCCGGATCGCCGCCACCCGCTGCTTCGGAGCCGGGGTTCTAGCACCCATCTCTTTCATCTTGATAATTTCGGCATCAATCAACAAAGGGGATCAGCGAAGGCCATTCTCTGAATGGAGGAGATGAGCGATGAGACAGTGCAAGAGAAGCTCAGCTCCCCGGCCTTTCTGATCCCCACCAGGAAGATTATTTGAGAGGCGTCAAGCTGTCAAGACGTATTGACAGCAGAGCGGGCCATGTGCAAAGCACTTAAGGTTATTAGTCTTAAGTCCTTCGGGCTGGGCCGCAAATAGTGCGAAAATGCTGGGATTGCTTCCCAAGCAAGATGCTGTCAAGAAATGTTGACACTAGGAAAATTGATAAAAATTATCATGGATATTATTATTGAGGATATAGGCTCTTAAATAGCAGATCGAATTGGGGAGGAGTAATGAAGATTGTCAGGGCATTTGGATTTCACTTCTATTGCCGCACTGTTTGTAGAAGTGCTCCGCTTGTTATCTTTTTCATAGCTATTTTCTTCTCTTCAAGATCCCAGGCGCGCACCTGGTACATAAAGCCCGACAGCACTGGAGATGCTCCGACAATTCAAGCGGGGGTGGATAGTGCTTTTATGAGAGATACCGTGCTAGTAGCTCCAGGCACGTACACGGATGCTCGAGTGATGGATGTGGGGGGAGTAATGAAGAAAGTGAATGTTTATCTCTACAAGAATGTGAAGCTCATCTCTGAGGCCGGCCCTCAGGTGACTGTGATAGATGGGAGTCAGAATGATGTTGGGATATATGTGACTGGAGTTGACTCGACGGGAGAGATTCGGGGCTTTACGGTGAGGATGGTGTTTGTTTATTTCGCTTGCCCCGATGCGGCTGCTCTCAGGGAGAAGGCGCCAGCGGGGCCTGATTTGCAGATAGGGATAAAGTGTGAAGACTCATCGATAGAGATAAGGGATAACGAGATCATAGAGCAGGGGTATGCAGTGAGATTAGATCATTCACCAGTAAGGATTATTAGCAATCACTTCAATAGATGTTTTGGTGGTATCGAATGCTACTATAATTCGGATGCGCTGATTCAATCAAACGAGATGGATACATGTGGCGGATACATCAACTGCAACAGCTCAGCGCCGATGATCTTGGACAATGAACTTCGTGGATTCGGGTGTTGTGGGATTACGGTAGGCGGTTCCTCTTATATTTCAGGAAATCGTTTCATTCGGATCAGCCCGTATGCCATACAGGTAGGTGCCGGCTCCCCCGTGATCGAGAACAATTATTTCGAGAGGAATGATA
>CAYXEN010000028.1:0-13214 GCA_964464035.1 uncultured bacterium | reverse complement strand
CAGGTAGGTGCCGGCTCCCCCGTGATCGAGAACAATTATTTCGAGAGGAATGATACGGGGATTCTTCTTGGCAGCTACAATGGGACGCCCATCGTGAAAAACAACATACTATATGCAAGTAATATTGGGATCGATATCGAGGATAGCTTCTCTGCAATTGTCGAAAACAACACAATCGATAAGGTATTTGGTTGGAGCGCGATTGTATGTCAAGCCAGCAGGAACACGACTATAAGACGCAACACAATAACAAGGTCTAATCAGGGAATTCTGTGTCTTTTGCTGCAAGAACCTCCCGTAATGGAGTGCAACAACATCTATGAAGTTAACTTCCCATATGTTGGTGACTGCACAGACCAAACGGGCATAAACGGAAATATCTCCGTAGATCCTCAGTTTTGCGGCTCTTGGGACAGCGGCAACTACATGTTGCAAAGCGACTCACCCTGTGCCCCGGGGAATCATCCCGATGGAGTGGATTGCGGGGTGATCGGGGCTAAGGGAGTCGGGTGTAATGAGACTCCCACGGAGAAGAAATCGTGGGGGAGGATAAAGGCCCTTTACCAATAGGAGGATGAGCGATGAGACAGTGCACACTTTCTTTGCTCGTATCGTTGATCCTCGTGATCCTGCTCTTGGGCTCCCCCTGGGAAGCCCAGGCAGCCGGGCTCTCAGCTTCCTATATGCCTGGGGAGCTGGTGGTATCCTTCGTAGGCAGGGATGCCAGGGTACTGAGCACTGGCCCAAGCGGGATCACGAGCGCCTACCCGGACCTCAACGCAGTCCTTGCGAGGAGGAACCTGGAGAGCGCCAAGGCGCTCTTCGGCGCCAGGTCACCGGTGAGAAACGTCTATCTTCTAAGATTCCCCGAAAATGCTCCTCTCGATGCGATCATGGAGGAGCTAAAATCACTACCCTTTGTAAGGGCGGTTGAGAAGAACTGGCTCATCGAGCCAGACTTTGTTCCCGACGATTATTATTTCAATAACGACTACAACGGGGACGGCCAGCTCGACCAGTGGACGTTCTACAAGATGCAGCTAAACCGCGCATGGAACGTGACGAAAGGGGACTCCGCGGTGGTGGTGGCGGTCATAGACCTTGGCGCCGACTGGCAGCACCCGGATCTTGACGGGACAGTGTGGATCAATTCAGCCGAGGACATCAACGGTAACGGCTTGTTCGACAACTATCCAAGCGCCCAGGGCGGCGACATCGACGGCACAGACAACGACGGGAACGGCTATGTGGATGATGTGATCGGGTATGATTTCTGGAATGGCGATCCGGACCCCATGCCGGAGCCTGATTCCCTAAGCTCCGGGAGCCACGGGACTGTGGTGAGCTCGGTCATCGCTTCGGAGACGAACAACAATTACGGGGTTGCAGGCGCGAGCTGGTACAGCAGGATCATGGTGCTGAGGGCGGGAGACGAACAGCACTATGTTCAGATATCGAGCGTCATCGAGGCCATCAATTATGCAATCGATCAGGGAGCTGACATCATTAACATGAGCTTCTCCTTTGAATACGACGTCAGCCAGCTCCACGACGCCATCGCGGCGGCTGATTCGGCGGGGATCATCATGGTTGGAAGCGCAGGAGACGACCAGAGCGAGAGGGCGATGTATCCAGGCTCATATCCGGAAGTCATCCGGGTTGCGGCCGTGGACTCGGTAAAGGCTAAAACGAGCCAATCAAACTATGGAGATGATATCTCCATCTGCGCACCTTCAGCCCCAACAGATAATTCGCAGCTCGGTATAGTGACATGCAATTATATCCCAACAGCTTTGCCTGATTATATAGGTGATCAACCTCCGCATGTTTTTCGGCACTTCGAAGTCGCCACCTCCGGCGGAGCCGCCGAGGTCACGGGCGTAGCAGCGCTCCTCAAGGCCATGTACCCGCAGGCGACAAAGGACTTCATCGTAAGCGAGCTCACCAGAGGCGCCGAAGCCCTGAACGATCCTCTCTACACCCAGGGCAAGCTCGGCGCCGGCATGGTGAACGCCTACCGCGCGCTTACGCGCTGGGGCACGGTTTCGAGCGATACCACGTGGTCGGGCGTGGCCTACGTCTCGGGGGACCTCACGGTCGCCTCGGGCAAGACCCTCACTATCGCAGCCGGCACGGTGATCTACGTAGACGGCGACGACAACGGGAAGACCGGAGGAGACCCCTCGAAGATCGAGTTCGACGTCTATGGAACGCTCAACATAAACGGCACCGCGGCGAACCCCGTTGTCTTCCAGTCCTGGAACGGGAGCGGCAGGACCGACTGGGCGGGGATCCGTTTCATGAGCACAAGCTCGGGCGGCACGCTGGATCACGTGATCGTAAAGAACGCCGAGATCGGCATAAAGCACATGGTGCCGGTGACCATAACGAACGCCACCGTGAGCGACTGCGAAGCGGGCATCGAGAGCCACGACGACTTGAGCTTGAGTAACTCAACGGTGACCGGGTGCACGGACTTCGGCGTTTCGATCCGCAAGGGCACGGGCACTTTGGACAACGTCACGGTGTCAAACTGCGATCAATACGGCATCTGGACGTATCCCTATTACGGGACGCTGGCATCCGCGCTGAGCGCGACCGGCTGCCACGTCCATGACAACGGCGTCTATGGGATTCTCGTGAGCGGGAGCGCTAGCTCGATTGATCTTCAGCAGAGCACGATCGAGGGGAATTACTTCGGCGTGTCGATCTCGGCCACCGCGGATCTATCGCTAAGCGGGAATACGATCAGGAACAACGATACGGGGCTCGTCGTGGCTTCGTCGATGGGGACACAGCAGGTGGGTAGCGTAGCGAGCTCTACATTCGAAGGGAACACGACCAACGGGATCTGGCTAAGTGATACGAACGTGTTTGTGAGCGGCAACACGCTCGATAACAACGGCGTTGGGATATTCTCTACAGGGGCGACGACTGATCCCTTGGTGCTCTCGAACACGATCAGCAATAACAGCGGCGGAATCAAGTGCGACCAGGGGGCCGAAGGGATCTTTGCCAACAACGTGATAAGCGGCAACAACACCGGGGCCGGAGGCTTAAACGGTGGCAATCCCGATCTCGGGCATGATTCGGAAGGAACCGGGCTTTCGCCGGGCAACAACAGTTTCAGGAACAACACGGGCTTCGACGTATCGAACTTCACGGCGGGGCTTACGATCATGGCTGAGGACAATTACTGGGGCCGGCGGGGTCCCTTGCCGAGCAAGTTCTACGGATCCGTGGATTATGATCCCTGGCTTTCGAATGATCCTAATCCGAGCTCGCCGGCGGAGCCGCCTGGAGACGGGGGCGGCAGGGAGAGTTCGCCCGATGTGTATGCGCTTGGAGAGAGCTATCCCAATCCGTTCAATCCGACGACGAGCGTGAGCTACGAGGTTCCGGGGCCCGGGGGCAGGGTAAAGATAGGGGTCTACGACGTGAGGGGGCGGTTGGTGAGAATGCTCGTGGACGAGGAGAAGGCTCCCGGGAGCTACACGGTGAGGTGGAACGGGCGGGACGAAGGGGGGAAAGTGGTGGCGAGCGGCGTGTACATTGTGAGAATGCGCGCAGGCGCATTCGGGGCGTCGAAGAAGATATTGCTGCTGAAATGAGAAGGTATGGGCATCATAAGGGAAGAACATAGAAAGGAGATGGTCGAGATGACGAGGAGAACGATGAGGGGGATAATAATAGTTGCATGCATGCTGGTGCTGGCAAGCGCAGTGCCGGTCTTGGGGGCGAGGGAGGAGGTCGAGCTTGGGAGTGCACAGGTGGTGTTGCACGAGCCGGGGGATTACTACACGGTTCAATTGCCTTTGCCACGGGTACCGGCCGGCAAGGCGCTTACGGGAGCCTACCTGGAGTTCTACGTGGACGTCGAGGGGGCGAGCGATGCGGTGAACGAGACTCCGGTGCTTGAGGTTTATGCGCTCAAGGGGGAGTTGAGGGGAGGATCATATCAAGCGGAGCTTGGCGAGGCGGCTTTTGGGCCGAGGAACGTGGCGATAGGCCCAAAGAGGCGTGTGGTTGTGGATGTATCGGAGATAGTCCGGGGATATCTGGGCGATGCATCTAAAAACCACGGGTTGATAATCGGCAAGCTTACTGGCGTTCGTGACGGGACATTCACGCTCAGGGACGACGTGCTGGGCAAGGGAGTGGCTGCGAAGGTCACGTTCTACTACAGGTAGGCTCAGAGGCGCGGGGTGCTCTCCGACGCGATTTCATGAAGTGCATGAGCGGAGGAGGGTACCCCGCGCCTCGGCGAGGCCAATAGGACCCGCGGCGATTGGCACGAGATCCCGACTCTTGTATAATCATCGCTCGCAACAAGGAGCAGCGATGATTCTTCAAGTGGTCTTCATCCTCGCCGTGTCATTCCTCGTGATCCTCTTCGCCGTCTGGCGAAGCAAATACCGCTATCCCCCAGCCGGCTCGCCCCAGGCCCTTTGCTACCACAAGATCACGCCGAGATTCGCCCTCGAGGGAACGTGGACGACCCCCGGCCGGTTCGAAGCCCAGATACGGCGGCTCCTGGACAGCGGGTACGAGTTCATAAGCGAGGACGAGTTCCTCGCGCTCCTCTCCGGCGCCGGACCCAACGTGCGAAAGAAACTGCTCCTGACCTTCGACGACGGCTACGCCGAGCTCGCGGATTGCGCGCTCCCCGTGATCGAGAAGCACCGGATCCCCGCGCTCGTCTTCCTCGTCGCCGCCTACGCCGGCAGGGAGAACACGTGGGATCTCACGCTCGGCGGAAGGAGGCGCCGCCACTTCTCCTGGGAGGAGACACGGCACCTGGTAAACGCGGGCATATCCATCGGATCGCACGGCTTGACCCATGCCGACCTCACAAGGCTGAGTGCGGAGCGATGCCGCGAGGAGCTGGTGCGCTCGCGCGCGATGATCGAGGAGGAACTCGGCATCCGCGTGAGGACCCTGTCCTATCCGTTCGGGCGCTGCGACGAGGGCGTCAAGAAGCTCGCCGAGGAAGCCGGCTACGAGGCGGCTTTCTCCCTCTATCCATCCCATCCGAACGAAGTGGTGGACCGCTACGCCCTGAGGAGAAACGGCGTCTACGTCATAGATTCCCCGCGGACGGTGATGAGAAAGCTCGAGCCGGGGATCTTCTACTGGTTCGAAGAGATGAAGTGCAGGTGCATAAACGCCGTGTCCGTGCTCACGCCGGCGATCAAGAGTCTTCGCTCACGCCGGGGTACACGAGGTTGAATCGCCTGCGGTAGTAATACCTGGCGAGAACGACGAGAGGGACGACGAGCGCGAAGAAGACCGGCCGGAGCGATCCGGCGGCCAGGATCACGGTGAGCGTCGGCCCCTGGACGGCGAGCGCCCAAGCCTTGCGCGTTCCCCCACGCGCGCCGTACAGGCAGAAAGGGAGCGCCAGGCCGGTCACAGCCGCTGCGAAGAGATTCCCGACGACCAGAGCCGACGCGGGCGCGAGCGCGAATAGTGCGCTGGCCAGCACGACCGAAGGCTTCTCGCCGAGCATGACCGCCGTCGTTTTCTTGCCCGTCTTCGCGTCGCCCTCCCGGTCGAGGAGAGTCGTGAAGACGAAGGTTCCCCCCACGAGAAGGACGTACGGGATCCCGGGCAGGGCGGCGGACGTCGCGGGATTCCCCGATGCTGCGTATCCGAGCGCGAAGGCGACCCCCCCGAAGCCGAGGGCGTTCCACAAGAGATCGAGGAAGGGTCTGCAGCATATGCGAAAAGGCGGAAGGGAATAAGTGAGGGCGAGGAGGAGCGCCGCAACGAGCGGACCCCTTTCCCCTCTTGCCGACAAGTGAAAGAAGAACGACGCGACGAGGAAGTAGACGACCGCGAGAAGCACGAGAGCTCTGACGGAGAACAACCCCTCGGATAGATAGAAGACCTTCTTGTTGAGGCGGTCGGTGTCCCTGTCGAAGATCTGGTTTATGAGAAACGAGGTCACGAGGATGAACGTGAGCGCGGCGAATGCCGGGGGCGAGGGAATGGAAAGATACTCCGAACTTCGATCCGCCGCGCCTGTCCCCGCCCGCGCTCCCAGGAGATAGAAACTCCACGCGGGCATGAGCAGAAGAGGGCGCAGCACGAAGACGTAATCGCAGACTCTAAGGAAGCGGTTTGAAGACATAGGGAATCCAGCGAACTTTGCCCAGGGGTCAGAGTAAGGTATAGGTATTCTCGGAAGGTGTCAAATAATATTTGAACCCGAAGCTCTTGACCTTCTCGAGGAAAGACGCGGGGCTGAGACCGCTCCGCTCGAGGTCGTCGAGAGAGCGGGGATAGGCGCCGTGCTCGGCCCGGTAGGCTTCGAGGAACCATCTAACCCTGGCGGCCATGCGCTTCTTGGCCGCCGGGTCGGCTTGCATCAACGCGGACGTGGTGATGGATCCCGACTTGACGGAGGGAATGGTCCTCGCCACCCCGATCCAGCCTGCGAGGACGACGAGGGCGAAGAGGATCACCACGGATGAGACCCGGGCGAGGATGCCCGCCGCCGAGAGGCGCTTCGATTTCCCCGCGGATTCGGCGGCGGTCTCGGGACGAAGTTCGAGGAAGGTCGCTATGAGGCCCTTTTCCTTGAGGTGCTTCAGAGCCTCGTACGTATCGAACGACGGCATCTCGGCGTGGGCTATCAAGTAACCGAGAGTGCGCTCTTCCTTGAGCAGCGAAAGAATCTTCTCCTCGTTGCCCTCCAGGTCCTGCGGTTCCTCCTCGGTCTTCTTGCGCGATATGATCATCTTCTCGTCGGGGAATTCCTCGAGGATCTGGGGAAACTCGTCGATCCTCCTCATGCTCTCCATGAGGAGCCCTTCGATGCTGTACTCTCCCCACGTCTTGATGCCGTCGATGATGTCCCGGCCCGGCATGAACTTGTAGTTGCACTGTTGCCAGGTGAGGATTTCGTGGACCGCTTCCTGGATGTGGTAGCGGAAGTGCTTCTTCATCTCTTCCTCGGTGAGGAACTTCTCGGACACGATTATGTCGGTTATGTCGAGCTTGGACTGGGCCGATATCTGCATTATGCGCAGGAGATCCTGGCGGCTTATCACCCCGTAGCGGGTGAGGTAATCCTTGAACGGATCCTTGCTCTTTCTCCTCCGGTCCCGCGTTGATATGAGTTTGCCGTCGCGGAAGAAGAGCACCATGGAGCGGTCGTCGGAATTTATCGACAGCATCCCGGATTTCTGCTGCACCCCGATGAGCTGAAGTATCTCCGACAATCCGAAATCAGTCAGGTTGCCTTCGAGCGCCATTTCTACTCCTTCAGATCGACGCGACCTCGCGCGCCTTCTTTCCGTCCTTGACCGTCTTCTTGCCGGTCATGCCGGCTATGGGACTCATCTTGTGTTGCGTTCTCGAGAACAGGGCGGCCAGATATGAAACGGCCAAGAGCGCGGCCGGAACGAACATTTTCCAGCTCGAATGTTCCAATACGATCGACCGCCAGTCCTGTATCAGGAACCCCCGCGCCCAAAGCTCGATGAGAGAGAACGAGAACAGGAGGGAGAGGAACACTCCCTTGGCGAAAGAATCGTAATAGATGTTCCTTACCCCCGGTATCCATATCGTCGTGAGCCTGGTCTGCTTGCGTCTTCTCACCACGGCCTGCTGGCGGCACTGCCGGAGAAGGGCCTCGATGACCTTTTCCGATGATACGTCCTCGATGCTCGCCGCGCAGGTGCTGCACAGTATGATTCCGCGGTCGTCGTTGCAGCAGTTGCCGCATGTCATGTCGCCGCAGTTCGAGCACTGGAAAGTGAGATGGCCCGGGTGAACGAGTCGTTTCAGGATGAACGCGACGAGGAGAGCTGCGAGCAGGATCCACGCACTCGTCTTGAATGAGAAATGAATGATCGGCTGCAAGAGAGCGAGAACGGAGTTCTCCTCCCTCGTCTTGCCTTCCCGCCGGGCGAGCCGCCACAGGGTGCCGTTGGTGAAGTACGCGGGAAACACCTCCATCGCCATGAGCGCCTCGCGGTTGTACGAGGACTTGACCTCGTCTATGCCGAGGTTGGCCGCTTTTTGCAGCGCCACGGAGGACTTGGCCATGAGCAGCATCTTGATGTACGCCTGGGCGAGATTGTACTGGCAGATCGCGTTCAATGAATCGATCGCTTCCGCCTTGCGGTAGCCTTCCAGGGCCTTTTCGTACTTTCCCTGGAGGTAATAGAGATTGCCGAGGTTTATGTACGCCGAGGCGTTGTTCCTGTCTCCAGCCGCCACCCTCAGGAGATAATCGGATGCGCTGTAGAAGCTCTCGTTCTTGAGATGGAGAAGGCCCAGCGCGAGATTCCTCTGCATGTCGAGTTCCCTGTCGGGCGCGCGGGTCCGCTCCAGCGATCTTATGAGCCGGTAGTCGCCGGGCGCGTCGTTGGCTTCCGCGATCTTCATCGTGAGCGAGTCCGGGTCGGCCAGCACTCCGAGCCATCCCAGCTGGGAGGCGAAGAATCCCATGAACACGAATGCGGCCGTGATGACGACGAGGAGGACCTTTTCCCTTCTCTTCATGTAGAGCCAGCTCAGGACCGTGACGATGGCCATGCCCGTGACGAGACCCGGGAACAAGGCGAAGGGGAGGAGAAGAACAAGGTAGGCGGCGAGGCCGGGCTTGGACACCTTGAACTTATTCTCCAGCAGTTCCCGCATCTTGTGGGCGGAGAAAGGAAGATACTTCACGGCGAGAGCCGTCGAGTAGATGCCGGCCAGGGCCACGACGAGGAGCAGCATTATCAGAACGGCGTTCACCGTGAAGAGGGATTGATAATGAAAGTTCTTCAAGAGCGACTTCAACGCCCGCGTGAAGTACAAGAGTGATTCACCGTCGAAGCGAAGAGCGGTGATCTTGGCCAACGTGAAGTAGGCGTCCGCGTAGTCGGGCCAGAGCTCCACGGCGTAGAGGAGGAGTTCCTTGCCCTGCTTCACGTCGCCGCTTTGGAGCTTTTCGAGCGCTTCGCGATAGACTCGCTGGGCCAGCAAGGGAAAATTCTTCGCCCCGTCCATGATGGCGAGTTTCTTGTAGCTTTCCTCCTGGGCGCTGAGCGGGCTTTTCCCCGCGTTCCCCATGACGGGGGAAGAGGCGCACATTATGATGATGCATAATGCAAGGCCTTTCAGGGTATGTCTTTTCAAGCGTGGCTCCCGTAGGCTGAGGGAAAAGCTCAATGCCTTTGTTTTTATTCGTTTAAGGGTATAAGTCTTTTTAAGTTAACGAGTTGGCAAGAATCATGCCTAAAGCCGGTTTTCCGCCGAGCCGGCGCCCCGGCCGGTTTTTGATGGTAAGCCGAACGCCCCCTGCTATATAGTCTTGATCCTGGAAAGGCTGGAGTATGAACGGAATCAAGTCGGTATACGGCGCGAGGATAGATCGTTTCCGCGTGTGGATGGTATCGCTCGCGGGGCTGCTCGCCGTGGTCTCTTTCATCGTGGAGTACGGCTTCTACCTTTCCGAGCGCCAGCAGTATTACGTTCACCTCACCGACATCGTGATCGTGGGGATGTTCCTTCTCGACACTCTTCTCGCCCTCCTCTTCGCTCCGAAGCTCAAGAAAGCGTTCTTGAGAGCCCTGCCTCTCATCGTGATAGCGGCGGTGTTCGGGATCCAGCTCCTCGTCGTAAGATTCATGTTCTCGGGCAGGCCCGCCGCCCGCGAATTGATGGAATTCCTGAGGATATCGTCTCTTACGAAGATCTACTTCCTGATCCTCCAGGTGTACATCCTCTTCAACCTCGTCTTCTATACCGAAAAACTCACTCGCCGCATAGCCTATACGCGCTTTCGCCCCGCCCAGCTTCTCGTCGCCGCCTTCCTCCTGCTGATCCTTGCCGGATCCCTGCTCCTCATGCTCCCGCGCGCCACTCCGGCGGGCAAACCGCTCAGCTACGTCGACGCCCTGTTCACCGCGACTTCAGCCGTGTGCGTCACCGGCCTCGTCGTCGTCGACACGGCCACCGGATTCACACGCATGGGGCAGTTCGTGATCATGATGCTCATCCAGATCGGCGGATTGGGCATCATGACGTTCGCCGCCTTTTTCGCGATGCTTCTGGGGAAGGGACTCAGCATAAGGGAGAGGGTGGTCTTCGGCGAAGTGATGCACGTTGAATTCATGCGCCACATATCGCGCCTCGTCGTTTCGATAATCCTCGTGACGTTTCTCATCGAAGCCGTGGGCAGCGTCCTTTTCTTCTATCTTTTTCCCGCCGACGGCGCGGGCGTGTTCAGCAGGTTGTTCACGAGTGTTTTCCATTCCATTTCCGGTTTCTGCAACGCCGGCTTCAGCGTGTTCACCGACGGCTTCATGTCGTTCGCCCGGGCGGTGCCCGCGAACCTGGTCATGATGCTTCTCATCGTGCTGGGCGGACTCGGGTTCACCGTCCACCAGGACCTCTTCGCCGCCTTCACCGACAGGATGAAGAGAAGGAAGAGGCCGTACAAGCTCAGGCTGCAGACGAAGATCGTTCTCCTCGCGTCCGGCCTGCTCGTTTTCGGTGGAGCCGTGGTCGTGTACGTGCTCGAGCGCGGGAACGTCTCGGCTCTTCAGGCCCTCTTTCAGAGCGTCACGGCGAGGACGGCGGGCTTCAACACGGTCTCGCAGGCGGCTCTTCGCGAAGAAACACAACTCTTCACGATATTCCTCATGTTCATAGGCGCCGCCCCCGGGTCGACGGCGGGCGGCATAAAGATCACGACTCTCGTCGTTCTCGTGGCCACGATAGCGGCGATGCTCAGGGGGAGATCGCGCACCGAGCTCTCCCGCAAGACGATCCCCGAGGATACGGTGCGCGAGGCGATCGTCATCCTGGGACTTTCGCTTTTTGCAGTCGCAGTCGCCTTTATGTTATTATTGATCTCCGAAAGCGCTCCCTTCACGTCGCTGGTCTTCGAGACCGTGTCGGCCTTCGGCACCGTGGGGTTGAGCCTGGGGGTGACTCCGCATCTCAGCATAGTCGGCAAGATCATCATAACCTTCGTGATGTTCTTCGGCAGGCTGGGACCGATGACGATGGCGCTCGCCGTCTCGGGCAAACTGAGGGAGAGGGGATACACTTATCCCAAGGAAAAGATAATGGTCGGTTGACACCACGCCAAGGAGCGTGAAGCAGATGAAGAAATTCGCCGTGATAGGACTGGGTAGATTCGGGAGGAGCGTGGCGTCCACGCTCTTCGGCATGGGAGTCGAAGTGATGGCTTTCGACCGTGACCGTGAGATCGTCGACGCGGTGCAGGACGAGGTCACCCACGCGATAGCGCTGGACGCGACGAACAAGAACCTTCTTCTCGACCAGGGAGTCGACCAGGTGGACTGCGCGGTCGTCGGCATCGGGGAGAATTTCGAATCGAACGTCCTCGTCACGCGGCTCCTGCGCGAGTTCGGGATCCCGATCGTGATCACGAGAGCATACAACGATATTCAGAAGGAGATACTAAAGAGCATCGGCGCCACGCAGGTGCTCTCCCCCGAAGAGGACATCGGCAAGAGGCTCGCCAAGAGCCTCGTGACGGGGGAGATAGTGGATTTCCTAGAGCTTCCCGAGGGGTTCGCCGTCAAGCTGATTCCGGCCCCGAGGAAGATCTTCGGCAAGACCCTTGCCGAGGCGAAGATAAGGAACGAGTACATGCTCGACGTCATCGTCATTCGCAGGAAGGTGGTGGACGAGAAGACGAAGGACGTCTCCACGCAGTTCATAGTGATTCCGGACGGGAGCGAAGTCGTGGAGGAAGGCGACGTACTTGGAGTGATCGGCAAGGAAGTGGACATAGAGAGATTCACCTAGATTCGGCGGGGGTTCTTACATGGAACACGTATACATAAGGGATCTGGCGAAACACGTCGGCGAAGAGGTTCTGCTCAAGGGCTGGGTGTACAATACGAGATCGAGCGGCAAGATCCGGTTCGTCATCGTGCGCGACGGTTCGGGTTACGTCCAGGCCGTCCTGAGCAAGGCCGACGTCAGTCCCGAGGTCTTCGAACTGGCTTCCGAGGTCACGCAGGAGTCGAGCGTCGAGGTGACCGGTGTCGTCAGGGAGGACAAGAGGGCCCCGGGCGGGTACGAAATCCTCATGTCTGATCTCGAGCTCGTTTCCCGCGCCGACAACTACCCTATCACGCCCAAGGAACACGGCTCGAGCTTCCTCCTCGATCACCGCCACTTGTGGCTGAGGAGCAGGAAGCAGGCGGTGATAATGAAGGTTAGGCATCACGCGATTTCGGCGATCAGGGACTTCTTCAACGAGCGGGGTTTCCTGAACGTCGACACGCCGATATTCACCCCGAACGCCTGCGAGGGGACGAGCACTTTGTTCGAGACGGATTACTTCGGCGACAAGGCCTATCTCACGCAGAGCGGCCAGCTCTACAACGAGGCCACGGCGGCGGCCTACGGAAAGGTCTACTGCTTCGGCCCGACTTTCAGGGCGGAGAAGTCCAAGACGCGCAGGCATCTCACCGAGTTCTGGATGGTCGAGCCGGAGATGGCTTTCGCCACGCTGGACGACGTCATGGATCTGGCCGAGGAGTTCCACGAATACATCGTGACGCGGTGCCTGGAGACGTGCGCCGGGGAATTGGAGAAGGTCCTGGAGAGGGACGTCTCCAGGCTCGAGAAAGTGAAGAGGCCTTTCGTTCGGATGCACTACGACGAGGCGGTGAAGCTTCTGAGGAACAACGGCGTCGATTTCGAGTGGGGAAACGATTTCGGGGGCGGCGACGAGACGATCATATCCGAATCTTCGGACAAGCCGGTCCTGGTGCACAGGTATCCCACCGTGGTGAAAGCCTTCTACATGCAGCCGGACCCGGATGACGCCAAGTATTCGCTCTCGGTGGATCTCCTGGCGCCGGAAGGGTACGGGGAGCTTATCGGCGGCGGCGAGAGGATTCACGATCTGGAGCTCCTCGAGCGCAGGATCGAGGAGCACGATCTGCCCAGGCGGGCTTTCGAGTGGTACCTGGATCTCAGGCGCTACGGTTCGGTGCCTCATGCGGGCTTCGGGTTGGGGCTGGAGAGGACTGTGAGTTATATATGCGGCCTCAAGCACCTGCGCGAAGCGATCCCGTTCCCGCGCCTGCTTAACCGCCTGAGCCCGTGATACTCCGGATCTCCTTGCGCTGACCGCTGCTCATATCTCCAAAGATCAGGAAGCGAGCGACATGCCATCTCCTCACCTGCGCCCGCTTCGCTCGGCTAACCGCCTGGCGGCGGTGGAT
>CAYXEN010000027.1:0-30768 GCA_964464035.1 uncultured bacterium | reverse complement strand
GACAAACACGCCGGCGCGCTGCGGAACTCGCCGTCGACCCCCATGCCGGCGCCACCCCCCCACGCAGCGGGTGGCGGCGATTCGGGGCCCCCGCCGCGCTTGAGCGCCAGTGAGCACGGTGGGGTGAGATCGCCGACAGGACCCGCGGCACTCTGGCTTCTTGTTTGCTTCGATACGCTCCTACGAGATCGGTCCATATTATCCCAAGGCCGGAGAAAAGTAAACAAGTCGAACCGCAGGCTCCACCATCAGCGCGCGCGGCCGGACCCTTCGGCACCCCTGCCTTGATCATCCTTACCCACCAGGAACGGATCCGGCCTCAACCCGTACCGTTTGATCTTCTTTAGCAGTCCCTGCCTCGAGAGGCCCAGCTTTCTCGCCGTGCGGGACTTGTTCCAGTTCGTCATCGCCAGCGTCTTCCTGAGAATGTCCTGCTCGAGCTCGCCGACCGCTTCCGCCAGCGGAGCGTCGTAGAGAAGCTTGACGTCGATCCCGCCGCTCCAGCCGTCACCGAGCCGGATTCTTTCGGAGAGCATTTCCGGCTCGATGACATCCTCACCGGCGAACAACGTACTCAAGCGCTCCATCTCGTTTTCCAGTTCCCGCACGTTTCCCGGCCAGGAATAGCGCATGAGGAGCGAGCGGGCGTGAGCGCTGAACCGGAGGGGGGCGAGCCCCCTCTTCCTGAGGATGTGTTTCGTCAACTCGGGTATGTCCTCCGCTCTCCTGCGAAGAGGCGGCACTCTTATGCGCACGACGTTGACCCGGAAGAAGAGATCCTTGCGAAAGCTTCCCTCCTCCACCTTGGACTCGATGTCGGCGTTCGTTGCGCATACGATCCGGACGTCCACCTTTCGAGTGACGGCTTCCCCCATTCTTCGGACCTCCAGGTCCGAGAGAACTCGAAGCAACTTCGCCTGGACGTCGAGCGGCATATCCCCTATCTCGTCGAGAAACAGGGTACCCCCGTCGGCTTGTTCGAAATAACCTGCATGCGACCTCACCGCGCCGGTGAACGCGCCCCTGGCGTGCCCGAACAGTTCGCTCTCCAGTATGCCCGGATTGATTGCGGAACAATTCACCGCTATGAAAGGTCCCGCCTTGCGCGCTCCTCCTGCGTGAAGTTCTCTTGCGACCAGCTCCTTGCCGACCCCGCTCTCGCCGGTTATGAGAACGCTCACCGAAGAAGAGCCGAGAACCTTGATCAACCTGCGAAGCTCCTCGATCTGCTCCGAAGATCCGACTATGCTCGTAAGATCAGAATGCAAGTCGTCCGCCCCGCCGTGCGATCCTCGAGGGGATCGCATCCCGGTTTTCGCCCTTGCGGTTTCACCGCGAGGCTTTCGCTTGGCCGCCCCCCGCCCAGCATGGTCGAGCGGGGCGGGCGAGGCGCATATCGCAAATCCGATGCCAAGCCGTGGCTCTGCCATACTTATAACTCATTGTATCACTAGACGTTATATGAAGGCATTCGGGGGATGACCGGGAACCTTCCTGTAATCACGGGCAAGAAACGGGATCATCAGAGGTAACCAATTAAGAATTAAGTAGTTCGGGCGACACAACCATTTCCTCGAAATGTCAAGAAATCGACACCGTAAAGTCAGAGGACACCGCCGGGCGGGGGCCATCTTAGCCGTCATCTTCGAGTCTCTTCTTCTCGAAGGTTCCGCCCGGACCCCGGAGTATCAAGCCGTAACCCTCGACGTCCATCCCATCGGGCGATCTCTTTCCCACCACCCACACCTTGCCACCGGCGAATCCCTTGAGAAGCTCCACGAGGTTTCCACGCAGCTCGATCGTTTCACCGTCGGCCGGGATCAGGAAGCAAGCAGCGTCCTGGACGAGCAGGACGCCCACGAGCGGCGCCTCGCCGCCGGAAAGCGGCAAGAGTTCGTACGACTCGGCGTTCAATACCGGGAGACCCAGCGAAGGAGCCGAAGCTTTTTCACCTTGAAGTCTCACCTGCATGCCTTGAAGGTTCTTCAGCTCTTCGTAGAGGCTGTCCGAACGGACGAGAAAAGTCTTCCGGCCGGACGAGAGGAGAAGGATGGGAAAAGGGGTGCTTCCGCGCAGGGACAGCGTTCCCTCGACGGTGACGAGTCTTTCGGAGTCACGCTCGGCGTACTTGCCCGCGCAGCCGCCGAGAGCGAGAAAGGATAGAACGAGAACGATGCGCAAGAAAAATCTCGACCCCGAGCAGACTGAGAACGAATACAGCATCCATCGCCTCACTTGATTCTCACGACGACCGCCCTGATCCTGCTCGTGCTCGAAGGCGAATCGAGCCTTATCTCCGCTCCGGGAAGGGAAGGATTCTGGAAGACGAAGAAATCTCCCGAGGCCGCTTTGACTGCATCAGCGAAGGAGCCCGAGGAGAATGTGCGCGTGGTCACCGCCAGCGGATCGAACTGGGCTTGCAGGTCTATGGAAGAATAGTTGTACGTGGGATCGGAGGTGACACCACGGTTGCTCAGATAGAGCGTGGCGAGCCAATCTGCGAACGTCGCGAAGAAATCCTCTCCCATCACGGCTTCTATCGCCGCCGTTCCCGTCGGTTGATCGTCGACTATCCTTTTCAGAATGGATTCCCCCTTGCGGTCGGCGAGGTAACGGAGAAAGAGATATATGGCGCCCCTCTGCTCCAAAGTGTCGTCGTCCATCAACGATACGGCGCCCGGATCCGGGGAGAGGTACAGGTTTGCCCTCGCGATGTTGTCCGCATCGAAACCGTTCACGTCCTCGGCCATGTGCGCCATCCCCTCCTCCAGCCAGGTCGGCTGCAGGCCGTTCGCACCATAGGTGAACAACCTGTACCCGAAACTTATCATGTGTTCGACTTCGTGGGCCAGGACGTTGGGGACGACCTGCTTGATCCTCGTCAACGTGAAGACGTTTCCGTAGACGCCGTTGGGATCGGGAACCACGGAATAGAATATCTCCATCCCGTTCGAGGTTCCGGCGGGGGCTATGCCGGGCAAAAGGTCGTTTCTGAGGAAGAACCCCGCGACGAAACCGTTCTGCTGAGCCGTTCCGGGAGGAGTGATGCCGTTCACGACCGGTGTGAAGAGGATATAGACGTGACCGTCGCTGTCGATGTCGGTCGTGGGACCGAAGTAGGTGCTGTCCGTGGGATAGATACTGTTGTCGAACATGACGCCGAAGGAATCGTAATCAGCCTGGGAAAAACCGCCCGGCGGCATGTTTACGTCGCTGTAGACGTAGCTCTTCCTTCCCGTGTAGCGAAGGGTGGCCGTGACCGACGTAAAGTTGGAGGGATCCAGCGTGGAACCGGTCATGGTATTGAGGACGTAGAATGTCTTCGTCGCCGGCGGCGTCCCTTCCCGGCGCTCCGCAGTCGTCAGTGGAGGCGCGACGCGCCGACCCCCCAGAAGCTCTTCCGCCTCTTCGTGTAATTTCACGTCGAATAGCTCCTGCAACCCGAGCGGCGTGCCCCGGCGCCTCGGAGAGGTCGCCGGAGACGGATACACGGACAAGCCGGAAGTGGACACATCGTATGCAAGGGTATCGGCCGTCTCCAGGGGGAAATGAGGAACGAGCAGGAATTCCTCGTTGCCGCTCGTGCTCTTGAGTTTGAATCCCACCAACGAATCGATCGCTTCGACCGACCACACGTCCCCGACGCCGCGGATTATCCCCATGTTCACCGAGTCGCTCTTCGTCCCGTAGACTTCGACCCATAGCGGCCCGCTCGCCGCGTCCGCCGGCACGGTCACGACGAGTGTTTCGGCGGAAGCGCTCGTTGGAGTCGCTGTTGCAAGCGAGTTGTCGAACACGACCTTGTTCGACGCCGCCTGCGGAGTGAAGTGCCGCCCGAATATCTCGAGCTGCGCCCCCGGCGCGACCTCGGCTGCGCTCACACCCAGGATCGTCACTACCCGATCGACTGTGACCGCGACCGCGTTGCTCCTGGTGCCTCCCACTTCGACCCAGACCACGCCCGTGAAAGCAGTCTCCGGAACGACGCACTCCAGCCGGGAGGCGTCGCCCGCGAAGGGAACGACGGATGCCGGCTGCCCGTTGAACACGACCCTGTCTGCGGACAGATCGGCGCTGAAATTCCGCCCCGTTACTACGAGCGTGTCCCCGGGACTCACGTTCGCGGGACTCAAGCCCGTTATCGCGGGAAGGTTCGGGCTTTCCTGGGAAGTGGGGCTTCCTCCGCACCCGGCGAGGAAAAGGGAGACGATACATGCACCGATGATCGCTCTGAGCCGGGGATGAGCTGCGGCGTTTATCTTTCTCAACGTGTGACCTTCTTTCTCGTTCTCTGCGATAGCCGGGCCGGATACGCATGCACGCCGTGAAACGACCGGTCCAACGCCCCGGAATGCCAGAAGCAGAAGATGCACAAGCACGCACGTCCGGAAGCGGGCGTACGTCAACGACTTTAACGGATCGAGCCCGAAATGGCAACAGATATGACCCTTTCAAGCGCATGATTGCATTCGAAAGGGCATGAGAATTGCAGCAAAGCGGACATCCGCGGCATCCTGCCAGCTCGCCCCCGGCTTGGCGGTTCGCCGCCCGCGGATCAACCGGTGGAGACTGTCATGAGATTTTCCATCCTCGTACGTGAAGACAATGAGAAGGACAGGAAGCTCATCGCGAGATTGCTGGACGAGCTTCCGCAATCCGTAGAGGTACTCGGCGAAGACGAAGAAGATCACGGGATCGACATCGTCATCGCCGGCATATCGGGTAACGAAAGTTCCGAAGGGGATCGGATCGAGGACCTGATGCAGCGGGTGCGGCGAAGCAATCCGCATGTCCAGCTCATCCTGTGCGCCCCCGCCGGTATGCCCGACCTCGACAAGCTGATCCTCGACCTTCAAGCCAGGGCCTTTCTGCAAAAACCTTTGGACAGGGAGAATTTCACGTCGCTCATCGGGCGCACGTTGTCGCTTCTCGAAAAACGCAGACTCAAGGAGAGTCGCCTGAAGGACGTTGCGAGCGCCCGGGCGGCGGAGGCGATAATCGGATCCAGCAGCGCGCTGGAGGACGTGCTCCAACTGGCGAGAAAAGTCAGCCGAAGCGGGGACACTTCCGTTCTCCTACTCGGAGAATCCGGAACCGGCAAGAGCCTCTTCGCAAAGGCGATTCACGAGATGAGCAACAGGTCGCCGGAACCTTTCATCGAGATAAACTGCGCCGCTCTTCCTCCGAATCTGCTCGAAAGCGAACTCTTCGGCTACGAGCCGGGAGCTTTCACCGACGCGAAGACCGAGAAGATGGGACTGATCGAGCTTGCCGATCGAGGTACGCTCTTCTTGGACGAGATAACCGAGGTGGACGTTCCCACCCAGGCCAAGCTTCTCAAGTTTCTCGACACGAAAAAGATCAGGAGACTGGGAGGAAGCAAGGATCTCAAGGTGGACGTCAGGGTGATAGCGGCGAGCAACCGTGACATCCTCGAAGAAGTGAAGAAAGGAAATTTTCGGGAGGATCTCTATTACCGGCTCAACGTCGTCTCGCTGACGATCCCTCCTCTCAGGGAGCGCCCGGAGGACATCGTCGAAATAGCAACGCATTACTTCGAGGCTTTCAAGAAAAAATTCCACAAGACGACTCTCACTCTGTCAAGGGAAGCGATGGAACTGATCCGTGGTTACCACTGGCCGGGAAACGTCAGGGAGCTGATAAACGTCCTCGAGAGGGCCGTGCTGCTCGCCCACGGCGATGCAGTCACCCCGTCCGACCTGCCTCTTCCCAGGTCGGGGAGCAGAAAATCCATCGTCCTGGAACGCGGCCCCGACGACATCGCGATCAGCATACCGCCCGAGGGAGTAAGACTGGATGAAGTCGAGAGGGCGCTTATAATAGAGACCCTTCGCAAGACTCACGGCAACGTGGTTCAGGCCGCCAGGTTGCTCGGGTTGAACCGCGGAGCCCTTCGCTACAAGATCGCCAAGTACAAGATCGATCCGCGCGAGTTCCAGCGCAAGGGGATTTACAAGGCGAGAGAGACCGTGTACTCCTAGATGTGATCCCGGTCGCTCGCTGCGATCGCTAGAATCCGAACCCGAGAGTCACGTAGCTGGTCCAGCCTTTCCTGACTTCCACCGGCTTCTCGGAGAAGACCAGGTTGGAGAGCTCGAAGGAATCCATCGCGTAAGCGGCGGTTATGCTCAAGGCGGTAGGATAGGCATAGAACGATCCCAAGCTGAAACGGAGTTCCCCGCCTATCGTCTTCTTGTAGCCGTAAGTGCGGAGTTTGTCTTCCTTCCATCCGTTCCCCGCTTCGTAGAACACGCTCCCGTAGACGTCCCGCATGTAGAGATGGAGGAACTGCCGGTTCACGTTGCGAAGAATCGGGAACCGATAGGTGACACTCGCCAGCAGCGCCTTCCTGCCTCCGATGCTGTAGTACGTGTATCCGCGCAGATAATCCCTTCCACCCAGGTAGACGTAGAAGAAATCGTTCACTTTCTTGTCGATAGCTGCGGCGAAAAGCCTCAGCTGCAGGGTATGTCCCAGATAAGGAAGGGCGACGTATTCCTTCCAGTCGAGGGTGTACTGGTTGAAGTAGTTCCGGTCGAACTTGGGATAGAAGCCGTACTCGAACTCGCCGCTCGTGAAGAGCCTGTCGTAAGCCCTCATGTACTGAACGTCGATTTCCCTGGCCCCCCGGGGATTGATGTCGCTGTCCATCGCCCTGGCGATGCTCTTGTAATGCCACTTCGCGGTGATGTCGTTTCCTATGTAATACTTCCAGGATCCCGTTCCGCCGTAACTCCATGTTTTATTTTGCTTGTCGTATACGTCAGCCGCTATGTGAACGCTGTACTCTCCGTGCGAGAAGTACAGCGAGAAGTTGTTCCTGCTGGTGAGTGAATAGGGATCCTCGAGTTCGAGGCGCAGCCCGAAGTTGAAAAGCCAGAGGTCGTAGCGTATATCGAGATCCCAGAACTCCCATGGCTTGTCCTGATCCTGTGAACTCACCGTTTCCTTGAACTTCTCGCGCATGCGGAGGAACTCGGCGAAGACGGTCGGATAGAGATAACGCATCTCGTAGGAGAGATAGGCGTCGAACTCCTTGTTCGTCCCCATGGAGGACGCGATGTAGATGGATTGCTTGTCGAGCATCTCGTTGCTCGCCATGAAGAAACCGAACCTGGCCGTCCGGTCGTAAATGATGAAACGCGGGTACACCTGGAAAGGAGTGAACTCCCGTTCGTATTTGCCCTTCTCGTAAGCTCCAAGGGCATGTTCCCCTCCGCCGGCTGCCGCTCCCGGCGAGCCGCCCGCGCTCTGCGCTTTTGCTCCCGCGGAGGAGGCGTCCGACGGCTCCTGCAAAGAGCCTGCATGCAGGAACCGGCACCTATCGATCGCCGCCGGGGCCTCGCGCTCGTATTCCTCGAGAGTCATACCCCCCGATCCTTTCTCGAGGTCCATGACTTCCACGCTGTAGCCGTCGGCGGAGAAGGAGGCGTAGGCGAGCTCCTCACCCGAGGGAGACACGGCGGGCATGAAAGCCCCGCCGATCAAGTTCGTGAGCCGATGAACGCGGTCGTCCGCGAAATCCAGCTCGTAGATGTTGAATACTCCTCCCTTGTCCGAGGAGAAGACGATACCGCCGGGCTTCCATGCGGCGTCCCTCTCGTCGTGCCCGCTCCTGAGCAGGTAACGGATCCCGCCTCCCTCGGCGGGTATCACGGCGATATCCCGCGTCGCCCCCTCGAATATCCCGAAAAGAATCCTCGAGCCGTCCGGGGAAAAACGAGGCGAGTATATCTGCGTTCCCTTTCGTCCCGAGTAGATCACGCGCACGTTTTCTCCGCCCGCATCAAGGACGGCGAGCCGATGGGTGCCGTCCCCGTTCAGCACGCACACTATCATGTCCCCCCGAGGGGAATACGACGGCGACCCCGCCCGTAGTTTTTTCGTCAGCTGCTTCTCCTTGCCGGTTGCGAAATCATATTCGAAAATGTCGTTCACCTCGGAACCGAACCGATCCACCTTGTGCTTGCGCGAGTAGATCACTTTGCCTCCGTCCGGCGAGAAGGAGGCCGGTGAAGAGACGCCGCCCTTTAGCCTCTTCGCCTTGCCGCTTTCCCTGTCCAGCACGTAGAGCGCGGTACTCGAAAAATCGGAACCCTTGTTGGACAGGTAGGCGAGTTTCCTGCCGTCCGGACTCCAGGCTGGACCGATGGTCATGTAGCCTCCCTCGGCAGCGGTCTCGCCCCGCTTCAAGTCCGCGCTGATCGCGCGGGCTTGCTTCTCGTATTTCGCCCGCATCTCGTTTCGCCAGTCGTCGTAGAGTTCTTTTCCTTTCTTGCCGGTGACTTTCTCGAGCGCCGAATCGAAAGTCATCCGCAGGGGCGAGCGCATCGCCTTCACAATCCCGGCGAGGGACTCAGGGCCGTACTTCGAGGCGATGAAACCGACCAAGCCGTAACCGTGATCGTACACCTCCTCGTTGCCCATGCCGGTGTGGCCGAAGAAACACATCTCGTCGTACGAAAGCATCTTGTCCTCGAGCACCGCGCAACGAAGGATCATGTCGCGGTGTGTATCCCAGCAGTCGTACCTCCGCTCGGGGGACTGGTACTGGGCCACCCCCTCGGCGAACCAGGGAGGGATCACCGCTCCGGGCAAGGCGTATGAAGCCAAGTTGCTTGGATATCCCGTGAGGACGTCCGGCCTCTTCTCCTTCTCGAAATCGATGAGTTGAAAGTAGAAGGCGGGAACGTGCTTGGTGAACTTGAAGGATGCCTGCATGGAGACCATGTGCGTGTACTCGTGCGTAACCACGTTCTCTATCCATTTCGACGTTCCACGAAAACCGAATTCCAGGTTCGTCGCCCAGATCTCGATCTTGTTGTCGAAATAGTAGGTGGCTCCGTTGGCGTAATCATCCGTGTCCTTGATGACGAAGTGAACCTTGCCCTTGGGCGCGTAGTCGTAGAGCCCCGTTATCGAGGGATAGATCCTCTCCGCCACCTCGGCCACCTGCTCGGCCGTCCACTCTTCGCCTTGATGGTAATGAACCTCGAAGTGGGGCGTGGTTATCGTGAACCACTTGAGCGAAGTATTGTTGTAAGCAAGAATTCCCGACGGGGTACCGATCAACATTACGAGGAAAGGTACGAGGAGTGCGAATCTTCTCATGCAAATACTTTCAGATAAAGCTCATGGAGATCGACTGTCAGGGGAAAAGCCTGGAGACCGGGAAATTTACCGCTGTTTTGTAATGATATACCCTCGCCGGGGGAAAGTCAACCATGACTGGAAGCCGCGGGAATCCCGCAGGCGCATCGATCGCGGACGTCTGTATCGCCTCCCGCGGATCAGATGCGTTCCTCGAGTTCGACCAACCGGACCTCGCCGGCATCGATATCGCTTTCCAGTACTTCCATCACTTCGCGCTTCGCGGAGAAATAGATGATCTGCCAGCCGCGTAGGGCCGCCTTGCGGAGCAGATTCATCTGGCTTTCGAGCCGTTCATAATCACTCTTGAGGAAGGGATCGTCGAGAATGAAGAAGCCGGGTTCGCCGCCGAGGGCCTTCTCTCCCAGGGCCAATCGCACGGCCATGTAGAGCTGGTCCAAGGTGCCGCCCGAGAGGCACCTTGCATCCAACCGCCTTCCCTCTCCGTCCGCTACGTAAAGCACGTTCGACGCGGAATCGTATTCGACTTCGCGGTAAGAACCCTCGGTGATAGTCGAAAAGTACTCGGAGACCGCCTCTCCCTGGCCGAAAAGGTCTCCCAGGTCGGCCAACTCCTCGCCTCGAATCGACTGCATGATCCCGATCGCCAGGGACGCCGTTTCTTTTTTCATGCGGATCTCCTTCGCGAAACGACCTATCCTCGCTTCGGCGTCATCCAGTTGAGTCGAGGATCTGCATGACAGTTTTCCCTCGAAAATCCCGGAATTCTCTATCTCGCTTTCCAGCTCGGACAGGATCCTGTCGCCGTCGTTGAGGGCGTCCCGCAGACGAGTTCTCTCCTCAAGCAAGGACTGCAATTCGCTCTTCACCTCCAGGTGCCTTCGTTCGTCGTAGCATCGCGCTCCGTCCTCGTAAGACTCCAAGTCCGCTTTCGTCTTCTCCATCAAGTCGGAGATCTTGTCGTCTTCGATTTCCTTGAAGTTCGGATTCGCACTCAATTCTCCGGCGAGCTTGTTCTTCTTGGAGAGCAGCTCGTTCTTTTTCTCCAATGCCTCGTTCAGTTCATCCATGGAAGACATACGCAGCCCGGTCTTCATTTCGTCGATTTCACGCTTGAGAGTTTCCATGTCCAGCTTCGTCCGCTTCCTGTTCTCGAGGTGAGTCCTGAGTTCCCCGCTTATTTCGTCGAATTCGCTCGTTCGCGCGCCGAGATCGTGCTCGAGCTTCGCGTAGTGATTCTCGAACTCATGAATGCTCTTCGCCATCGCCTCCAAGTCCTCGTCGCCCTCGTGAAACCCCACCATCATGCCGAGAAGATTCCGCACGCGCTTGGCCAACTCGCCCCTTCGCCTTCGGATCTTGAACACGTAAGAGCCGGATATAACGAGACCGGCCAATCCCGCCCACATCAACACCGACATGCCCGCACCGCCCCTCGCCGTTAAGCCTGTGAAACCGGCGGTGAAGATCAAGATCGATACACCCAAGCACAATCTCGCGAACCCCATGATCGGCTTGGATCCCTGCAGGTCCTTGTCCAGTTTCTTGCAGGCCTCGAGTTCAAGCGCTATCGAGGTATCGATATCCTTCTCGATCTTCTCCATGCGCCGCATCTCGAACCTCAAGCCTTCGAGTTCCTCCTTGAGATGCTCTTTGGATTCTTCCAGGCGGGTTATCTTTCGCTCGAGTTCGACGAGATAGGTTTCCTTCGCCCGGAGGTTCGTCTCGACGCTTCGCCATTTGCCGAGGATCTCGTGGCCCACAGCGGCCATCTCTTTCAGTTCGTGCGTCGTCCTCTCGTATTCCTCGAGCTTCTGCAGCGCGTCCTCGAGGTCCCTGCGCCGTCCGGCCGCGGCCAGGATCTTTTCTTCCTCTTCCAGCGCACCGATCCGCGCTTCGGCCTCGGCGAGGCGCTTTTCGAGCGATTCGAAGCCGGCTTCCTCCAGTCGCTTCTTCACCAGTTCAATCTTCTCCAGCAGCCTGTCGGCCCGATCCAACCTGTCCTTCGCGTGCCCGCTCTCCGCCGCGTTGGACAATTCCCCCTTGGGCGTGAGATTGCCGTCCCTTCGCAGGACCGACACCACTCTGTCGATCAAGTCCGTCTGCAGGCCGGTGAGCCGGCTCGCGAAATCTTCGTAGTACTTGCCCGACTCGATCACCGCCAGATCGCTGTCCCTCGTCACGAATATGTTCCGAAGATCCTCCGGCGAAAGGGGGACGTCGAGGATCCCGGATATGCCTTCCCTGCCGGTGAGCTTGTGCTCCAAGCCGTTTCTCGTTACGACGATAAAACCCGCCGGCCTTTCGTCCACCCTCTCCACGCCTTCGAACGTTTTCAACTTCCTCGTCCCAACCACCAGGAACTTGATCATCGCGTCAACGATGAGCGTCTTTCCCCTCTCGTTCCTGCCGAAAAACAACGTGAAATCGCCGGGGAACTCGAAATCCCTGCCCGACAGGGGCCCGTAGCTGTCTATGTGTACGCGCTCAATTCTCATTCAAGGCCTCCGCCATGGCTCTTATCGTCGCCTCCATCGTTCTTTTACTGGTCTCATCGTCCACGCGGGTCTCGTCGAGGATCGCAGCGAAGCGCTTGAACAGCTTGTGTTCCAGGATCTCGCCCACGTCCACCCAGTTCGGGTGGACGTCGCCGGGATCGACCCGGGGAAGCCGGTGTATTCGAGCGGAGAACTCGTCCTGGCTCATGCCCAGGCGGGCGGAATCGATGTGCCCGGATACCTCGAGGATTATCGATGCGCTCGGGGGGCACGCAGCGACCGCGCGTTCGATGACAGCGATCGGATCCCCTCCTTGGGAGGGATCGAGCCGAACGGACACGCGGAGATAATGGAACGTATCGAGCGGATACTCCTCGGGCGGACTTCCCGTTTCGAAGAGATTGACTTTCCTCTCCCCCTCCTCCCTCTTGGTTATGGAAACGGGCGAGCCGGGATATACGAAGAACCCCCCGCGATACTTCATGACGGAGAAGCTCGAGTGAAAATGCCCGGCGAGCACGTAGTCGAAACCCGATTCATCGAAGAACGCCAGCCGCGAGGGCATGTACCTGGCGTCTCCTTCCTCCCCGTAATCGTCGCCCTTGAAAACCATGTCCACCAGCTCACCGTGGTAGAGGAGTATGTTGACCGCTCCCGGTTTTTTCTTGGTGCGAAGCTCGACGAGCCGCCGGGCCACTTCCCTGCCGTCCATTCTCTTGCTGGGGAACGCTACTATGCGGACGCCGTTCAAATCCAGGGTGTCACCCAACGAGCGCAGGACATGGACCTGATCCCCGTAGAAGACATCCCTGGCGAGGGCTCCGGAATCGTGATTGCCGGGAAGGATCACCACATCGAAATCGCACTGCTTGAAGAGCTTTCGCAAGGGGACCTCGAGACTGCGGGCGTCCAGGTTCGCGTCGAACATGTCGCCGCTCACGACGAGCAGCGGGACCGATTCGCGGCGGGCGACTTCCAGCAGTTTTTCGAGCGCCCTCCATCTCTCGTCTTCCGCGTTGCGAAGATGCAAGTCCGCCGTATGAAGAATCTTCATCCTGTGTTCTCCTCGTGCGCCGTGCCGTCGGCGCCGGTCATCCACGATCCCGGACCACGCGTTTGCGCGCGGTCGAGGCCCGCATGAAATCCACGAAGGCCCTGGCCGTCGTCGACAGCGATCTGTTGGCCTTGACGTATGCGGTTATCTCCTGCGCCATCGCAAGAGCGGGTACGCTGAGTCTCTTGAGCAGCCCCTGGCGTATCTCCAAGCCCACTGCTCCTTCGGGCAGGAAGGCGAGACCCAGCCCGGCCATCGCCATGTGCTTCATCGTGGCCACGTTCGAAGTCTCCATTGCATATTCTATTTCAAGAGACATGCGTTTGAAAAGGGCGTCGATCATCATTCTCGTCGGGGTGCCGGCTTCGTATGCGAGAAAAGAGTGCTTCTCCAGGTCGTGCGGTCGGACCGAATCCTTCAGGGCGAGCGGGTGATCGGGAGAGGCTACCAGGAACATCTTGTTCTTCTGGAGCGGAATCGACGTCAGCGACGGGTATTTCCTCAGCCAGGTGATTATCGCGACGTCCACCCCTCCCCTCTGGGCCGTCGCTATCACTTCCTTCGCGTGCTTGAACTCGATGGCCATTCTCACCTCGGGATAGGATTCCTTGAACCGCTTGAGAATCTCGGGGAGAATGTATATGCCTATGCTGTTCACGGTCGCTATGGAGACGGCGCCCTTGACCGCGTGCTCCGCTTCGCGCAGGGTATCGAGAAGGCGTTCGGCTTCGCCGAAAATCTTCGTTGCGGCCTGCAGGGCCGCTTGGCCGCTCTCGGTCAATTCCACCCCTCCTCTTCGCCGGTTGAAGAGCTTCGTCCCCAGCGAGCTCTCGAAACTCTTCATCTGGATGCTCAGCGAGGACTGGGATACCATCAAGGAGCGCGCCGCTTCCGTGAAGCTCCCCCTGCGCGCTATCTCGTAGAAGTAATAGAAATGGTTCATGTTCATGGGGATCATCGTCGTTCCCCCTTGGAGTCTTCCCGCGAGGGGGCCGCCCCCCGGCGCAGGTGCCTATTACGACCAACCTTTTACATCGCAACAAGATAAGAGCGCAAACGTACCGCTCTGGAGGTCATCCGATCATATTATAATAGATTTAATCAATATATCAATTATATATTTTATATTTTACTTATATGAGCGAGGCTGCTATCTTATCGACGAAGCCGGTGCGAGGGATGAAAAAGGCAGCCGCTTACGAAGAGACCCGCTCGTGGCTGGAACAAGATCGTAAGGTGAACGTATCAAGGATGGGTAAACACCGGCTTCGCTCTTTGCTAATCGAAGGAACGAGAGCACAGAGGAAGAGGAACGCGAAAGCCTACTTCTGAGTCCCCACCAGAGGAAGCAGCACGGCCAACCGGCCGTGCTGCTTTTTTTGGGTTTGCAATCCGTTCGATAGTCTGTACAATTTCCGTGTACGAAGTTTTCCATCGGGAATGATCGAATCGTGATGAGAAAAACGAAAATCACCTGCCTCTTGGCCCTCGTTGCGGCTTTGTCCTGCTTGGCCGTCTATCTTTTCATCCGTCCCGGTGATTCACCCGCTGCGTCCACCCGGGCGGGAGACGCCGAGCGGGAGGCTCCCCCGATAAATGGAATGGTCTACATCCCACCCGGAGAATTCATCATGGGAAGCTCGGCGGAGGATATAAAGCACGGGGCGGACACGAACGAGTTTCCCCAGAGGAAGGTCTTCGTGGACGGTTTCTACATCGACATATACGAGGTGACCAACGTTCAGTACAAGGTTTTCGTCGACTCGATGCACGTCGCCCCCCCCTCCCATTGGATAAACGGGAGCTACCCGGTGGGAATGGACGGCTATCCGGTGGTCGGCGTCAGCTGGTACGACGCCGAACGTTACGCCGCTTTCGTCGGCAAGCGCCTCCCCACCGAAGAGGAATGGGAGAAGGCGGCCCGCGGCACGGATGGACGAAAGTACCCGTGGGGCGACAGCTTCGACAGCAGGAAATGCAACAACGGTCGCACGCTCGCGCCGGTGGGAAGTTTTCCCGAATGCGTCAGTCCCTACGGCGTCTTCGACATGGCGGGAAATGCAGCCGAATGGGTGGACGCCTGGTATGCTCCTTACCCGAGGGACGACTCCCACCAGTGGAACCCCGACCATCCGGAGTTCAAACCCGACTACGGCGACAAGAAATATAGGGTCTACCGCGGCGGATCCTGGAACAATTTCGGAAAGTATCTGCGCTGCGCCAGGCGGGGGAAGGCCAAGCCTACGGAGAGATGGAACAATATCGGGTTCCGCTGCGCGAAGGATCCTCCCTGGATCAAGAAGTGATACTCCCCGGGCTAGCCCGCTGGTTTCGCGCGAAGCGCGAGGTTCACCTGCAAGAATCCGGCGGCCCCGTCATCGCGAAGCCGAATCCAGCTCATTAAGCACTCCTCTCGCCTCATCGTTGTTCTCATCCAGATCCAGCGCTTTCTCGGCTTCCCGCCTCGCCTCGTGATAAGAAGCCATGTCCAAGTATATCTCGGCGAGCAGGGCGTGAACCTCCGCCCTGTCGCCGGCGAGTCCCGCCGCCTCCTTGGCGCTGGTCAGGGCATCGCCGAGCTTGCCGAGGTTGTGGAAGGATAGAGCCAGCTCGTAGCTGCTCCGGAAATCATACGGCCTGGCTTCATGGAACGCCTCCGCCGTCTTCTTCGCCTCCTTCCACTTGCCGCGTTCGGCCAGCGCCTCGAAAGCTCTTATGTAGGCGGCTGTCAGGTTTCGATCCCTGGAAAGAGATTTTCTGTACTCCGCCAGCGCCTCACCGATCCTTCCCGCCTTCTCCAGAGCCGTGCCCAGGTAGAAATATGACAGCGCCTGTTCAGGCGAGAGTTCCACCAGCTTCTCGAAGTACTTCACGGCCTCCTTGAAATCCCCTTGCTTCATCGCCGCGCTTCCCGCCTTGTACCACAGCAGCGGTTCACCCGGTCGCAACTGGACGGCCCTTCTGAAGGCTTCCAGAGCCTTGTCCGGTTCGCCGAGCGTCATGTACGCATTGCCCAAGTCCAGCCACGGGGTGAGGAAGGAGGGATCGTTTTTCACCGTTCTCCTTATCTCCTCGAGCAGAACGGGGACCTCGGAAGAATCGAACACCGCGTTGGCGAAGGTCATCGTATGGTAATACTTGTAGGCGTTCCCGGCGAACCAGTCCGCCGGCACCGCGTCGGCCCTCTCGTACACGTACGCTATGTGGTCCATGTAGACGACGCTCCAATCCGGCGACCTTATCAGGAAATTGTGGAGGTTGACCGTACCCTTGTCACAGCTCTCGGGGACGGGGAGTATGAAGCAATCGATGGCGTATTTTTTCGCTATCTTCTCGAAGCCCGCCGGGCTCTTCTGACACTCCATGAAATCCTCATAGACATCGTGAGCATAATTACGCCCATCGATGAAACTCTGCCTTTCCGGATACAGGTGCCAGAGAAGAAAAGAACCGAACCCGATCGTTTCGTAGGACCTGTGACCTATCTTCTCCTGCTTGACGAAATCCATCGCTTTCACCGGATAGCGATCCTCCATCGACCCACCCAGGGAAATGCGGCCGGGAGACCCGGCTACGATGACGAGGCTCACGGCAAGGGCGAGGATCGGTGCGATCAAACGACCTCTCCTCCCCCTCTTGAATCCGCGAAGCTTCGCGGCGAGGGGAGACGCCTCCAGCTGGATCAACGCCAGGGGAAGAGCCGCTACGGCGAATTCCACTCTGAACCTGTGGGCCTTCAGCGAAAGCAGCGTAACCGCGGCCGCGATAAGAAGTGAAGGCAGGTGCAGGCGGGGTGCACCCATGATGAATGATAACGCGACCACGGCCAGCAGGATCTCGTAGTAGGGGTGGAAAGAAGCAGAGCTCAAGGCCGGATCGAAAGGAGTGCGCCACTCGAGGGTGTACTTGGATACCAGCGACCCTTGCGCGGGATTGAAAGGCTGGATGAGGAAGCGCAGGGGATCGGGATCGACCAAACATGCGAAAGAGACGACGAGAAGGAGCAATCCGAGTTGCTTGGGTGTGAATCTGGACCTCCAGGGGCTTTTCAAGAATCCCGCCGCCTTGGCTGCGCCGCGAGAGAGCATCTCACCGAGCAGGAAAAGGAGAACCAGCACCGGACCCAGTATGAAACTGGGATGCATGTTCACCCACAGGATCTGGATCACTCCCGCCGCGATATACAGGCCCGGTCCCTTCGCCTTCCCTCGTCCCGCGAGAATCATGAGCATCAAGGCGAGGAAGAGATACTCGAAGAGGTGCGGCCTCACCATGAACCTGCCCTGCATGTTCAAGGCCGCGACGAGCAGGAAAGGCGCCGCCAGAGTCCACGAGACTCCGTGGGACGCCAGCAACCGAAAAATGCACGCGAACACGACCAGGACCAGGAGAGCCCGCAACACGATGAGCCCGTAGCCGGAAGCAAACAAGTAGGTTAGATAGAGAACCACACCGCTGAGATAGGAATGGGGCACCCACGACCTGCCGGCGGTGGTGAAAGCGAAGGGATCCTCTCTTATGAAGTGTCCTTGCTGGACGATCTCCCTGCCCACCGCCATGTGCCAGAACACGTCGTTGTTCCGTACGGGAAAGAGAGAGAGAAGAACCACGTAGACCATGACAAGAACGTAAAAGGTGCGATCGATCGTAGTCTGCCTGTACGATCGATCGACTTCACCCGGCGGCATCGTGGCCGCGGCCGCCCTGTCCCTGCCGGCTTTCTTCATTCATCTTCTCCCCGGTTTGTCTTGGAAGATACCGAATCCACCAGGCTCCGATCGACGCCCCTTCCATGCACCGCTTCGGTCACACGGGGCGCCGCGTTGGACATTAAGGTACACCCTGAGGGAACCGGTCGGCAAGCCGAATGCTATGGGCTCAAAGCTAACCACAATAAACACAGGCAATTACACAAAACAGCCGCTGCTGACGCCAAAGAGGCACCGCTGTTGCACTAGTGGGCTCTGGAAGATTGAAGGTCGACCGGGTTTATGACCAAGTTGTGAGGTCCAACCGCCCGCGAGGGCGCAGAGAAAGGAGAAGGAGATGAAAAAGGCAACCCTGTTCTCGCTTGCTCTGCTTGCCGTTTTCGCCCTGGTCTGGCTGCCCGCATGCCAGAACCCTGAAAGCTCGAGCCAGCAGATAGACGACACTTATTATTCGAGACCTCAGGTCCCCGACCTCGACGATCCCTACGGCGGGTTCAACCTGGCCGACGAGGATCCTGCGTTCGGAGACCAGACCTTGATGAGCGATTTCTCGGGAGCCGAAGAAACTCCCTACGACGATCCCATGGAAGCCGATCCCGAGGTGCGAGACATGGACAACTCTCCCGCCGGCAGGCTCTTCATAAGGATAACGTGGGGCAATCTGGAAAGAGACTCCACCATCAACTTCGCCACCGACTGGAGCGGCTCCCTGACGGTGGACCGCGGGGCTATCCTGCTCAAACGCATCATAAGATTCGAGCCGATGGACCATGTGCTTCCGCGCACGAGGCGTGACCTCCTCGAGTGGGTCTCGCACACCGGGCCCGCCTTCGATGGAGTGATGGTAAGGGTGGTCCCGATGCCTTCACACATGGGAAGACCCGTTCTGGATGATACGACCAGAGTACTAACCTTCAGCACTCACCCGCTCACCGTCTCCTTCACCCTCGGGGAACTCAGAGACATCCACAAGGTAATCCCGGTGGACGATGCCGGCAACGCCGTTGCCTTCGACGCGGTATACATCGTTCCCGGAGAATGCCCCCATGGTTTCCTCGGCGGAATCTGGAAGGACGACCCGGACACCGTCGGCGGCGTTTTCATGGGCAAATGGATAAGCTACGACGGTTCAATGATGGGACACGTGCGGGGATTCTATGGAATCAACTCCAACGGTGAACACGTGTTCTTCGGCAAGTACATAGACAGTTCCGGGCGATTCATGGGAATCCTCCGCGGCCACTACGGAAGGTTCTATGACGGCGGCCCCGGCTTTTTCGCCGGCATCTGGTTGGACCGCAGGCTTCGGATCCGCGGTGAACTCAAGGGAATCTGGATGACGAGTGACCGCGTCGACGGCGGCGGATTCTTCGCCGGAGGGTGGAGAAAATACTGCCGGATGATGTGAGGAAATCCCTTCGCCTCCCCCGCAGCCTCCGGGCTGCGGGGGTTTTTTTATTCGTCCTTAAGCGTATAGTCGCCGCCGGGGGAAAAGACCCTTTCTATCTCTTCGAGCATCCATTCGTGAAAACGCCCGTTGCTCGCCACTATGTGCCCGGTGCTCAGGAAGCTCCTGCCCCCGAAAAAGTCGGTGACGACTCCTCCCGCCTCTTCGATCAGAACGACACCCGCCGCTATGTCCCACGGGCTGAGTGTGAGTTCCCAGAAGGCGTCCAGCCTTCCCGCTGCGACATACGCGAGATCCAGCGTGGCCGACCCGGCTCTCCTTATGCCGCGGGAGTTGTTGAAGAAATAGTGAAAGGTCTTGAGATAATCATCCAGAAAAACCCTCGCCCTGAACGGGAACCCGGTACCGAGCAGGGTCCTGTGGCGGTCTTCGATCGTGCTCACCGCCAGCTTCTTGCCGTTTAGAAACGCCCCGCCTCCTCTGACCGCCCAGAAGAGTTCCTTCTTCAGAGGATCATAGGTGACTCCCATCACCAGCTCGCCGTCGCTTTCCAGGGCCAGGCTCACCGCGAACATCGGGAAAGTGTGAATGTAGTTGGTTGTTCCGTCCAGGGGATCGATGAACCAGCGCCGAGCCGAGTGCGCCGCTTCACCGGCGTTCAGGCTCTCGTCCACGCTTTCCTCCGCGACGATGAAGTCCCCGGGGAAATGCTCCCGCAGTTTCTCGATTATCATCTCTTGCGAGGCCACATCGACGACGGTCACGAGGTCGTTGGTGTGTTTCTCGCTTATGTCCGTCTCCTGCAGCGTGGCATAGGATTCGGCTACGCGGGCGCCCGCTTCAATCGCCGCCTCCTTGGCCACCGCCAATTCCTTGGAGAATGCTTCCATCGTTCGCCTCCATTCCGTCCCGGCTGCCGGCGACGATGCCCAGGCGCGCGGGGACGGACTTCAACCCGACTTCGCCCGGCGCCCAGGTTCGTTCACCGCCTCCGTCCAAGAGACCTTGCTTCCTTTATGATATCCACGAACGCCCTCGCGGGTGGGGAAAGGACTCCGTCCTTCTTGACGATCAACCCCAGATCCCTGTGAAAAGCGACCTTCCCGGCGGGAAGGATCTTCAGCAGTCCCCGCTTGATGTCCGAACCGGCGACGGGGTAAGGCAGCACGCTAGCACCCAGGCCCGCTTCGGTCAATCTCTTTATCGCTTCCGGGCTGGCCACCTCCATCACCGCCCTCAACCTCAGTCCGGTCGATTCGAAAACCTCTTCTATGAGCCTACGCGTTGTCGAACCCGACGGATAGGTGATCAGTCCCGTCTCGGCTACGGCTTTCAGCACTCCTCTCTTCATGCGCGCGAGAGGATGCCGGGGAGCGGCCACGAGAACCATTCGTTCCCGGAGGACGGGAACCACTTCCAGGTCCCCGCCCTCAACGGGCAGGGTCACTATCGCCAACTCGATGGCATCCCGGCTCAGGTCCTCGGCCAGCCGCGATGAATCCGACACCTCCACGTTCACGTCGATCCCCGGGAACCGCCTCCTGAAAAGCCTCAGCATCCTCGGTAACACGTATATGCCTGCCGCATCTATCGCCCCTATCTTGAGGATCCCCGTCTTGCATCCCTTGAATTCCTCGATCGCGTTGCGGGCGCGGGCCAGGGCCCCGAGGATTTCCTCGCCGTAGCGGGCGAGAAGTTTCCCGGCCGGCGTCGGCACGATGTTTCTTCCCTTCCTCGCGAGGAGCTTTGTTCCGAGTTCCTCTTCGAGCTTGCGCATCTGGATGCTCACGGCCGGCTGCGTCACGAAATTCTCTTCCGCGGCGACCCCCATGCTCCCCGAGCGAAGCACCGACATGAAGTACTTCAGTTGCCTTATTTCCACGACTGTTCCTCGGAAGGGCCCGCCTGGCTCGAATCGCCGCACGACGGAAGTACCATAAGCGATATTTATGCTAATTGATATAATAATAAATTATGCTTAGGATAGCTTCACCGCTTATCTTGGTCAAGAACTATGTGGGCAGGTCTCGCGGCTCGAAGTGCGGGCCGCGGAGACGCCATCGGAAAGGAGAAAGAACATGAGCGACGCAAAAAGAAGCATAGAGAGTCCCAAAGGCAAGCTGTGCATTTTGATGCCCGGATTGGGAGCGGTGGCGACGACTTTCATAGCCGGGGTGGAAGCGGTGAAGAGAGGAATCGCGAAACCTACGGGGTCACTCACCCAGATGGGCACCGTACGGCTCGGCAAGCGGACGGAGAACCGCTCGCCCTATATAAAGGACTTTATCGAGCTCTACGACCTCGACTCTCTCGTGTTCGCCGGCTGGGACATCTTCGAGGACGATTGCTACCAGGCGGCGTGCAAGGCCGGGGTTCTCGACAGGTCGATACTCGATTCGGTCAAGGACACGTTGCAGGCGATAAAACCTATGCCGGCCGTCTTCGACAATCGATACGTGAAGAAACTCTCGGGACCGAACGTGAAGAAGGGGGCGAACTGGTGGGAACTCGCAGAGCAGCTCAAGGAAGACATCGAAAAAACAAGGCAGGAAAAGAACTGCGAAAAGATGGTGATGGTGTGGTGCGCCAGCACCGAGGTCTACATGGAGAAGAAACCGGTCCACGAGGACATCAAGGCTTTCGAGGAGGGTCTCAAAAAGAACGACCCGGACATATCGCCGAGCATGGTCTACGCGTACGCCGCCATTTCTTCGCGCGTGCCCTTCGTGAACGGGGCCCCGAACCTCTGCGCCGAAATACCGGCGCTGGTGGAACTCGCCAGGGAACTCAAGGTTCCCATCGCCGGCAAGGACTTCAAGACCGGGCAGACGCTCATGAAGACGATCATCGGTCCCGGGTTGAAGGCCCGCCTTCTCGGGCTGAACGGTTGGTTCTCGACGAACATCCTCGGGAACAGGGACGGTGAGGTGCTGGACGATCCCGATTCCTTCAAGACGAAGGAAGTGAGCAAGCTGTCCGTCCTGGAAACGATCCTGCAGCCGAAGCTCTATCCCGACCTTTACGGTGATTTCTATCACAAGGTCCGCATCAACTACTATCCTCCCCGGGGAGACAACAAGGAAGGCTGGGACAACATCGACATCTTCGGCTGGCTGGGCTATCCCATGCAGATAAAAATAGATTTTCTCTGCCGTGACAGCATCCTGGCCGCCCCGATAGTTCTCGATCTTGCTCTCTTCATGGATTTCGCACAAAGGGCCGGCTTGCACGGAATCCAGGAATGGCTTTCGTTCTACTTCAAGAGCCCGATGTGCGCTCCGGAACTCTACCCGGAGCACGATCTCTTCATCCAGCTCATGAAGCTCAAGAACAACCTGCGCCACCTCAAAGGCGAGGAGCTGATAACCCACCTGGGATCCGAGTATTACGATTAATCGTTCCCGGCCGATTCTTCGCAACGTGCAGCCCGATCGCGCGAAACGCTCGATCGGGCTTGCCATTTTCCACGCCCTGGTATATAGATAGCTTCTATGGGTGTTCACGTCGAAGAGACCGTCGACCCGGGCGCATGGGATGAATTCGTCTCGGGCAATCCCGCCGCCAACGTATTCCACACGCGGACATTCTTCGAGATTTTCGGGAATTCCGACAAGTATCTTCCATGCACGTTCTTTCTCATGGAAGAGGACCGGATAAGAGCGGCGCTGTTCTCGCTCCTCACCGTGATAATAAAGGGCCCTTTCGCCAACATGGCTTCCCGCAACGTATCCTACGGCGGTCTCTTGTTGGCCCCCGAGTTGGGCACGAAATACCTGATGCGCCACCTGGGAAAACTCGTGCGGGCCCACGACGACAAGGTCGCAGGCCGGACATTGTACACGGAAATAAGAAACGTCGAGGAGGCAACGCGCATCATCCCGTTTCTCACGCAGAGCGGGTACCGTTACGTCCCCCACTTGAATTATCTCGTGGACTTGGGCAAAGGCAAAGAGCAGGTCTGGAGCGGATTCTCGCAAAGCCTGCGGAAGGCCATAAGAAAAGCCGAGCAGGCGGGACTGGAAATCGTCGATCTGGAGAACGACGAGGGACTGGAGAAATTCCACGAGCTGGTCGCCCTGACCTACGCCAAGGTTCACATCCCATGTTTCGAACTTGAAGTATTCCGCAAGGCATGGCGTCACCTCCATCCAAATGGGATGCTGAGGGTGACGCTGGCCAGGGATGACGACGGATTCGTGGCCTCGAGGGCGGCGCTCCTGTACAAGGGCAGGGTATTCGACTGGTTCGCGGGAAGCAATGCAAGGGGGGACGCGACGAACGCCAACGCCCTGCTCGCCTGGGACATGATGAGATGGGGAGCGGAAAACGGATTCGAGGTCTTCGATTTCGGCGGGGCCGGAGATCCCAACAAGCCCTACGGCGTGAGAGAATTCAAGATGCGCTTCATGGGGGAACTCGTGAATTACGGGAGGTTCGTGAAGATCTATTCGCGGGCGCGATATCTTCTCAGCGCCTCCGCCTACGGCGCATTGAGGAGATTTCTCTATTGAGGCCGCCGGGACTCGCAGTCGCTTGCCGTTCCCATCCCGCTCACCCCCTCATATCCGCGACGCCCAGCCGCCACAGGACGTGTTGACGTGCCGCTTTCCTCCAAAGCGCCGCCAGGGCGAGGCCGGCGAAGAACGCCACGTAGGGGAGGACGGGTATCATGTATCTCATTATTGAGAACACGGGCGCATAGATCAGGTTGAAATACAGCACCACGGCGATGAGGATCGGGTAGTCGCCCGCCACGTCGCCGGATCTCGCCGCAACGAAGACTCCGGCCGCGAACAGTATGAACAGGATCGCCCCCACCAGTTTCGTGAACGCCAGGATGCGTTCAGTCTCCGTCAGGTACCAGAATCGAGCAACGTTCCGCAAGGTCTTGCCGAGAAAATGACCCGGCGAACGCGCGATGTTCTCCAGGGCGAGGGCCCGCAGCTTGTTCTCCCTTTCGATGTCCAAACGCGGCGGCAACCCGTACGGAAGATACGCGTCGATGTCACTCAAACCGGCGATGTACTCGGCCGCCTTCCGCTGGGCTTCCGCCATGTCGAATCGACCCGAGTTCTCGTCCATGAACTCGCCGTACCAGTAGTTGAACCAAGTCAGAGTCTGAAGAACTCCGATCCTGCCGGTCACCCGGTAGTTACGGTAGACCCATGGACCGAGGGTGACGCCGCAGACGAGAAGAAACAGCACGGCGTTGCGCAACGACCTTCCGCTCCATCCTCCCCTGGCGGCCATCAGCATGAAGACCGCCGGCGGCAGAAGCAGGACGGTCTTCTTGGTCAGGATCGCGATCCCCAAGAGCAATCCGGCAAGCACGGCTTGCGCCGCGGTTCCCCCTCCCGCCCGGCAAGCCCGCAGCAACCCGATCAGCACGATGACGGCGACGAGGAATACGAAAGAGAAGAAAGCATCCGGAGCGAGCTTGCATGCATGCCAAGCCGGAAAGAGGAAGATCGCATAGAAGAGCGCGGCGAAAAGGGACGCGGCCTCGCTTTTCACCATTCTTCCGGCCAGCTTGTAAACCAGAACAGCAGTGAAGGCATCGAGGACCAGGTACAAGATCCTGATCAGCAAGAGATTCCCGGACGTCAACTTGATCAGGACGGCGAGAAATAGAGCGTACATCGGAGCGCGCGAAACAGTGGGTACGGAGCCGTCCTCCACCCAACTGAACCCTTTGCCTGCAAGGATGTTGCGGGATAAGTGATCCCAGTGATCCGTGACGTATTGGGGATCGAAGAAAGAAGGAACCCCGTAGAGGACCGCCAGAAGGGCCAAGCGCAGGAGCAAGGCGAGCAAGAACACAAATATGGCCGGTTTCGCTGCACGCATCTCTATATCCATGGAAAAGACCCCCCTCATTGTAACATGAAGGGGGTCTTGGACACTAGAGCGTGTCCCGCACGGGCCTCACTCCTCGTGTGCGATCTACTGTTTCTTCTTGATTCCGGAACGGCCGGCTTGCTTGGCGAGCATTCGAGCTCTCTTCTTCAATTGCTTCTGCCTGGCTATCTGCTTCTTGGCATAAGCGCTCCAAGGCTCCTGCCCCAGGTTCACCGCTTTGCTGAACTTGCTTATCGCCGAATCGTAATCCCCGTTCTTCTCGAGAATCTTTCCCCAGAGCGAGTACAACCAGGCTTGCTGGGTGTTCTCCTTCAACCCTTGTCGTATGTAAGTCATGGCCTTGCTTGAATCGCCCACCTTGAGAAAACACTCGGCCATGGGCCCGTGAAGGCCTTTCAGATCACCGCCGCACGAGGCGACCTTCTCGAACTCATCGGCGGCCGCTTCCCTCTCGCCCAATTCGTACAATGCAACGCCGAGGTTGCGGTGAACGTTGGTATCCCGGGGGCGGAGTTCAGCCAGTTTCTGCAACACGGGCAAGGCCTCCCTGAAATCTCTCTTCTTGAGGTACAGGGATGAAAGTTTCTTCAAGTATTTGGGATTCCCGGGGGCCAACTCCGCGGCTTTCTCCAGCAGGCGAACGGCTTCCTGCTCATCACCGAGCTTGATGAGAACGTTGGAAAGAGAGTACAGCAAATGTTGATCCTCCGGCTCGATATCGAGAGCCTTCTTATAATAGTAGGCCGCCCTTTCCATGTCACCCTGCATGACCCCTATGTAACCGAGCTGGGTCAGGGCGGCGGCGTTGTTCTCGTCGGATTCCAGTATGCTGTCGTAGCTCTTCTTCGCATTCTCCCAATCGTTGAGCTTCATGTAATTGTAAGCAGTGCGCGTGTTGATCGTAGTGGGATCGGCTCCGAGTTCGAGAGCCTTGAGATACGCCTCGTTGGAGCCCCGGTAGTCGCCAAGAAGGCTTCTCGAATACCCGAGCAGCAACCAGCCCGGAACATAATCCGGGTACTCCGCGGTGACTTCGGAGACGATCTTTGCAGCCGAAGCATAGTCCTTCGATTTGATGAAACTCTCGGCGGAAGAAATCATCAAGTCCGCCTTGGTGGCGAATAGATTTCCGCCGCCGCCGATTTCTTCGGCGTAGCTCGAACTGTACGAATAATCGGCCGATCCGGCTGCGGCCGCAAAGGAGGACTGTGGATGCAGCCCGAGCAACGCGCCGGGGAGGATGACGGCGGAAACCAGGCTCAGGACGGTCAACCCCAGCGAGCAAAACGAGTTGCCTGGTGTGAGAATTTTTTTCCGCATGATGTACCTCAAGTCAAACAGGAACAATTCCCGTGCCAACGAGTCCAATTCCTTCCCTATGCGGGGGAGAAGGCGCGGCTGAAGCGGGCCGCAGGAGGTGGGGTTCTACATTAATTAATTGAAAAATAACCTCTTCGTCAAGAAAATAAAAGCACAATAATTATAATTTATTTGATGCTTGCCGGGGAACGTCGCCTCGCCCGGCTCAAAAATCCACTGGACGGGCCCAATACATGTCAAGACAATGGACACTCTTGGCCCCGAATGTGAACGGAAAGACCCACGGATGGGGCCGAATCATCCCCCTCCAGCGAACCGGGATGAATTGACTCAAGTTCGACTCGCGATATGCGAAAACACCTTTGAAACAAGTAATCGCCCCATCGATCGAAAGGACGAGTGCATGTGCGGTATCGCCGGTTTTCACCTCCTCGGCAGGAATTCGAGCCGACGCGAGCTCGAGGCGATGTCCGAGCCGATAATCCACCGAGGACCGGACGATCACGGTTTCTTTTATGAAACCATTCGCCCGCCCGCCCGGAACGGCTCGCAGGACATCACGGTGGGCCTGGCTCATCGAAGGCTCTCTATCATAGATCTCTCGCCCAACGGCGCTCAACCGATGTACAACGAGGACAGGAGCGTGGTACTCGCATTCAACGGCGAGATCTACAATTATATGTTGCTCAGGCGCCGGCTCGAGGAAGCGGGGCACAAGTTCACGTCGAGGACGGACAGCGAGGTCCTGGTACACGGTTACGAGGAATGGGGGACGGATCTATTCTCCAGGCTCAACGGCATGTTCGCCTTGGCGATATGGGACCGTAACCGCCGCGAAATGATACTGGCGCGGGATCGCCTGGGCATAAAACCTCTATATTATTACCATCGTGACGGCGTCTTTCTGTTCGGGTCGGAGCTCGGCGCGATCAGGAAACATCCCCTCTTCCGTGCCAGGATAGACCCGAGGCACCTCGGTCTCTTTTTGACCTTCTCGTACGTTCCGGGTCCAGGCAGCATATTCGCGGATACGCACCGGTTGATGCCCGGGGAATACCTGGTCATGGACGGGAAGAACTTCGAGAAACACCGCTACTGGGATCTCCTTTCCATCATCGAACAGGGACCCATCGACATCGGCTTCGACGAAGCCGTCAAGAGGTGCCGCGATCTACTGATGGATTCCGTCCACATCCGCTTGATGAGCGACGTTCCCCTCGGCGCCTTCTTGAGCGGAGGATACGACAGCAGCCTGGTAGTGGCGATGATGAAAGAAGCGGGAGCGGAAAAAATCGACACATTCACGATCGGATTCAAGGAAAAAGGATACGATGAATCGCCCTACGCAAGAGCCGTTGCGCGTCACCTGGGCACCAATCACCATGAACTCATCTTCACCGCCGAAGAGGCGATGCAGATGCTCTCCAAGATAAGCGGGATCTACGACGAACCCTACGGCGATTTCTCCGCTTTACCCACTTACCTGGTCTCCGGTTTCGCGCGGCGAAGCGGTCTCATCGTCGCATTGTCCGGGGATGGTGGAGACGAGCTTTTCAGGGGGTACATCCGTTACGTTACCACCGCCAAGCTTCTTGCGTTGGCCAGAGTCTTTTCACCGGTCAGAGGCCCGCTTTCCAAGCTGTTCGCTCACATACCCTCGGACAAGTGGAGACGACTGGGGTCCAACCTCGCCTTCGATTCGATAAAATCTCTTTACCACCACAGGATATCCTCTTGGAAAGACGGGAGGCCGGAGTTGTTCGTCAAATACCCGGAGACTATCGCCCGCGGCTCGAGCTCTGCGTTCGGCTCCGAACTCGAGGGAGACATGAGCGACGCCCCGAACCTGCAAGACTATCTCTTCGCCGATTCCTCCTTTCACAAGACTTTCTCATCGCTCGGCGACATCGACCCGATCCATTCCATGTCGCTCGTGGACATCCATACGTATCTGGTTGACGACATCCTGACCAAGGTGGACAGAGCGAGCATGGCGGTTTCACTGGAAGTGCGCGTCCCCTTGCTCGACCACAGGATCGTCGAGTTCACAGCCTCCCTTCCAACCCACATCAACGTGAAAGACGGACGGGGTAAACACCTGCTGAGAACGATAACCACCGAGCTCATCCCAAGGGAAATCCTGGATCGACCGAAACAGGGATTCACCATCCCCATCGAACCTTGGCTCAAGGGGCCGATGAAGGATTCCCTGCTCAAGGAGCTCGATGCAGAGAAGATCCGAGGGGAGGGGTTCCTGCACGCCGACCGGGTCACCGACCTGGTGCAGGGTTTCCTGAAAGGTCGATACCACTGCGGTCGGTTGCTTTGGAGCCTTTTCATGTTCGAACTATGGTTGAAGAACACGGACTTAGAGTCGGGAGGAGACGAAACATATGAAAAACATGCTCAAGGTATGCATGTTGATTCCAAGCTACTTCCCTCTGGTCGGAGGGTCTGAAGTCCAGCTCCACGGCCTGGCCGGAAAGCTGGCCGCAGCTGGATTCAAGATTTTCATACTCACCAGACGCTTGCAGGATACCCCGGCTTTCGAGGACAAAGACGGAGTACAAATCATACGGAAAAGAGCTCTCTTCAAACCCGCCAGCTTCTTCTTCAGCTCACTGGCCTTCCTCATAAGGAACCGCAACCGGTTCGACATAATCCATGTGCATTCTTTCGACTCGCCCGCCCTCACCGGAGCCATAATAAAGAAGCTCTTCCCCGACAAGAAATTCATCCTTCTCGTTCCCCGATACGGTCCGGGATCGGCCTTCACCAGACAGGAGAGAAGCCGCCTGGGTCGCATACGTCTCCGCTTCGTACTCGATAAGGCGGACGCCGTCATCCCCCTCAGCCCGGACGCGGTGACCGCCATGAGAAGAATGGGCATACCGCAGGAAAAGATCGCCGACATTCCGAACGGCGTCGATACGGAAACGTTCGCACCCGTACCGGAAGAGCAAAAGAGGGAGAAAAGAAAATCCCTGCGAATTCCCGAGGAATCGTTCATCGGGGTGACCGTCGGCAGGCTTATCAAGCGCAAGAACGTGATGGGGATTCTCCAGGCGTGGAAGAGTTTCATAGCCAAGTATCCGAACGCGGTTCTCGTCGTGGCCGGCGGAGGCGAGGAAGAAGAGAATCTGGGCAGATACAGCGAGTACTTTCTGCCCGAAGGTTCGGTCAGGTTCCTCGGCCCGGTATCGAGGAAAACGATCCCGGACTTGTTGAAGGCGGCTGACGTGTACTTGAGTTTCTCGGAATCGGAAGGAATGTCCAACTCGATGCTGGAAGCATTGTCCAGCGGTCTCCCCATCATCGCGGCTCGAGGTCCCGGCATCGACCAGTTGATAGAAGACGGCCTCAACGGCTTCCTCGTGGAGCCGTCCGACCCCGGAAGCGCCGTAGCAAGCCTGGAATCGCTCGCAGGCGACGACAGGAAAAGGCTCGAAATGTCGCGCGCGGCCAGGAAGTGGATAGAAGAGAACCACTCATTCGACATCATCGCTTCCCGAATAGCTCGCCTCTACCTGGGCAAGCGCGATTCGGCGGACTGTACCGAACCGGAGCTTCACACGTCCATACCGGAGGAATCGAGTTCGGAAGCGGACAGAGTAGAGATACCGACTTGAAAACCGCCGTCTTCCGGGCGACTATCCGGTAGCGCCCCTCACCCCGCCTGCGAACGCTTCTTGACACACTCTCAATCCACTTGCTGAATCCATCGGTCACCCGAGATAGGAACATGTGTAAAGAAATCCTTACACATTATTTCTCTTCTTGTCGAAATGCCCGCACAAGAAAATAATTCGGAGCATGCACATTAATATTGATATTTCTTGACAAGCCGGAGAAAAGGGGGTTATAATCGCGCCATTCAATTCCTCAGGCTGTCTTTTCCAAGAAGAAAATAGATGCTCTCCTTAAGCTGCAGAATAGAAGCGACCACCTTGCATAAGTCTTTTCTCGTCCCACACTGCTCTCTCGCCTCAAACATCCATCCACCAAGTAGAAAGGAGGTGTCAAACAAATGCGAGGCGGATAAAGACAAGGAAGGCTCGAACTCGTTTCTTCTTCCTTCAGTGTGCATGATTACTCTCAAATGAGGAGGACATTCGATATGAAAAGATTGTTGGGCCTTGCCCTGTGCATACTTCTGAGCATCACCTTTTTCTCCTGTCTCCAGGATACTCCCGTAACTCCGACAAATGACGAGATCACCGCTGCAGGAACCGACGGACAGATCATCCCCGGTCAATACATCGTCGTCTTCAAGAGTGGGAAGTATCCCAACCGGCCGATGGCGGCCGCGCGCGTGAACGATCTGCAGAAAACCTTGGGGTTCACGGCCAAACACACCTACGGTACGGTTCTCCAGGGTTTCGCCGCCACGCTCACGCAGGATCAGCTCAACAAACTGAAGACGAACCCCGACGTGGCATACATAGAGCCCAACAGAACAGTCCACGCTGTGGGGCAGACCGTGCCCTGGGGCATCAACAGAGTCAACGCCCCGGCGGCGCATTCCCGCGGCGTCAAGGGAAGCGGAGCCAAAGTCGGCGTCATCGATACGGGAATCGATTACACGCACAGCGACCTCGCCTCCAATTACAAGGGCGGCTATGACTTCGTGAACAACGACAACGATCCCAAGGACGACAACGGCCATGGAACCCACGTTTCGGGTACGATCGCTGCCCTCGACAACTCCATAGGAGTCATCGGGGGGGCCCCCTCCGCCGGTCTCTACGGCATAAAGTTGCTCGATCGTACCGCCCCCCGCGCCCCCCC
>CAYXEN010000026.1:0-31780 GCA_964464035.1 uncultured bacterium | reverse complement strand
GATCGAACCTGAGAACTATGGGATCCTCGGCCCCGTCGGGAAGTATCAAGCGATCGAGTTTGTCCCGCACTTCCATGGACAGCATGTCCATGTCGGAATTCCAAGCGAATTCCAGCGTCACTTCCGATACGCCCGGCCTCGACACGGAGTGGATCGTGCGCAGTCCCTTGAGAACTCCGACCGCCTCCTCGATGGGTCGGGTGAGGAGATTCTCCACCTCCTGGGGAGCCGTATCCGGGAAATCGGTCTGGATGGTGAGAGATGGATAGCTGATGTCGGGGAAGAGCTCGAGGGCGAGTCGATTGTAGCCGACGATGCCGAACGCGGCCACGGCGATCGTGCACATGAATACGCTGACGCGACGGCGCACTGCGAGGGCTATGAGGGATCTCATCTGGTCCCTTTCTGCGCCTGCCCGGGTCGTGCGCCTTCACCTTCGAGAATCTTGATGGGAGCGCCGTTCCTGAGGGATCGCTGCCCCTTGACGACGACGAGTTCTCCATCTGAGACTCCGCTCAGGATCTCGGCATCGAGATCGTCCACGAATCCCACGTCCACGACCCTTCGCTCGGCTGTTCTCCCGGATGCTACGAAAACGACCTGCTCGCCGCGGTCGGTGAAGACGGCTTTCTTGGGAACGAGGAGGCTTCCATCCCTCGTCTCGGTCACGATTTTCACTTCGGCGAAGTCGCCCGGGCGCGTGGACTCGGGATACTCGGGGATCTCGATTGTCACCTTGATCGTGCCGCTCGCCGGGTCTATTATGGGGCTGACCAGTTTTATACGCCCCTCGAGCTTTTCTTCGCTGCTGTCGAGAATCAATTCCACCGGTTGATCCGGCTTGAGTTTCTTGAATTCCTTCGAGGGCACGTGAACCTTGGCGAGAAGGGGATCGAAATCGGCGATCACGAACAGGGCGGTTCCGAGGCTCACGTTCTGTCCCACGTCCACCAATCTCTGGACGATGTGACCCGAGAAGGGAGCAGTCACGCGAGCATAGGACAAGTTCAAGCGGGCCAGTTCCTCCGTCGCCTTCGCGCCCTTGAGTTCGTTCTTGACGGAATTGAACTCTTCCTCCGAGACGAGGTTGCTTTTCCACATGTCTTTCATGCGATCGTACTTGTCCTGGAGCGTGGCGCTCTTGGCCTCAGCCTCGGAGAGTTTCAGGCGATACTCGGCGTTGTCCACGCGGAGGAGCTCGCTCCCCTTCTTCACCACGTCGCCTTCCTCGCAGAATATCGATTCGATCACGCCGCTCACCCTGGCGATTATCTGCGCCTCTTTCTCCGCTTCCAGGGTGGTGGTCGCCGTGTAATAGGTGGAGATGGAGCCGCGGCGGGCCCTGGCTACGGCGACGGGAGCCGGCGGCTGCGAGAACTTCTTTCCGCGACGGCCGCGCGCATCGGCCGCCGAATCCGGTTTGTCGCTTATCTTCGGTGCGCCGCGATCCTTGCAGCCGTAGCCCGCGGCAAGCAGAATAGAGACGGCGAGGAGAAGAGAGATCAGGGGCCTGGCGAAAGTTCCGGGCTTTGGATTTCCCGCGGGCACGGGCTCGTTACGGCACGTGCGACGAGAGGAACGCCTCGATGATTCGGTCATGGTCGAATACCCTTTCGATTCCGTTGTATTGTCCTCGTTCGGGTGGGGCGAACTCGGTTTAGCGCCTGCTTCCGTCTTCGGGAGCCTAGATGAAGCGGAAGCTTCTGTTACCGCCATGATACAACATATGATGAGCCGTGAGAAGGGGGCTCGGCGGGGCGGGAAGCGGTCCTGGAAGAGGCCTCGTCCCCCTGGCATCATCGTTTATACGGAAATCCTGCCGGGAAAGTTCCTGGGCGCGCTTTTCCAAATTATGCTTGCTAGAAATCGGCGCTTAAAATAAGCTCTAGGATCACAGCCCGAGGAAGGACTATGAGTATAAGCCAGATTGCGAGGACGATAAAACCATCTCCCACGCTCAGGTTGAACGAGAAGGCGGCGATCCTGAGAGCCAAGGGTGAACCGGTGATCCATCTAGGGGGGGGAGAGCCCAAAAGTAAGGCGCCGATGGACGCGATCGTCGCCACGGCGGCCCATCTCAATACCGGGGAGATACGCTACACGCCGCCGGACGGTATCCCCGCTCTCAAGAAAGCGATCATCAAGTACACGGAGGAATTCTACGAACGACTGGTCGCTCCCGAGAACGTGATGGCCGCCTCCGGGGCCAAGCAGGCGATCATGATCGCTCTGCAGGCGGTGCTGAACCCGCAGGAAGAAGTGATCTTCCCGTCTCCGTACTGGGTGAGTTATCCCGACATGGCGAGGCTGTGCGGAGCGGTGGGGATTCCCGTGGTTCCCGAGGACGGGACTTTCCACCCTCGTCTCCAGGACATAGAGGAGCACGTAGGCCCCTATACCAAGGCCGTGATCATCAACAGTCCGAACAATCCCTCGGGAGCCGTGTACTCCGAGCAATTCATAGCCGATATCGTTGATTTCTGCGAGCGGCGGGACCTCTATCTCATCATGGACGACATATATCACAGGCTCGTTTTCGACGGACGCAAGCCCGTGAACTGTTACAAGTATGCCAAGGATCTGTCCGAGAACTCCAAGCTCATAGTGATAAACGGCGTTTCCAAACAGTACGCCATGACCGGTTTCAGGATCGGGTGGGCCGTCGCGAACAAGAAACTCATAGAGACGATGACCAACATCCAGGCCCATCAGACTTCCGGCCCCTCCGTGCTCCTGCAGAAGGCCGCCGTGGGGGCGCTCAACGGCGTGCAGTCCTGCGTCGAGAATCTAAGGGTCACGCTGGAGAACAACCGCAATGTCATGATGGATCTCCTGGATTCGTTCAACGGAGTGAAGGTGACGCGCCCCGACGGTACGTTCTATTGCTTCGCCGATTTCAGCGCTTATGAAAAAGATTCGGTAAAGCTGTCGGAGTTTCTCATCGACAAGGTGCAGGTGCTGACCGTACCCGGTATAGCGTTCGGCTGGGAGGGCTATCTGCGGCTGAGTTTCTGCGGGTCGATCAAGGACATGACGGAAGGGGTGGAACGCCTCAAGTGGGCTCTCGATCCGGACGCGCCCAATGAGCTGTACATAGGAGACAGGAAACTGATAAGGGATTGGTGATGAGCAAATACCTGAAATTCCAGACTCCAGCGCTGGGCGAGGCCGCGGAACTGGCATCGGAGTACGGACTGGAAAACCATGGATTGACCCATCTCGACAGAGTCTATTGGAACCTCCCGGACGCGGCCCTGTACGAGGAGGCTGTTTTCCGCAACGAGGCCAAGATAGCTCACCAAGGCCCTCTCCTCGTCAACACGGGCAAGCATACGGCGAGAGCGGCCGCCGACAAGTTCATCGTCAGGGAGCACAGCACCGAGGACAAGGTCTGGTGGGGGATATACAATCGCCCGTTCAGCCTCGAAAAATTCAATGCCTTGCTCGCTCGCGTACAGGCCTATTGCCAGGACGAAGAGCTCTTCGTCCAGGATTGCTATGCAGGGGCGGACCCGGAATACAGGCTGGCCGTGAGGATAATAACGGAAAGGGCATGGCACAGCCTTTTCGCGCGCAACATGTTCATCACCACCGATGACCGGGATACGCTTCGCAAGTTCGTGCCCGAATTCACCATCATAGATCTCGATGGATTCAGGGTCGACCCCAAGGTCGACGGCACGCGATCCGAAACGGCCATCATAATAAATTTCGCGGAGAGAATCGGGATCATCGCCAATTCACTCTACGGCGGGGAGATAAAGAAATCGATCTTCACCGTCTTGAATTTCCTGCTGACCCTGCGCGACGTCTTGCCGATGCACTGCTCGGCGAACGTGGGGAAGGAAGGGGACGTGGCGCTCTTCTTCGGGCTCAGCGGCACCGGCAAGACCACTCTGTCGGCGGATCCTTCACGGAGGCTCGTCGGGGACGACGAGCACGGTTGGAGCTCCCAGGGCGTTTTCAACTTCGAAGGGGGATGCTACGCGAAAGTCATAAGGCTGAGCGCGGAACACGAGCCGCAGATTCACGCGACCACGAAAAGGTTCCGTACCATTCTCGAGAATGTCGTGTACGACCCCGTGAGCCGCAAGATAGATCTCGATGACGACATCATAACCGAGAACACCAGGGCGTCGTATCCCCTCGAGTTCATCCCGAACGCGGTGGGGGAAGGGTTCGTGAGGAGCCATCCGAGAAACATAATATTTCTCACGTGTGACGCTTCAGGAGTGCTCCCGCCCATAGCCAGGCTGACGCCCGAGCAGGCCCAGTACCACTTCATAAGCGGGTACACTTCCAAGATCGCGGGAACGGAGATCGGCCTGGGAATAGAACCCGAGATAACCTTCAGTGCCTGTTTCGGAGCGCCTTTCATGGTCAGAACTCCGTTCGAGTACTCGGAGATGCTCAAGGCGCGCATCCTGAAGCACGGATCCCAATGCTGGCTCGTGAACACCGGATGGACGGGGGGACCTTTCGGAATAGGGAGAAGGATAAGCATCAAGTACACGCGTGGGCTCTTGAGTGCGGCACTCTGCGGCGACTTGAATGACGTGGAATACAGGAAGGACGAGTTGTTCGGCTTCGATGTTCCCGTGACCTGCCCCGGCGTTCCGAGCGAGGTCCTGGATCCCGCAAGTTCCTGGGGGGACGAAAGCGAATATTGGAAGAAATACGACGCACTGGCGGCGAGGTTCATAGAGAATTTCAAGCTCTTCGAGAAGGGTTGTTCGGAAGAAGTCATCTCCGCCGGCCCGAGGAGATCGGCCGGATAGATCGGTATCGCACATTGATCCCCGGGAGAACGAAATGAAGTGTTCCGTATTGGCCGTCGCAGCGGTCGGCTGCCTCTTTTTTTCCTGCGGAGCGTTTGCCATGAAAACGAGTTCGAGCGGGCCCGCCTGGCTGGGCGCATCCATGAAAAAACTTGAAAAGGAGCTGACGTCCCGCTACGGCGACGATCAGCGCGGGAGGCTTCGGAGAGGCATGAAGCAGGTCGGCATGTTCTGGCGCGAGGAGGACGGTGACGAGAAAGCCTTCGAGCAGTTCGTTCGCGTGAACTTCGCGGGAGACCGGGAAACCCTCGATATGCTCTTCGACCGCTACGAGAAGCTGCTCGAGAAACTTGACGGCTATATGAATGCGATAGTCCTCGCCTTCCGCGAACAGGCGGACCTGGACCTGGGGCCGATGCTGCCGGTGGATGAGCTGTTCGCCGGCTACGATCCCGCCGCTCACATAACGGAGGATTTCTTTGCGAACAGGATAGCTTTCGTAGTGCTGCTGAATTTTCCACTCACCACGCTCGAGGAGCGGTTGGAACAGGGGGAGAAATGGACGCGGAGGCAATGGGCCGAGGCGAGGCTGGCAGAGCGCTTCGGCAAGAGGATTCCGGCGGAGGTGAACCTTGCGGTCGCCAGGGCGGCCGCGCACGCGGACAAGTACGTCGCCGGCTACAACATATGGATGCACCATTTGGTCGATTCCGAAGGGAGGCGCCTGTTTCCTCCCGGCATGCGGCTCTTGTCCCATTGGAACCTGAGGGACGAAATAAAGGCGGACTACGGCGATGCGGAGAACGGTTTCGCCAAGCAGAGGATGATCGTGAAGGTGATGGAGAGGATAGTCGATCAGACCATACCCGCCGTGGTTGTGGACAATCCCTGCGTAGACTGGAATCCTTTCACCAACGAGGTCGAGTCGTCGAGGGTCAAGGACTACGAGGCCGGGATCGAGTGCCCGGACGAGGTGAGCGGCGAGCGCGAGCAGGACGAGCGATATGCGATAATTCTAGAGACCTTCCGCGCTTCGCGCAAGGTCGATCCCTATTCTCCCACCGCGCCGACGTTGATCGCGAGGAGGTTCGACGAGGACCGGGAGATACCCGAGGCGAGGGTGAGAAGGATGCTGGAAGACGTCCTCGAATCTCCCGTGGCGGTGAAAGTCGCCGGGCTCATAGAAAAACGTCTCGGGCGACCCTTGGAGCCTTTCGACATCTGGTACGACGGGTTCAAGCCGCGGGGTGCGCTGAGCGAATCGAGGCTCGACGAGATGGTCCGCAAGAGATACCCGACGGCGGAGGCTTATTGGAAGGACATACCGAACCTCCTCATGAAGCTGGGCTTCGCGAAAGACAAGGCGGTATTCATAGCACAGAACATAGAGGTAGACCCGGCGAGGGGGTCGGGCCATGCCTGGGGCGCTGAAATGCGCTCGCAGAAGGCGCACCTGCGCACCCGGATAGGCAGCAAGGGGATGGATTACAAAGGTTTCAACATCGCGGTGCACGAGATGGGCCACAACGTGGAACAGGTGTTGTCCTTGAACGAGATCGATCACACGCTCTTGAGGGGCGTTCCCAATACGGCCTTCACCGAGGCCATGGCTTTCGTTTTCCAGGCTCGTGACCTCGAGCTTCTCGGCCTCGAGAACGCACGGGACGAAAGGAGCGAGGCCCTCGAGACGATCGACCAGTATTGGGGAGCATACGAGATTTCAGGTGTCGCGCTCATCGACATGGGAATATGGCACTGGATGTACGATCATCCGGACGCCACGCCGGCCGAATTGCGCCAAGCCACGATCGAGATAGCCAAGGACGTTTGGAACCGATTCTATGCAAGAGTCTTCGGGGTGCGGGACGTATACCTTCTTGCCATCTATTCGCACATTCTCCATTCGTTCCTCTACATTCCGGATTACCCTCTAGGCTACTTCATAGCATTTCAGGTTCAGGAGCAGATGCGCAAGACGGGAAAAGTGGGGGAGGAATTCGAGCGCATGGTGAAGGCGGGCGACATCGCTCCCGATCTCTGGATGGAGAAGGCGACCGGCTCGCGGGTGGGTCCGGGTGCACTTCTCGAAGCGGCCGAAAGGGCTCTTGCGGTCCTGGAGAGAACTCGAGGCCACTGAACCGGTACCTTAACGGGGCGCATGGTGATCGATGCCTGGAGGTGTTGAAGATGCCTGTCAAGACCGAGAGGTTCTCAGTCGAGACCAAGGGGTATTGTCACGTGGAGGATATCACCGCCCGCGTGAACGAAGCGATCGGTGATTCGGGCCTTCGCTCGGGCATTGCGTGCGTGATCGTGGCGGGGTCCACGGCCGCCGTGGGCACCATCGAATACGAGCCCGGCCTTCTCGAAGACATTCCCGAGTTCCTGGAAGCGATCCTTCCCTCCAAGCGCCCTTACCATCACGACGACACGTGGCACGACGGCAACGGTTTTTCGCACATGCGTTCGTTTCTGATCAAGACTTCTCAGAGCATTCCCTTCAGCGATGGAAGACTCGTGCTTGGCACATGGCAGCAGCTTGTTCTCCTCGACTTCGACAATCGGCCGCGCACGAGGGAAGTCGTCGTGCAGATGGTGGGGGAATGATCCGGGTGGGGTTGAATTGCCCATGGCCTCCGCTCGGAAAATCTGGTAACATGAAACGATACCGGCATGTCCATGCTTCCGCCGGGTGGTGAGGGTTCCCCGTGCCGGCGCTAGCTTTCCCCACGGGCTTTATCGGTTTCTTCGACGGATCAGCAGACATCCAATCGATAATCGGAGGTGTGAATGATGCAGAAGTCCCGCCACGCAGCAATCTTCCTGCAACTGTTCGTAGCGATGATCTTGGGCTTGTCGACGACGCGGCTGGAGGCCCAGACGAAGCTTCTCCGCTTTCCGGACATCCACGGTGACAAGGTGGTGTTCTGCTATGCGGGGGATCTGTGGATCGCGCCGAGTTCGGGAGGCGAGGCGTTTCGTCTCACTGCTCATCCGGGTTTGGAACTGTTCCCTAAATTCTCGCCGGACGGCGAGTGGATCGCGTTCACCGGGCAATACGACGGTGACGAGCAGGTCTACGTGATTCCGAGCAAGGGGGGTATTCCGCGCAAGCTGACCTATTATCCGGCGCGCGGTCCTCTGGCTCCGCGCTGGGGATACGACAACCAAGTCTACGGTTGGACCAGGGATGGAAAAGCCGTTCTCTTTCGTTCCCTCCGGGACGGGTGGGATCTCACCGAATCCAGACTCTACACTGTGCCGATGGAAGGCGGGTTGCCGGTCGCGTTGCCCATGCCCGTTTCCGGTGCGGGGGATCTTTCGCCGGATGGAAAAAAGGTCGTGTATTCGCCTCTCGTGCGCGATTTCCGCACGTGGAAGCGCTACGAGGGGGGATGGGCCCAGGATCTCTACATATTCGATCTCGAGACCCTGGAGGCGCAAAGGATCACGGACAGCAAGCGATGCGACAGGGATCCCATGTGGATCGGGGACATGATATATTTCACTTCAGATCGAGACGGCAAGCTGAACTTGTATTCCTATGATCCTTCCACCGGCGCGACGCAGCAGATAACCCACGAGACGGAGTGGGACGTGAGGTGGCCGAGCGCAGACGAGGAGGGAAGGATAGTTTACGAACTCGACGGGGAACTCAGGGTTTTCGACACGAGGACGGGCGACGACGAGAAGATATCGATATACGTTCCCAACGACGGCGTGGCGATGCGGCCCGCCCACGTCTGTGCCGCGAATCTGATCGAGGACTGGGGCTTGAGCCCCAAGGGGAAGCGGGCGCTCTTCGTGGCCAGGGGAGACGTATTCACCGCGCCCATAGAGAAGGGTCCCACGCGGAACCTGACCAACTCCTCCTTTGCTCACGACAAGGCGGCCGCCTGGTCCCCGGACGGCAAGAAGATAGCGTTCATATCCGACAGAGACGGCGAGGAGGAGATCTACCTCGTCGACCAGGACGGTTCCGGCGAGGTGACGCGGCTCACCAATGACGGAAATTGCATGCGTTACCGGCCGGTCTGGTCGCCGGACGGCAAGCGGATCGCGTTCAGCGACAAGAACGGCAAGCTGTTCGTTCTGACGGTAGCGAACAAGGAGGTCAAGGAAGTAGCCGATGAGAGGGACAATCAGGTTCTCGACTACGAGTGGTCGCCGAACGGCGGATATCTCGCATTCAGCCTGACGGATCCCAACCGGATGAAATCCATCTACATCTACGACGTATCCAAGGAGAAGCTCCACAGGGTCACCGGACCGTATTTCAACGAATACGATCCCGCCTGGGGTCCGGATGGAAAATATCTCTTCTATCTCAGCGACAGGGAGTATGCGCCGCAGATAGGCTCCATCGAGTGGAACTACGTGCTGGATCGGGAAACCTGCATTTTCGCGGTCGCGCTGAGAAAAGACGTTGAGCATCCTTTCCCGCCCCGGAGCGACGAGGTCGCATTGGAGGAGGAAAAGGAGCCGAAGAAGGAGAAGAGCAAGAAGAAAAAGGGATACATCAAGATAGACTTCGACGGCCTCGCCTCACGCGTGGCCAGGGTGCCGGTACCGGCGGACAACTACTACGGCCTGGCGGCCATAGAGGGAAACCTCGTCTACGTAAAAGGCACCGCCTTTTATTACGGTAGAAAGAGTGACAAAGAATCGGCGCTCATGATCTTCTCTCTCGAAAAGCGCGAGGCCAAGCCGATCACTAAGAAGGTATCCGGATACGCGCTATCCCGGGACGGGAAGAAGGTTCTCGTCCGGCAATCAGGCGCTTTCAACTTGTACGACGTGAAGCCGGAGGCGGACGGTTCGAAGAAGACCGTGTCCACCAAGGGCCTCATGGTTGATCGCGTTCCCGCACAGGAATGGGCGGAGGTGTTCAACGAGGTATGGCGACGGTTCAGGGACTTCTTCTACGTCCCCAACATGCACGGCTACGACTGGGAAGCGCTCAGGGAGCAATACAAACCCCTTCTCCGGTACGTGGCTCACCGCTCCGACTTGAATTATGTCATCGGCGAGATGATCGCCGAACTGAGCGTATCTCATGCGTATATTTCGGGCGGAGATTACGAGATTCCCCAGCGTCCCAAGGCCGGATTGCCGGGGGCGCGCTTCGAGCTGGACGAGAAAGCGGGGCGATACAGGATAGCGAAGATATTAGAAGGGCAGAACGAAGAAGACGCTTATCGTTCGCCGTTGACGGAGATAGGCATAGACGTGAGGGAGGGCGATTACGTCCTGGCGATAGACGGCGAAGAATTGACTCCCGACGTCAATCCCTACAAGTTGTTGCTGCACAAAGCGGACAGGCCGGTCGAACTCACCATCAATTCGCGCCCGAGCTTCAAGGGAGCCCGCAAGGTCCGCTACAAGCCTGTATCCAGCGAATGGAACCTGATCTACTACAACTGGGTTGCGGCGAAGCGCAAGTACGTGGAGGAGAAGACGAACGGCCGGATAGGCTACCTGCACATTCCGGACATGGGCGCGAAAGGCATACAGGAATTCATTAAATGGTACTACGGGCAGATACGCAAGGAAGGCCTGATCGTGGATGTGAGAGGGAACGGGGGAGGAAACGTCTCGCAGATGATAATCGAGAGACTCGGAAGAAAGCTCCTCAGCGTGGATTATTCGAGGAACAGTGATTACCCCTATACTTATCCCGAGAAGACGTTTCACGGGCACCTGGTTTGTCTCTTGAACGAGACCTCGGCGTCGGACGGTGACATCTTTCCGGCGATGTTCAAGAAGGCGGGCCTGGGGAAGCTGATAGGCAAGCGTTCGTGGGGAGGTGTGATCGGCATCACGAGCCACGGGCCGTTGCTCGACGGCGGCAGCGTGTTCGTTCCTGAATACGGTTTCGTGTCCACGGACGGCACGTGGTCGATCGAGAATCACGGCGTAGATCCGGACCTTGTCGTGGAAAACGATCCCAAGTCGGTGATAGAAGGAAAGGATCCCCAGCTGGACGCCGCCATAGCGGAGCTGGAAAAAGAGATTAAAGCCGAACCGATGAGCATGCCCCGGCGACCCGCACCGCCGGTAAAGACAAAGTGATCGGGAATGGCGAAAGAGCCGTGGTATGGATGGACAAGAAGAACCTCTTGCTCGCGTTCGCATCACTCGCCGTCATGTTTCTTCTCGCCGAGGCGGTGACGCGCCTGGTCTATTATCCGGAGAGCCTGGGCGTGGTGATCGGGTTCGACGACGCTCTCGGCTGGAGTCTCGTGCCCGGATCACACATGCGCAGCGTGGACTACGGGAAGGGGTTCGACTACCTGGTCGAGGTAAACTCGCTGGGACTCAGAGACAGGGAAATCCCGGAGAAGCGGGAATCGGGCAAGAAGCGGATACTCATCCTCGGTGATTCCGTCGCCTTCGGTATCGGCCTCGACTATGGTGATCGTTTTTCAGATATCATGCAGAGAGCCCTCGGCGACGATGTCGAGGTGTTGAATGCAGGGGTCCCGGGGTGGGGAAACGACCAGGAGCTGCTCTACTACGAGCGGAAGGGACGAAATCTCCATCCCGATCTCGTGATATTGACATTGACGCTTAGCAACGACGTTCTCAACAACATGCTCGATCATCTCTACCTGGGCGCCTCCCCCAAGCCCAGGTTCGTCATCCGCTCCGACTCTCTCTTCCTCACAAAGGCAAAGCTCGCCAGACCGGAGCCACGGAATGCTCCAAGGGCGAAGGCGATCCTGAAGAAGAGCCGTTTTCTCGTCTTCGTGAAGCGGCGAATCGATCGCTGGAGGGCGGAGAGGCGGGAAGTGGGGAGTGGTCTCCCGCCGGGGTTCGCGGGGCATTATTTCGAGCGACACTATTCCTACTGGACGGTCTACGAGAAGGCGTACCCGGACCGGTTCGCCGAGGCCTGGAAAGTCACCGAAGCCGTCATATTGCGCTTGAACGCGGAATGCACACGGGACGGGGCGAAGCTCGTCGTCTTCGCGCTGCCGACCAAACTGGAAGTGGACGAGGACTGGAAGTCTTCGCTTCTCAAAGAATCGGGCATCGACAGCGGGTTGCTGGATTTTTCGGCTCCGTACCGGAGGTTGAACGACTTCCTGGCTTTGCATGAAATACCGTTCGCCTATCCGTTGGGAGTGTTCAAGAAGGTATCGAAGTCCTTTCCCCTCTATTTTGCAAGCGACCCGCATCCCGACCGAAGAGGTCATGCGCTGGCCGCGTGGGCCCTTCTCGAGCTGCTTGGCTCTCGTTACGGGCTGGAAGCGGACTTAGATCGCGCCCTTGGAATGGACTCGTTCGCCGCCGTCGTCGGGGCATTGAAGGAGAGATCAGGAAACTAGATCGATGATTCAAGCGGGACGAGCCGGCCGGGAATATCGCTGGAGTCTGCGAAGAAGCCGCGAGGCAAGCTTCCTCAAGACCCATGCAGTTCTCACGCAGAAGTAGTACAGGGGAGGGATAGTCAATACGATCAGTACCGTGCTGGCAGCGATGCCGCCGATGGAGGCGAGCGCGAGATTCTCCCAAATATCCTTGTCCTTGGTCTCGCCGAAGTGGAAGAGCAGCGGGGCGAGACCGACGATGGTTGTCGAGCTGGTGAGGAGTATGGAGCGCAGGCGTATGTGAGTGGCCCTGGCCACCGCCCGCCTGAGCAAAGCGATCCTCTCGCCGGCGGGAAGGAGAGCCATGTCGATCCCGCCGACTTGTTTTCTCGTTCGCGGAAAGAGAGCGGCGTGCGCGCCCGGATCCCGGCCAAGCTTTATTTTCAGGATGCCGGCCGCCTCGGTACGAAAGCGACTTACCAGCAGAATGGCGTTGTTCACCACGATTCCGAAGAGCAGGACGAGTCCGATGCGCGCGGACGAATCGAATGTCGATTCCGTCCACCAGAACGCGAGGAAGACGCCGACCATGGACATGGGCAAGGACAACAACACGAGGAGGGGAAGGGAAATACTCTCGAAGAGAGCAGCGAGAACCATGAATATGAAAGCGATCGCCAGAACTATCGTCAAGGCGAGTTCTTCTTCCTCCTGCTTGGTGAAGAATTCCCTCTTCGCCTCCTCGGCCTCATAACCGTAAGGCAGGGTCAAACCGGCAAGAACGTGCTTGATGAAAGATTGTCGCATCGCTTCAGTGCCGATGTACTCCCAGTTGATGTACGAGGAGTACTTCTGGTTCTCCCGCACGATGGTTCCCGTCAAGGGCCTGATCTCCGCCTGAACGAGGTCTCCCAGCCTCACCCATTCCCCCCGCTGGTTTCTTATGAGTGTCTTCAGGGCAGCGTCGTATTCGAGGCTGTCTGAGTCGCTGAAGCTCAATTGAATGCGTTGCCTCTCGCCTTCAACCTGCATCATCCAGGGAATATCGACGCCGAGGAGTCTTTGGATGTGCCGCACCACCTGGGCGGCGCTCAAGGCGTTGGCTGCTAGCTTGTAACGATCCAGGTTGATGACGATCTCATCCTGGAAGGCTCGGGTGAAACGTGCCCCGGTGGTTATGCGTGCGTTCCTCACCCTGCGGTTTTGGCGGATCTGGTTGAGCGTCCTCTCACATATCGCTTTCAATCGTTTGGAGTTGTAGCCCGTTATCTTTATGAGGGAATTGAGCGCGGATCCCTGGAACGTTCCTTTTATGTACGGAGTATCGGAGAAGCCGGATATGAAAATCGAAGAACCGCCCAACTGGTCGGCTTGCTCGGTCAGGAGGGCCCTGTAGTACATCGGGATCTCCGTCCTCTTGAGAGAGTCGCTGAACTCTATGGTCATGAACGCTTGGTTTCCCCAGACTTGTGAACGCATTCTCGCGCCGTTGGGAATCGGCTGCAGAGCTCGTTCGAAGGCCAGGAAGGTTTCGGAAGTGAGCTCGATGTCGGTGCCCGAGGGCATTTCCAGATAGACGATGAGCTGCTCTTTGTCGGGCATGCGCCAAAAACCGCCCTTGATCACCTTGGTGTCGTAGACGTGCCATCCCCATACGAGGAGCACGCAGAGAGCGGGGACCATTATGAACCAGAAACGTTGAAGGCGGTCGAAGACGCGTTCGATGAACGGCGGCCTTGCTTCGAGATCGGGAAGATCTTCCACGTACGGGGCGAGTTCGGCGGGGTCGGTTATTTCGTTGGGCCCGTCACCGGTTCTCTTGACGAGCGGCCGGGCCCACCAGTCGTGCACGACTACGGGGACCCAGCCGAAGGCTACGAAGAGAGAAGCTCCGAGCGCGGTGGCGACGGATACGGCGAGAGGAATGTAATAGAGTGCCAGCCTGCCGGAAAGAAAGATGAACGAGACGAAGGCGACCATCGTGGTGAGGGTCGTGGCCAGGATAGGAAAGAAGACCTCTTCGGTGCCTCCGGCCACCGTCTCCAAGGCCACCTTGAGCTTGGTACGCATGGAGAGCCCGGCCTCACCCGCTTTTTCCATGGCGGCGGCGCGCCTGTGAATGGCATCCAGCACGAGGATGCTGTTGTCCAGGATCATGCCGAAGCAGACCGTGAGGCCGCTGATGGTTATGAAGTTGACGGAGATGCCGAAGAAGTAGAAAAGGCTCAATGATATGAGAACCGAGAAGATGATGGATCCGGTGACGATCAGTGTCAACCTGACCCTGCGCAACGTGGCGATCAGCAGGACGAACAGAAGCCCGAGTATGACGAACGAGCGCAGGACGAGATCATCCAGCTTCTGTTCGAGCTCCTCCCCCTGGTCATCGTCCACGTGGAACTTGACGTCGAAGGGGACCGCTCTTTCGATCTCGGGAAGGGCTTTGCGCAAAGCCTTGCTGACGCTGATCGTGTTCGTTCCGCTTCGTTTCTCGACGGAGACCCTGACGACGTTCTTGCCGTCGGCACGCACGAAATAGACCGGATCTTCATGAGCCAGCCTGACTTCGCCCAGCATGTCCAATCTGAACAACTTGTCACCCCTCATGGCGACGACGGCGTTCTTGATCCTCCGGATATCCGCCGAGCTTCGCACGGACACGAAGCTCCTTCGCCCGTACCTGTAGACGGCACCCGCTCCGGCGACGTCGTCGAGCCTCTCGATGGCGCCCAGCACGTCGTCGGGGGAGATCCCGTACATGTCGAGCTTGTGGCGATCCAAGACGACCTTTATGAGGCGGCGGGCTCCGCCCATGACCGTGGCGTCCGCTATACCTTCGATGGCGAGTAACCTTGGCACCACCCAGTCCTCCGCCATCTCCCGGAGCTGGTTCGGGTCGAGCGAAGACTCGATGCCGAAAGTGAAGAAGGCATCGGTCTTGAACTCTTCCGGAACGTAGGGTACGACGTACGGTTGGCCGGCGTTGGGAGGTAGAGTCCTTCGCACCGAGCCGAGTTGTTCGTTCAATTCAACCCTGGCGAATTCCAGGTTGGTGTTACGGCGGAAGGACACCTCGACCTGGGAACGCCCGGCGGAGCTGATGGACTTGATCTTCTGAACCCCCCGAAGCTTTTGAACCGCTTCCTCGATCGGAATGGTTATCGAGCGCTGGACGGCGAGAGGGGATGCGCTGCTCCAAGTGGTCTGGACGGTCAAGGTGGGCAGGTCGACTTCAGGGACGGCTTCGATACGAAGATGAGGTATGGAGTAGACGCCCAGCAAGAGGAAGGCGACGAAAATCATCCACATTGTAACAGGGTGGCGGATGAAGTAGCGGGTCATTCTTCATCCTCCCTCCCGATGCGATGAGCCAGCATGTACAGAATCGGCGTGTAGAAAAGGGTGAGTGTCGTGGTGAAAAACAGTCCGCCTATGATCGTCAGGGCGAGAGGGCGTTGGATCTGCGCGCCGCTTCCCATGCCCACGGCCATGGGTATCATGGCGAGTATGGTCGTGGCACTTGTCATTATGATGGGGCGGAAGCGGAGCCGGCTGGCTTCGAGCAGGGCCTTCCGGCCGGGCATGCCGCTTGCGATGAGTTGCTTGACGGCGTCGACTTTTATGATGGCGTCGTTTACGCCGATTCCGAGAAGCGCGACCATGCCGATGATGGAGATCACGTTGATGGTTTGTGAAGTGACGGCGATGGTTATTATGGAGCCGGCCAGCCCGATGGGGATGACGACGGCTATGAGAAAAGGATCCAGGAAGGACTCGAACTGGGCGGCCAGAATGACGTACACGAGCATGAACGCCAAGAGCATCGCCCACTTGAGATCCTGGAAGCTTTTCGACATCTGTTGGCGCTCAGCGCTCGGAACGAGCCTGACTCCCGGCGGGAGGTTCATCTCATCCGCGACCGCCTTGACTTCGCGCCAGGCGTCGTCCGGCGAAAGGCCGCTGAGTTCGGAGGAAATGGTGACCATGGGGCGCTGATTTCGGCGAGTGAGCTCCCGAACCGGTTGCTCCTCCTCGAGATCGACGAATGTGCGAAGGGGAACGGCTCCCCCGTCGGTGAGAAAGAGTGAAGAGAAGAGCGCGTGGTTCAAATCCCTTCGGATCTCTCGGGGGATGCGGACGGAGATGTCTATTCTCTTGTCGACCTCGTTGAACGTCGTGGCCTCCACGCCGGAAATGGTGTAGCGCAGCTGGCGCGCGACCTGATCCGGCGAGAGTCCCCTGCGAAGAATCTCCTCCGTGTCGAGGTGGACGACGAAGCCGGGTGTTCCCAGGACCCGGTCGGCGTGGAGATTCCTGAAACCAGTGCTGGAGGACAATCTCCTTGTCAATTCCCGAGCGACGTCCAGGCCTTCTAATGCGTTCTCGGCGATTATACCGGCGCTGAAGGTTCCACCCTCGGACCCGAGAACTTCTTCCAAGCCCACGCCTTCTTCGCGGAACTCGAATCCGACTTCCGGTATCGAATCGAGCCTGGCTTCTAGTCGCCGTTGCAGGTCGAGGCTCCTGGCATGGGCGTGCCTCCCCGGCTCGAAGATGACGCGCAGGTGTGCGTCGTTGGGGCCGTTGTATTCCTTGAGCGATGCGACCGTATGCTCCGTTTTTCCTATCTGGCTGAAGACGTTGAGGACCCCGGGCTGATCTTCTATCCACGCGGCGAGAGAGGAGACCCTGGAAATGGTTTCTTCCAATGGAGTGCCGCTCGGCAGTTCCAGGTCGAGCCTGAAATCACCCGAGGTTCTTTCGGGCATGAAGCTCTTGTCCACGTGGACGGCGAGAAAGAAAGCGGCGGCCAGGAAGACCAAGAGTGCCGCGCACATGGTTTTGGGCTTTCCAAGGGCACGAAGGAGAAGAGCATGGTAGCCATCGTAGAGGGCGGAAAAGGCGCGGTGAAAAGACCTGAACAGGCCGATAGGATCGCGCCGGTCCGCGGAGAGAACGCGGGCGGACAGCACCGGCTGAAGTATGAGCGACGTGGAGATGGAGACGAGGAGCGAAAAGGTGACGGCTAGGGCCTGGTCTCTGAAGAAGGCGCCGGCGATGCCCGGTACGTACACCACGGGAAAGAAGACGGCGACGGTGGTGAGAGTGGCTGCGAAGACGGCCCGCGCTACTTCCGAGGTGCCTTTCTCTGCACACGAAGCCACGTACCTCCGGCCGGCCAAGTCACCGGATACGCCTCGACCCCATGGGGATCCAGATCCTTCGTCCAGGTGCCTGTTTATGTTCTCGAGCACCACGATGGCGTTGTCGACCAGCATGCCCGCTGCGAGGGACAATCCCCCAAGGCTCATCAAGTTGAGTTTCACCTTGCCGAAGTAGAGGAGTGCGAAGGTGACGAAGATCGATATCGGAATGGACAGGCCGACGACTACGGGGCTGCGAAAATCGCGGAGAAAGAAGAAGAGAACGAGAAACGCCAGGCACGCGCCGAGAATGAGGGATTGAACGAGACCGGTGAAGGAGGCGCGCACGTAGTCTGCGTCACGGTAGACGAACTCGTATCGGAAGTCCGGGTAGTCCTTCTCGAGCATCTCGAGAGCTTTGTCCACTCCTTTGGAAGCGAGAATGGTATTCGCGTCGGGCTCCTTGTATATGAGGAAGGAGACGACGGGTTCGCTTCCCAGAAGGGTTGCTCCCTCCGGCTCCTTGGTGCCGTCGTAGACCTCGGCGACGTCGCTCACGCGTATGGACGAGCCTCCGGGACGGATGATGTCGGTTGCCGCTATGTCTTCGAGAGATTCGAATTCGCCGGATATCCGAATACTCAGATGCAGGGGGCCCTTGCGGACTCTCCCGCCGGGGAACGAGATGTTGCTTCTGGCGAGAGCCTGGCTTATCTGGTCGATCGTGATGCCGTAGACAGCCAGCTTGGCCGGGTCCGGTTCGACCACTATTTCACGCTCTTCGCCTCCGACTATTTCGGCCTGGCTGATACCGTCGACTTGTTGCAAGGCGGGTTTCACCACCTCCTCGGCGAACTCGCTCAAGGACTTGAGAGATGCGTCCCCGGACATGGTTAGAATGCTGATGGGCCGGGAAAGGGGGTCCCAGCGAAGGATTATCGGCCTCTCGGCCGCGTCAGGGAAATCCTCGCGGAAGGCTACGCGATCCACTGCTTCGCGCAGGTGGAGATGAGCGAAATCCATCTGGGTACCCCAAGCGTATTCCACCGTGACAATGGAAACGCCCTCACGCGTCCTGGATATCACCTTTCTCGCGCCGGGCAGGGCTGTGACCACCTCCTCTATAGGCTCCGTGATCAAGCGCTCGAGGTCTCGGGCGGGAACGTCCTGGTAGGTGGTTATGATCGTGAGTCTGGGGTAGGTTATGGAGGGAAGGAGGTCGACGGGAAGGCGATCGAGACTCACCGCCCCAACGAGTACGAGGGCGAGAAAGAGCATGCTGACCGCTATCGGGCGCTGGATTATCAGGCGCAGCATCAGTGGTCCTCATCGGAGGAGCGCCAGGGATCGGGGAGGGGAACGATTTTCTTCACCTTGACCTTGGCGTCATGGGAGAGGGTCAGGTGGTTTGAAACGATCACGAGGTCACCCGGCTCCAGCTTTCCTCCCTGCAGAACCCTCTCGATCTCCACAGCATAGTCGTTCTTGCGCCCCGGGAGAATGTACAGCCATTTGCTCCTCTTGTCTTCGACCTTGAACACGAGAGGGCGACCGTCTCGGACCAGTACGGCTTCCTTGGGCACGAGCAGTCTGTCGGAATAGGTCTCTCCGGCGATGATCGCCCTTACGAACATGCCGGGCCTCACCCTGCCGTCCTTACAGTGGAACCTGAGAAGAACTTCGCAAGTCCTGCTGGCTTTATCGAATTCAGGACTGATCACATCCACGCGAACGCGCAAAGTCTCCTGCAGGGAGGGTACGACCAGGAGAGCGGGGCTTCCTTTGCGCAGATGAGCCATGTCGGATTCGAGAACCCCGACGTCGGCTTCGATGTCGGTATTGTTGACGAGATTGCAGATGAGAGTTCCATTGCCGACTTGCTCGCCTTCGCTGACCCCGATCCCGGTCACCACTCCGGTGAACGGCGCTCTTATCTTCGTTTTCTCCAGGTTCAATCGCGCCCTCTCCAGGGCGGTTCTGGCCGCCGACAAGCCGCTCCTGGCCGCAGCTATGTCCACGCGGTAAGTTCCGTCTCGCAGGGCTCTCATGTCGAGCGCTATCTCTCGCAGCATCTTGTCGGTCTTGTTCCCGGCCGATTCCTTTTCGAGTCTGTTCAGTTCGCTGAGCTTCTCGTCGAGACTGGTGGGGGCGTCCGAGAAACCCAGCGTGTCACCCTCGACGGCGAGCTGGCTCAGCGCTTGAAGATAATTCGCCCATGCCTCTTCCGCGACGACCTCGTATTCGCGGGAATCGATCGTGGCGATGATGGCGCCTTTTCTTATCCTTTGTCCCTCGTCCACGAATATTTTCTGGAGACGGCCGCTGATTTCGCTCTTTATAGCGGCGCTGTGGCGCGCCCTCACCGTGCCCTCGGCGAAGATAGGCAAAACGAGATTGGATTTGACGACCCTGGCTGCGTGGACGGATGTGATTCGCTCACGCTTCTTGCGTTTTTTCTTTTTCTCGTTCTCGCCGGCTTGCCGGGCGGCCGTGGTGTCCTTGGCCCCGGAGTTCTTTCCATCGGCGGAACCCGTCTTCGATCCGCAAGAAGGGACGAACAGAAGGGCAAGAAGGCAGATAAGCAGCAGCGATAATGCTTTTTTCATCCTTGGTGCCTGTCCCCTAGTTTTTCGACAACCAGAGGTCTTTGTCCAGCTCGTAACAAATGACTTCCATGGGCTTGGGTTCTTCTTCATCACCGAGGTCGACGGCTTGCCCTCCGGCCTGCAATGCAATTGCCGCCTGGAGAAGCCCCGTGACGACATAGAGACGGTTACCGACGAAGTAGAAGCCGTCGAAGAGCGGACGCCCCTCGCCCTTGAGAGAGACCTGCCGGGTGAATATCCCGTTCTTGTCGAAAACGTCGAAGGTGGCGATGACGCCTTCAGGCAGATCCCTCGCGCCGTTGCTCGATACGACCCAGATAGTGCCGTCCTCGCGGGCGTGTATCTGTTCGATGTCGCTGGCGTAGTCGCTTATCTTGAACTTGGCGTTGGGAACCTGGCGGGTGAACGCCTTGAAGATGTTGATCATCCGGTTCTTTTCGACTTCGGAGCGCTCGTGGTGCTTGTATTCCCGCTCGATTATGCGATCCAGCGTTCCGTCCGGTCTCCACACGTTGATCGTATAATCGTCGTAGGTGACGTTCGAGTAGACCCGTCCGTCCGCGCCCAGGGTCCAGCGGTTCTTGAAATTGTTCCACTTCGAGTCGTCCATCACGGCGTTGCTGAAATCCAGCATCAGCGTTTCCTCGTAGTAGTGAGCTTTTTCGCTTCCATCCTCGGCGATGCTCGCCAGGTACTGCTTCTGGGAGAATTTTTCCGCTTCGAAAGCGTTCACCGAGAGGGCGAGGACCAGATTGCCCCCCTGATAGCGCCCGTTGTTGATGATGAGAAAACCACTGCCTTCGAGCTTGGGGATGGGATGTTCGCCGCGCGGCTCGCCTTCGGGCGAGAGCAGCACGATCTTCCCTGGGGCCACCTGCATGACCGCGATGTCGCCGCCGGGAGTGAAGAACATCCCCACGGGAGTCTGGAACTCCCCGGGGCCTTCGCCTTTGCGGCCGATAGTGCGTATGAATTCTCCGTCGGGAGAGAAAACCTTGATCTCGGAGAGCTGCGTGTCGAGGAGGTACACGTTACCGTCCTTGTCCGTGAGGATCCGCGTTATTATTCCGAAGATTTCATCTTCGTCGTCGGTCTCACCGCCCAGGCGCCACAATTCCTTGAGCTCGTACGTATTCTTTCCATCGAGGGGTTCGGCGGGGTTCATGACGTGAAGAACGCCGTCTTTCTTGACCATCTTTCCTTTCCATTTTCCCGCCGGCGCATCGTCGAACGCCAAGGCTGCGACGAGGAAAACGGCAAGGGCGGAGAATAGAATGGGATTCAGGCTCTTCACTCGTGGGCGAAGATGGAAGCGGGTTGACCCGGATGCGGGCAGCAACTTGTTCATGCTTGTCTCCTCTCTTGGAATTTGAGCCACATAAGGATGTATACGAGACACGACGGGGCTTGTTTCCTTTCCGTCGTCGGGTTGCCGGTGTGGGGGCGGCGTCCGGGGTAATACAATCCGAGTCGATTTTTATTCGAAATCCCATCCATGATGGGGCAGGGAGGGGAGCCTGTCAAGCATCGATCGAGGCCGGGCGGGGAGAGCCCGGGGGCGGAATTCAAGCGGCGGCCACCTCCCGGCCGATTTCGTTCAAGAGACTCCAGAGCTCGCGGACGTGACTTTCCTCCGTCCGCATGTTGCCGATGGCACAGCGAAGGCTTAGTGCATCACGGATGCGCGTGTGCGACAAGAATACCTTGCCTGTTTCGTTCACGCGCCCCAGCAGCCGCTCGTTCATCTCGTCCAGGGCCTCGGGACCCGTCGCTCGGTTAGATTGATGCGGGTTGAGACGGAAACAGACCGTGCTCAACGGCGTGGGAGCCGTGCGCTCGAAAAGATCGCTGTCGTCTATCCAGCCTGCCAGCATTCCAGCCAGGCGGATGTGCTTCCTGACCATCTCGCGGAGCCCTTCCACTCCATAATAATTTATCACCATCCAGAGCTTGAGCGCCCTGAATCTCCTGCCCAGTTGAAAGCCGTAGTCCATGAGATTCACGGCGCCCGTGTCATCGGTGCGCAGATACTCGGGAACGAGGGAGAAGGCCTCCCGCAAGGCTGCTCCGTTTCTGCAGTAGAAAGCGCTGAGATCGATCTGGGTGGCCAGCCACTTGTGAGGATTGACGACCAATGAATCGGCTTCGTCACATCCATCCAATACGAATCGTTTCTCGGGAACGAGGGCGGCGATTCCCGCATAGGCGGCGTCGACGTGGAGCCAGAGGTCGAACTCCCGGCATACGGCGGCTATTCTCCGCACGGGGTCGATGCTGGTCGTCGATGTCGTGCCGACCGTGGCCACCACACAGAACGGTCTGGCCCCGGATTGGAGATCCTCCTCGATCATGCGGCGAAGCGCCGATGGGTCCATCCTGAACTCGGAGTCCACGGGAACTTTCCTGACGTTGTCCGCGCCGACGCCCAGGGCGATCGCAGCCTTGTCGATGGACGAGTGGGCCTCGCTCGAGGCATAGAGAACCAGGCGGGGCAACTCGGGGCGTCCGGCCATCCCGCGCTTTCGTATTTCGAATTCACCGGACGTCTCCCGTGCGGCGGCGATTGCGAGCAAGCTGGACGTCGAGGCGGTGTCGAGTATCATCCCGAAGAAACCGTCGCGAAGGTTCAGCATCCGTCTCAGGTAATCCAGGGCGAGTTCCTCAATCTCGGTGAGAGCGGGGGATGTCTTCCAGAGCATGCCGTTGACGTTCAGAGCCGCTGAAAGGTACTCGCCGAGGATGCCCGGGTAGGAGCCGGTGATGGCGAAGTATGCGAAGAAGTTCGGGTGATTCCAATGAGTGATGCCGGGCAGGATCTTCTCCTTGAAATCCGCGAATATGCTCTCGTAGGAGCGGCCGGCATCCGGAGGCTCTTCAGGAAAAGCCGACTTCACGTCTCCCGGCTCCAGCCTGGAAAGCACCGGATGGATCTCGGGGTGCTCCATGTATTCTATCACCCACTCCGTCGCTTGGTGGATGATCCGCCGGAATTCCTCCGATTGTTCGCGCACGGACTTGACGATTCGTGACGGCATGAGCAGCTCCTTTCCCCTTTATCGAGCGGGCTCCCTGTGGTTCATAAAGAAAATCAAAAATCAAATTGACAGATTTGGCAATGAATATTATTCTCGACTTGATCATGAAATAGTCGTTAGGGGTGGTCTAAGAGGCCTGAGAGATACCCTTGAACCTGATCTGGGTAATACCAGCGTAGGGAAGCGGCGATATCTTTTAGCGTGCCACCACCCCGAGAGGTGGTTTTTTTATGGGGGTGAGAGCCATGAAGAGGTTGCTTGGATCGGTACTGGTTTCGACATGCCTGCTCTGTTCCATCATCGTCGATGCGGCCGCAGCGTATCGACTCGCGGGCAGGGTCTACGACAAGAACACCGGGGATCCGCTGGTGGGCGCGAACGTGATCATAGAGGATCTCAAGCTGGGGCTTCCGACCGATGAAGGGGGGCGTTTCGCATTTCCCGCCGTTCCGGGGGGGACGCACGTGCTGAGCGTCAGCTACGTGGGATACAAGGTGGCTAAGAAGTCTTTCGTTCTGCGGGGCGACATGGGAGACCTCGACTTCCCGCTCGAATCCACGATAATCCCGGGGGAGAAGATAGTAGTCACCGCGACCAGGGCCAGGTCGAGGTATTCACCGGCGACTTTTTCGAACCTTTCATCCGATGAGCTCAAAGAGAGGTACACGACCCAGGATATACCCGTGCTCCTGTCGGAGCTTCCTTCGAGCTCGTTCTACTCGGAGAGCGGGAACGGCATCGGTTACAACTATCTCACGTTGCGGGGATTCGACCAGAGGAGGATCTCCGTGATGATAAACGGGATCCCCCAGAACGACCCCGAGGATCACAACGTCTACTGGGTCGATTTTCCCGATCTCGCGGCCAACCTCCAGGACGTCCAGGTGCAGCGCGGCGCGGGAAGTTCTTTCTACGGCCCTCCCGCGATCGGGGGAAGCGTCAATCTCGTCACTTCGATATTCGCGCCCGTCCCCGGCGCCAGGGTGACAATGGGGTACGGCAGCTTCAACACCCAGAAATATTCGCTCGAGCTCAACTCGGGCCTCATCAACAACAGCTATGCTTTCTACGGGCGTTTCTCCAAGATCCTGACTCAGGGCTACAGGAACGACTCCTGGGTGGATTACCTGTCTTATTTCTTCGGGGCCGCCAAGTACACGGAAAACACGACTACGAAGATAAATCTCTACGGCGGACCCATCAAGGATCACCTGGCGTACTACGGAATTCCGAAGAGTTTTCTTGCTGACAGGGAGAAGCGGAAGACCAACTGGCTCTCCAGCGATCCCGAGGTGAAGGAACAGATAGAGAATTTCTTTCAGCCGCACTACGAGCTGATGAACACGTGGAAACTGAGCGAAGACCTGATCTTGAACAACGCTTTCTTCTACGTTCAGGGCGACGGGTTCTTCGACTTCGACGGCTCATGGGCGGATACTACCTATTATAGGCTGACGAACGAGTACGGCTTCAACCCCACCGGCAATCCCGGCAAGTCCCTGATCAGGGCTTTCGTGGGCAACAAGCAGGGGGGCTGGCTGCCGCGCCTCACGGTCAAGCACGGACCGGGCGAGCTGAACGTGGGGGCGGAGCTCAGGTATCACCAGTCGTTGCACTGGGGCAGCGTCAAGTGGGCCCAGAACCTGCCCGCCGGCGTTTCCTCGGACAGGCATTACTACGAGTACAAGGGAGCGAAAACCATCGCCTCGGGCTATGTAGACGAAGTCTATCGTATCGGCGGCAAGACGAGCGTAAAAGCGAGCCTGCAGTCGGTATACAATCGTTATAGAATCTTCGACGAGAAATTCGTCGGAAACGATTTTTCCGTCTCCTACTTGTTCTGGAATCCGCGTTTGGGGGTCAACGTGAACTTCACGGACGCGATGAACGCGTACTTGAGTTTTTCGCGCACCAAGCGCGAGCCCAGGTTGAAGAACCTCTATGATGCGGCGGAATCCAGCGGAGGGGCGGTGCCGGAATTCGCAGAGACGTCTCCAGGCGTTTACGACTTCGACAATCCATTCGTGAAGCCGGAGGTCCTAAACGATTTCGAGTTCGGAGCCGGGTACTCGAGAAAGCGGTTTTCGGCGGTTCTCAACGTGTTCTACATGGATTTCAAGGACGAGATCGTCAAGAAGGGGGGATTGGATCGTTTCGGCCAGCCCGTTACGGGAAACGCGGAGAAGACCTCGCACAAGGGAGTGGAGCTTTCCCTCGGTTTGGAGCCGCTCGGAGGGCTGCGCCTGAAGGGGAACGTTTCCTACAGCCGAAACAGACTCGACAGGTACACGCTCTACGACAAGGCAGGCAAGTACGTGAAGAATCCGAGCGATCCGAACGCCATAGTCGCCTATGCGCTCGACGGCAACCGGATAGCCGGTTTCCCCGACCTGATATGGAACGCGAGAGTCGACTACGAACGTCCTCTCAACGAGCGCGCCGGCATCGGTATATCGCTCTGGGCGCATTACGAAGGCGACAAGTACACGGACAACTTCGAGGGCAGATGGTACTCGGGCGAGCCCCGGCCTGAAAGGGTGGTCGACGCATATACGGTTCTCAATGGATCACTCAGCCTGAGTCTCAAGCGATGGGGAGAGATCAACGACATCAAGATAATCCTTCAAGTCTTCAACATCACCGATGAGTTGTATGCCAACAACGGCGAGGGCGACGACTTCTTTCCCGCGGCAACGAGGAACTTCTACGCCGGCGTGGAGTTCGGCATGTGACCTCATGCGACGCGATCGGCTTTGAACTTCTCGATGGGAGGCGAGTTGTAGAAAAGGGAGCTCAGATAGCTCTTGCGATAAGCCTTGTTCAACTTGTAGGACAAGTACGTCGACACGAGGTTCCTCGTGTGAACGAGCGTTCGGCAACTACGAAGCATCGTTCGCCGCGTCGAGTAGACCGTGTCGATCAGTTTGCGCCACTGGTCTATCACTTGCAGAGCACTCTTGTGCTTGGGTATGAATACCAGGCTGCCCAGGCTGTAGTGCACCCAATCCGCGGGGAAGTCGTTGAAGACTATCCTCCGTTCATTGCTTAGTTGCTCGAACAGATTGGTTCCGGGAAGCGGTGTGGAGATGGTCAACTGGATGGCGTCGACTCCACTCGTTTCGACGAACTCCGCCGTCTTCTCGAATATGTCGTCCGGTTCATCGTCGTTGGCTATCGTCATCGTGGCTATCACCGCGATCCCCCTTCTTTGTATGGCGCGGAAGATGTCCCGGTAATTATCCACGCCGGCTTTGAGGTTTATCGCTTTGTTCATGGATTTGAGCACCTTCGCATCGACGGATTCGATCCCTATGAAGACGCCTCGGCAACCGCCCTTGTAAGCGAGAGTGACGAGCTCGTCGTCGAGTCCGAAGTTGATCGTGACTTGGGCCAGAAACTTCTTGTTCATTCTTCTGTCGATCATACCCTGGAATATACGCTTCGCCCGGTCGATGGAGTTACGGCTGCAGCCGATGAGGTTGTCGTCCACGAAGAACAGGAACCTCTGGGGAATCTGTCCAAGCTCCTCGATAACGGCCTCGGGTCTTCGACATCGATACTTCTTGCCGTTGAAGGCGCTTACCGAGCAAAAGGAGCAGTTGAACGGGCATCCGCGGGACGTCTGGATCGAAGCGACGGTATAGCTTTGGCCCATGATCCTTCTATCCGGGAAGGGAATGGCGTCCATGTCTTCGAACCCGGTCGACGTGTATTCGCGCTTGGGATCCCCTGCGGCGAAATCGGCGAGGAATTCCCGCCAAAGCCGTTCGCCTTCACCGCATATCACCGTGTCGAAATACCGCAGGGCTTCTTCGCGGCACATGGAGACGTGAATTCCCCCCGCCACCGTGTAGCAGCCGGCTTTCCTCGCCTTCTCGGCCAATTGGTACGCCCTGAGGGCGGTTCTCGTGTTGGTGGATACGCCTACGATCGCATAACCGGAGAAGTCGTCGATGTCGCGGATGGATTCGTCGATGAGCGAGACTTTCCAATCGTCGGGTGTAGCTGCGGCTATATATGCAAGGCCCAAGGGCTGAAACCTGACGAATCTCTCTTCCTGGAGAGTGGAACGAGCGTGACCCGAAGGATGAACGAGAAGGATGGAGCGTGAGACCTTCATCGCAACCTCCTTATTTTGAGTCGACACTTCTTTTATATTACCATTGAGGCGGGATCTCAAGTTCCGTTTTCACCGGCGAGAAGGGTGAGCAGCGTCCGAAGCGCGCCGGGGCTCTCGAGATTCTCGATCGTTTCCCATACCTCATCTACCCGCGCCGGGGCGAGATGCGACGAAGCGAGTGCGGAGAACTTCGTCTTGAGCTCGTCCATGCCCATGGGGTTTTCCGGGTGGCCCTTGGGATACTCGGTGTAGGATTCGAACCTCTCGCCGTCCGTGGTTTCAAGGACCACGCGGGAAGGCTGCTTGGCGGGAAAGAGGGATTCGAATCCCGGGTCCGCCTTGACCTTGATGAGCGGGAGGATCCTGCGGATGCCTTCGTCGTTGATGCTCGACTCGGTGAACTCGTGTTCGGTCACCCTGCCGCGGGCGAAAGCGGCCGCCAGGCAGTAGGGCAGGCTGTGGTCCGCCGTTTCCTTGCTGGTGGGATTGTACTTCGAAGGATCCGACAGGATGTCCGCGGCGCGCTCTATGGTGAAGGCCTCGATGCCCTTTATCCGGCCCGGTTCGATTCCGCGTTCCTTGATTATGGAAAGAGCAGCCGTTATGGGTGAGTGAGTGAGCGCCTCGGTGGGGTATGCTTTCATGCCGCATTTCTCAATCTTGAAATCCTCCCCGAGTCCGGCCAGGAGAGATTCGGGTTCCCAACCTTCTCCGAGAACCTGCATCAGGCCTTCCTTACCGTCCAGTACGTGCCTCGGGCCCGTATAGCCTCGGGCCGCCAGCAACGCGGCCGTTACGCCCGATGCGGCGGCGAGCGGGTCGACCGTGTTCTTCATCATCGTCAGCTCACCGGCGGTGACCGCTCCGAGAGTACAATGCGCCGAACCAGATATGCCGGCGGCGGCGGCGAGCTCCTTTTCGCCGAGTCCGAGGAGCTTGCCGGCCATGAAGGGGGAAGCGAACTGCGTCAATGTTGCATGATGCCATCCCCTTTCCCTCAACCCGGGGACCGCGAAGTCGCAAAGGCGCATCTCAAGTTCGTAGCCGATGACGATGGCGGTCAGGACGGCTGCTCCGTCCCTGTCCAGGTATTCGCCGAGGGCCAATGCTACCGGGATGAGATCGCTGGGATGGGATGGGTCCTGGTTCCAATAAATGTCGTTGAAATCCATGACGCGGGTGAGGAGGCTGTTTACGAGCGCCGCGTCGACGACGGAGACCTTCTTCGTGGTTCCCAGTATCGTCGCCTGCTCGTTGGACCCGAGAAACTCGACCAAGTCGCGGTAGATCGCGGGATCCTCCCTCAGCAAGCCGCCGAGGGCGCACCCTATGCTGTCGAAAAGCAGTCGTTTGGCCGCTTCCAGCGCGGACGGAGGAATGTCGCCGTAATTCAACTCGATGGTAAAGCGAGCCAGTTTTTCGGTGAGCGTCTTCATGTGTTCTTCTCCCTGCATCTCATGGTATCCAGTCGGCTATGAAAACGTTCGTCTCGTGGGGTCTGGAATTGTTGCGATTGGAGCAGAAGACTATCTTCTTGCCGTCCGAGCTGAACATGGGAAAGCCGTCGAAACTGGGACAATAAGTGATCCTCTCCAAATTGCCGCCGTCGACATCGATGGCATATAGGTCGAAGTTCCGGCCGTCGGGATCACCGAGGTTGGATGAGAAGATTATCTTCTTCCCGTCGGGGAAATAATACGGGCAAAAACTTGCCGCATTGAAGCTCGTGACCTGGAAATTGCCGGTGCCGTCGGCGTTCATCGTGAAGAGTTCCAGCACGCGGGGCTCTATGAGGCCCTTTGCGAGCAGCGCCTTGTAGCGCTCGATCTCTTTCTTGGTTCGGGGATGATAGGCGCGATAGACGATCTTTCGACCGTCGTAGCTGAAGAAGGCCCCTCCGTCGTAACCGACGTCGTGTGTGAGGCGTCTTTGATCGGAGCCGTCGGTGTCCATCAGGTAGAGCTCGAGGTCACCGTCCCGGCTCGAGGTGAAGACTATGGTAGATCCGTCCCGGGAAACGGTCGCCTCGGCGTCATAGCCCGGGCTTCGCGTAAGGCGCACGAGGTTGCTCCCGTCGAGGTCGGCTTTGAAAATGTCGTATGAGCGGTAAAGCGGCCATACGTAGCCGTGGGAATAGTCGGGTTTCGGGGGGCACAGTGAGCCTTCGAGGAAAGTGGACGAATAGATCAGCTTTCGCCGGTTCGGAAGGAAATACGCACAAGTCGTTCTTCCCTTGCCGTTGCTGATCAGTTTGACGGCGCCCCCGTCGAGATCCATGGAGAATATCTGGTCGCAGGCGAACGTGTCTCTCGTCGACTGAAATATGAGATGCTTGTCGTCGGGGCTGAAGTATGCTTCGGCGTTCTCGCCGCCGAAAGTCAATTGCTTGACGTTGGCGAGATGTTTTTCTCGCGCGTACTTGAGAGTTCCCGGAACGAGTTCCTCCATGGAGGTCCTGCTCTTTCCGTCGGCGTCGCTCCCGGTTCCAACCATCGCGAAGGAAACGGCGATGAGGCCGATGAGAGCGATCACGGTCGATGATCTTTGCAGAAATCGCATATGGATCCTTTCTTTCTCCATTGCTGAAGCGGGGAAAAGGAATCAGTGTCAATCGCGGTGCGGGAAATGGTAGCACAGGCCGGATCCAGTGTCCAGGATTCGGGGCGTGGGCGCAGCCGGCGAAATGAGGCTCGAATCAACGCTCTTTTTCTTGACAAGAAAAAAAGGTTGAAGTATTTTACGTAAGAGCGTAGCTCCTGTAATTTATTGTCATACAATCAGATGGGCCAGCCTGGCGCGTGGGTTTGCGCCGGGTTCAATTCAGGAGGAAGTGGAATGGCGACCTATATAACGGATGAGTGCATAAACTGCGGTGCATGCGAGCCGGAGTGTCCGAACGAGGCCATCTCCGAGGGAGACGACATCTACGTCATCGATCCGAACCTCTGCACCGAGTGCGTTGGGCATTTCGATGAGGAGCAATGCCAGGCGGTTTGTCCCGTGGATTGCTGTCTGCCCGATCCCAATCACGAAGAGACCGAGGAACAGCTCATCGAGAAAGCCAAGAAAATCCATCCGGAGATGGAATTCGGCGACAATTTCCCATCGAAATACCGCAAGTAGTTTTAACTGCTTGGCAATAGATCGATTAGGCAGGGCGGAGCGGCCTTGCGGCGGCGGCCGCCCTGCTTTTTCGAAGCGGAAAATATTTCCCTTCCTCCATCTTCCCCTTTCCCGGTTTTGTGTACTTTTCTTGCTAACGGATTCAGCGGTAACAGGAAGGGGAAGAACGTGTTCAGGTTCATCCGCAAGAGTTTCTCAGCGAAGATAATAACGCTGGTCGTAGTGAACGTGATCATAACGTCGTTCATCATCGGCGCAGTCACGATGCACAGCACCGAAAGTTTCCTCACCGAGAAGATAAGCGAGAAGTTTCCATCGATCCTGCTCAATACCAAGGGCAAGGTCGACCTCTGGTACGCGAACAAGTCGATGGACCTGGCGGTGCTGTCACGTTCGCGCGTTCTCATTCGCAATCTCGCCAAGTTCTTCGCGCAGAGCGATTCGACCAAACAAGCCTCTGCCATCGCCGAGATAAAAGATTATTTTGCTTACATCAGGGAAAAGTTCCCGATCTACGAGGACTTCGCCGTTCTCGACCAGAAGGGCAACATCAGTTTCGCCAGCTCGGATTCGGTGGTGGAATACGCCGACATCCTGCGAACCCTGAAGGAGGAGAACGGTGACATATCAGTGATCTCACAGGCCATTCACCTGCCGGGCGAGGAATCGATATCGCAGTGGGTCCTGATACCGGTGCGATTGAAGCCGGGGCTCGGGGCGACCATATGCGCGAGGTTCGAGCTGCAGAGTATCGAGCACCTGCTCTCCGACGTGAACCTGAGCGCGTACGGCGACATCTATCTTCTCGATTTCAGGGGATGCTTTCTTACGCAACCACGCGGCGTGGAAGTGAGCATGTTGGGGGAGAAGGCGATGGAAGTGCCTACCCGGCAGGAAGGCCCCATTCTCGTCGAGAAGTACAAGAATTACGCGGGGAGAAAAGTCTTCGGTTCCAAGATCTTTCTGGCGGACAGGGGCTGGTGGCTCGTTTGCGAAGAGGATTACGAGGCCTCCATGGCGCCGGTCCTCGACACGAGGAACAAGATCATCGTCGCGGACCTGCTGATCTGCTCCCTGTTCATCCTTATAGCGCTGAAAATCATCAGGTCGATCCTCAAGCCGGTTCGGGCTCTCTCGGAAGGTGCGAAGAAAGTGAAAGAGGGAATGGTAGGTGTCAACATACCTACTACGAGCGAAGACGAGATCGGCTTGATGATATCGACCTTCAACGAAATGGCCAAAACCATCAGTCTCGCCAAGGTTGAACTCCAGGCGAAAAACAAGATGTTGAACACCCAGAACATAACCCTGCAGGAAATGAACGAGAAACTGGAGAGATTGTCGATCACCGACGGACTCACGGGTTTGTTCAACCACAGGCATTTCTGGAACATAATGAACAGCGAGCTGACCCGGGCGAATCTTTACAAGGGTGACATAGCCTTGATCCTCATAGACGTCGACGATTTCAAGAAGGTAAACGACAACTTCGGGCACTCGGTAGGAGACATGCTGCTCCAGAATCTGGCCAACACCCTCAAGGAAACCGTCAGGGAAACGGACATCGTCGCGAGATACGGTGGGGAGGAGTTCGCGGTCCTGTTGCCCGACACGAATCTCGAGGGAGTCAAGAACGCCGCCGAAAAGATAAGAAAAGCTAT
>CAYXEN010000025.1:0-32278 GCA_964464035.1 uncultured bacterium | reverse complement strand
GAATCATCATCCGAAAGCCTTCATCACTTCGAGGACTCGTCTCGATATGGAATGGCGTCCCCAACGGGATTTGAACCCGTGTTGCCGCCGTGAAAGGGCGGTGTCCTAGGCCGAGCTAGACGATGGGGACGCACCTGGGAATGACGATAGAGCGAATGCAGCGAGACATAATCAAATAACACCCTCAGGGGGAGAAGTCAAATGGAAATTGCCGCTTCGGCTCTTCAGGCGAGTCTTCTCAGGAGCCCCACCACCTTGCCAAGGATTCTGACCCGGGAAGCTTCCCCGGAGAGCCTTATAGGGGCCATCCGGTCGTTCTCGGGCACCAGGAGGATCTCTCCCCGCCGCTTCGCATAACGCTTCACGGTGGCCTCGTCGTCGATGAGAGCCACTACTATGTCCCCGTTTTCCGCCGCCTCCCCCCGCTCCACGACCAGCAGGTCACCCTCGACGATATCGGCTCCGACCATGCTCTCGCCGGTGACACGCAGGAGGAATTTCTCGCCCTTTCCGAAGAGACCGGCGTCGACGCGATAGACCGCTTCCACGTCCTCGACGGCCGAATCAGGGGGGCCGGCCGGCACCGTGCCCACGAGGGGAATATCGAGCACATCCCCTTCGAGACGGTCCTCGGCATCCCTCGATCGCCTCATCGACACTATCTCGATGGCGCGCGACTTGTCCCTTCCGCGCCTTATGTATCCCTTTTTCTCCAGGGCGTCGAGATGCTGGCTCGCGCTCCGAGGAGACTTGAGCCCGCAGGCGCCGGCGAGCTCCCTCACCGTGGGAGGGTACCCGTGTTCCACGATGAAAGCGCGGATCGATTCAAGGATTTCGCTCTGCCGGCTCGTCAGGGCCTTTTTCTCCATCTCCAGCGGCTCCTTCTCCGAAAGATCTGATGTCCAGCGCTTCACATATTCTCTTTTCATCCCGCACGTTCACCCTCCCCCTCACGACGACCTTCTTGCCCTCCTCCAGTTCCGCGTCCACCTGGCTGAAGCGCGCCCAGGGAATGAAGACATGAACGAAGGCGCTGAAATCGAAGAGAACGAAGAATCCCACCAGCCTCCCTGATTTCGTCTTGAAACGCTGAACGTTGCTCACCTGCCCGGCAATCTCGATGAGGCTGCCCGTCCTCTGCGAGTAGAATTCCTCCAAGGCGGATAGCACGACATACTCCTCTCTCCCCTCGCCTTTACCGCCGGTACCGAGTTTTTCGTTGATGAGCAATTCCATGAGATCTCCCCCCGTCCGTGGGTGCGAGGGAGTGGCCTTGAAAGGAAGTTCCAATTGGTCTTTGAGACGTGAACCGGCCTCCCCGGCCGGATTCTCATAGAGTTCGGGCAGCGCGTTTATCATGTTCGTGCGCGATATCCCGGTGAAATCGAAAGCTCCGAGAACGATCAGCCTCCCGATCGTCTCCAGCCCTATCCCCCTCCCTTTCGTTTTCCTTATGAAATCCTCGAGGGATTTGAAACTCTTTTTCTTCGCCCGCGCGTTCAATATGTGCAAGAGCGCCGGGTAGCTCACTCCCTCCACCATCTGCAGCCCCAGCCGGATCTTCTCGCCCTCCAGCGTGAAATAGAGCTCGCTTCGATTGATGTCCACAGGCAGGAGGAGGTCCAGGTCGTGAAGATAGGCCAGATACGAGCGGAGCTTCGCGTCGTTGTCCCAGTAAGTGTTGAGCAGAGCGAGAAAGTAGATGCTGGGGTGGTGCCTTTTCAAGTGGGACATCTTGAAGACGAGCAGGGCGTCGGCCAGGGTGCGTTGGTGGCCTACGGTTCGACCAACGTAGAATCGAATTTTTTCGAACCATCGGTTCGCTTCGTTCATCGGGACGTCGTGATTGGCGCTCCTGCGCATGAATTCCCTGCGCAAGGTGGACAGAACACCGGGATCCTCCTCGCGGAACCGCCTGAGCATGTCGTTCGCTTCCCCCGCGTCGACTCCCGTGAGCACAGCCAGGATGTCACGCAGTTGCTCCTCGTAGAGGATCATCCCCCGCATCCTCCCAAGGATCGCCATGAGCTCGGGCTTGTAATCACAATCGTTCAAGTTGTGCGCCTTGTATTCCTCCACTTTCTCGGCGAAGTTCTTGTCATCCACCCTGAGACGCATCAAGGCAAGGAAGTCGGTCAAGTCCTCTATCGACGACGGTCCGAAGACGGCGCATTGTTTCTTGACATTCGATCTCTCCATCAAGTAGACGCCCATCGTCTCGCCGCGCTGGATGTCCTTCCAGACTTCTGCGTCTTCCCGCGGCAATTCGTCCCAGTCGTATACGCGCCGGCGCTGCTTGCGAAGCTCCCTCTCGGTCCGCAGGCACACACTCAAGCTCGAAAGCGGGGTCAGATCTATCCGGTATATAGCCCCGACGGGAAAGGAATCCCGCGTGGCCTGAACGAAGAGATCTCCGCCCTTGCGATCCATGAAGACGCCCAGAAAATCCCTCACCGGCCGCGGCGACAGAATCAGGCTGCGCTTCGCCTTTATGAATCCCGTGGGAAGCCCTTCCAGCATGGACGCCTTGGTTATCAGGCTTCGCGCGTTGGCCGACTTCTTGAAGAGCGACCCCAGCGGTTCGTTCTCGCTGCAAAGCTTCTTCAACGAGACGCCCTGCCGCTCCATCGCTTTCTTTATTATTATCTCGAGTTCCCCTTCCTCGATGGAATGTCGGGCCGCGACGGCCTTGAGGGCCCTCAGAGGCGTGAGGCGCTCGACCCCGGGGACGTAGGCCATGTGCTGCCTCTCGCAGACATGCCTGAGCGCGGCGACCGCAACCTCGCGGTCCTCGCTGGCTATCTGTATCTCGAAGATACGGTTTTCAGGCCCGGATCCGTTGAAGACCGGCTTGAAATCGCCGTAACCATAGGGATTGAAGGCCGTGATGTTCAGGAGGAACGCGCAGAGCGATTGCACCGAAAGGCCCGTGGCCGGGCCCTTGCGCACCCGTTCCTGGCGCAGCGCGGAAATGATGTCGTGAAATAGAAGAAAGGTGTAGGAAAGCCCCGATGCTTCTATCAGATCCATCTCGTCCTCGAGGATTTTCTTCATTCTCCGTCTCTCGATGCGCTCCACGTTGTGGAAATAAAGATTGAACCTTCGCAGAAGCTTGTCCCGGAGGATCTTCGCGGCTTCTTCGGAACGGTCGACGAGGCCGGTTTCGTCCGCGCGTGTGAATTCATCGAGGAGATCACCCGGTACCATCTCGTCTATCAGCAAGGTCGCGTCGTATGCCTTCCCGTAGACTTCGCGGTAGCGCGACAACTCATGCAGGCTCCTCATTCCCTTCTCCCCCGATTCCTCCGAAGGCGCAAAGAAATCCTCCCTCTCGTGCGTGGAGAAAACCTCGGAGAGAAGAGAGAAAACTTCCCGCTTCTCCCTTCCCGCGTACCTGACGTCCTGGGTGAATACCGTTCCCGCCCCCATCTCACCCGCCAGTTCCATGAGCCCTCCGACCGGCGCCCGCTCGGGCTGGTCGCTTACGTCGTGCAACTCGATGAAGAAGTTCTCCCGGAATATCTCCTTAAGGGTGCCCGCGGCATCGCGGGCCGCGCCACCCCTCTCACCCGCCATCGCGGCCCAGATTTCGCTGCCGTCCATTCCCGCCAGGGCTACCAGCCCATTACTGTGGGATTCGAGGTCGTGAACGGAGAGATCGGGCGAACGGTCGAAGCGGCTCCCGGCCAGCCCCGCCAGAGCCACCAGATTACGGAGCCCCTCACGCGATACGGCCAGGAGAATGATCCTGAACGGATCCGGACCTTCGAGCGCCAGGGGGGCGTGCAGCAACGTAGCCCCATATATAGGTTTTATACCGAGTTTCCTGGTTTCCCTGTGAAACTCCATGAAGCCGGCAGTGCTGTTCGTATCGGTTATGGCAAGGCTCTCGAACCCGGCCAGCTTTGCGAAAGCGCAGAGCTCACCGGGCGTCGATAGAGCTTCTCCGAGACTGTAGCTGGAGTGGACGTGGAGATGAACGAACGGTCTTTCTCTCGCATCACTAGGCATAGCCAGAAGACATCCGCGATAAGACACCCAGGAGGTTTTCATGCGATCCCGGTTCGAGGTGTGACTCGCCGGGAAGCATCGACAAGATAACATACATATGTATATATGGCAAGATATTCTTTTTTGCGCGGAAGGTCGCCGCTGCTTCCCCGACGCCTGCGCCCGGATGCGGTCGATCGCGAACGAGCCGCCCGCAAACTCTCGTGCGGAGGTGCTGGAAAAGTGCCAGATGCAAAAATGGCCGGGAAGACCCCGGCCGTGTAAGTGCTTGTGAAACATGGTGAGCCGCCCAGGACTCGAACCTGGCACCACTTGCTTAAAAGGCAAGTGCTCTACCTGATGAGCTAGCGGCCCACCCCTAGGACTGGAACAAACAACGCGGACCTAATAAATCAGAACCGCCTGTGTTTTGTCAAGCGGCTATCCTCGGGTCTACACACGCAGAGAAGTCATCGCAGCCGGATTATGGAGCTCCTCTCGGGGCCGAGTGAAATCATGCTGATCCGGCACCCGATGAGCCTCTCGAGCAGCCGCACGAAACGCTTCGCCTTCGGCGGCAGATCGTCGAAGCTGCGGGCGTCCGTTTCCGTCATCCACCCTTCCACTTTCATGTATTTCGGTCTGCATTTCCGCAGCGCGTTGATGTCCGCCGGGAAATACTCGATTGTCCGCCCTCCCAGCTTGTATTCCGTGCAGACCTTGATCCGCGCGAACGAATCCAGGACATCGAGCTTGGAAAGCGCGACTTCGGTGACCCCGTTGAGCTTGACGGCGGTCCTCGCCGCGACGGCGTCGAACCAGCCGCATCGGCGCGGCCTTCCCGTCGTGGTGCCGAACTCGTTTCCGAGTCTTCTCAACCTGTCGCCGAGCCTCCCGACCGCTTCGGTGGGAAACGGGCCGTTTCCCACCCGCGTGCAATACGCCTTGAACACGCCGATCACGCGCTTGAACGCACGCGGCGGAATGCCCGATCCCGTCGCCGCCCCTCCCGCGGTCACGCTGCTCGAGGTCACGAACGGGTAGGTACCATGATCGACGTCGAGAAGGGCACCCTGCGCCCCTTCGCATAGGATGTTGGCACCTTCCTCCATGGCCTCCCAGAGAAGGACCCGCGTATCCGTTATCATGTCCTTGAGAATCTTTCGTGCTTCGACGAGCTGCGCCACGATCCCTGGCGATGGCAAGCCCTTCATGCCGTGGAGCTTGAGTTCCCGGTTCTTCGCCCTCACGCGTTTCCTGATCTCTTCCTCGAACTCGCGCGGCCGGAGGAGGAAATGACTCATGCGCAGGCCGGCTCTGCCGATCTTGTCCACGTACGCGGGCGTTATCCCTCTTCCCGTGCTCCCGATCTTCCCCTTGCCCTTCCGCTCTTCCATGCTCCTGTCCATGGCTATGTGATGCGGAAGCACCACGTGAGCCTGCCCGCTTATGAAGATCCTGCCGCGCACATCCACGCCGCGGCTCGTCAATTCGTTTATCTCGTCTATCAATGCGAGGGGATCGATCACCATGCCGCCGCCGAGAACACACGCGGCGCTCGGATAGAGTATGCCCGACGGAATGAGATGAAAGGCGAAACGCTCATCGCCCACTACGACCGTGTGGCCCGCGTTCGCCCCTCCCTGAAAACGAACGATGAAATCCGCCCGTCCAGCCAGGCTGTCTATGATCTTGGCCTTCCCTTCGTCACCCCATTGTCCTCCCAGCACCAGCGATACCGGCATGACTTCCTTTCGCGTCTAGTGAGCATACGAGCAAGGCGCACAAAAACGACCGCTCCTCGAAGCGGGCGGCCTCAATAAAACGACCGAGTATTTATAATACGTCTTCCCCTTGGGAATCAAGAGAAATGGAGGGAAATCGTCAATCTCCGCTGAAAAGCTCCTTTATGATACCCCACGTCTGCCTGGTCAACGTGATCGAACAATCGGGAGTCCCCGGATTGCTGTTCTCGCTCACCCCGGGCTCGTCGGGAATGCCGTCGCCGTTCATGTCGTTGAGCTCGAAGCCGTTCGTGCATTTGTCCCCGTCGGAGTTCATCTCGGCCAGGGTCCTGCTCCAGATGTCGCCGTTCGCCTTGAAGTCATCGCCGAAGGGATTGAGAGGGGCGTTGCCGCGCACGGGTCTCGATACCGTGTGGCACAACGTGCACTGGAACTTGCTGTAGGTGGGGAGCCTGAACATATATTCACTTATACCAACGGCTTTCGGAGGCAGCAGAAGAAGGGCGAAGCCGGCGAATGCGAAAACGCAGACAGCCGGAATCACGAATTTCTTATGAATTCTCAAGAATTTCATACACTTACCTAGAATTAATTATATAGCACCCAAGCCGAAACGTCAAGGTCGGCATGGAGATCAAAAGCGACTCAAGGAAGCGGATAATCATACCACTGAACTATGCGCCAGATGCTGTCTCCGCCCGCCGCAGCGTACCTCACGAAGAACTCGCCGGGCATCCTTTCCACGGTGAAGATAAGCCCCTGACTGGTCTGCACGTAGAGCGAACAGCTGATCCTTTTGCGGTACCAGGTTTCGTTCCCATATACAGTATTATCGAGCGCAGGAACGGGAGCCCAAGCCGAATCACCCTTCGTATAAGAGATCAAAAGGTCCAGGCTCACGGCCGTATCCCCGCTCGTTCTCATGTAGGATTTCACCGGCCCCCATCTCATCGTGCCGGCAACACGCCGGAGATTTGCCTCCCCGATGTTTTTACAGCTAGCAAGATTCGTCCCGGCTCCGCTGCCGACGAAGATCCTTCCTGTCGCTTGGAGTTCGGAAGAGCGCGGCCAGCGGGCCGGCGTCTGTCCATTGGCGGAATCCTCCCAGTCGAAAATGAATTCGAATGCCGGGTCAAGAAGCCTGTCATAAGCGGAGGAATCTCGAAGCTCGTAGCTGGTCAAAAGATTGTACAAGACATCATCCTTGGCCTTGAGATTCTTGTACGGTGACTCGGCGGTTCCGGCATCGTCGATGCGGTTCCTGCCGCAGGCGGGAATCATGGCGAAAATCAAGAAGAACACGAATACGATCTTGCGGACCCGAACGTATGGATTCGAATAGCACACGTGCATCCCCCTTCCTGTCGTAAATCTTATCGAACCGACACCTGCACGTCCAGATAGTTCTTCCGCACCTGTCAATCTCGCGGCCTTCGAACCACCTTCCCGTCTTCGATGGTGAGAACGAGATCCTTATCTCGGATCGCGGATTCGCGCAAGGCCGAGCGATTCCATATCTCCACGGTCAGATCTTCCCTCCCGCTCAATCGTCTGAGCCCCCCAAGGCCGTCCCTCAGGCAATCGAAGCCGCCCACGAGAAATATGGAGTACCGCGTCCCCGCGGCGGGAGGGTTGAGGAGGATCAGCCTTCCTCCCTCGGGAACTTCACGGACGAAGGGGACTATTTCCTCGACCAGGTCGACCGCCCTCGTCCCCGCTTCTCTCATCATGACGGCCTTGCTTCTCACCGCCGACGCGTTTCCGAGCAGGGCCAGGATCACGATCGTCGTTGCGACGATCGATCCCGCTCTACGTCTCGAAAGCCCGGTGACGGCTCCGCCCAACCCCATGCCGAAAACGACGGAGACGAACGGCATCGCGTTGTAGACGTAGAGCTCGCTCACATGGTTCATGAGGACCACCGGAAAGAGCGAGACGGCGGCGAAACAGCTCGCAAGTGCTCCCAATCGTCCCTTGCCCGAACTTCGCAATCCGTAGAACACGGCAAGAATCAATACGAAGGTCGATCCGAAGATACCTGCAATCTCCCCGACGCCGGCATCCCTGAGCGCCCCGAAGACCTTCACCGTGGAGAAAGGAAGCACCGAGGCGGCGGCGAACATGGCGATGTTTCGGATCACGTTCGCGCCAATGTGAAAATCGTAGTTGCCGGCGCCGAAAGCGGGGCGGGTGGGAACCACCAGGCTTCTCACGACGAGATAACCGATGGAAACCAGAAGCACGGACACGACGGTGACAATAACGCCTCTCCTCACGGATCTATTATTCGTCTCTTTCGCCTTCTCCGATCCATCGCCGATGCCGAGCCATTTCAGCGCCCCCGCGTTCGCGCGCAGCGCGACCAGCGCGAGAATCATGACGACGAAGGACAGGCTGGTCTCCTTGAAGAAAAGTGCGACGGCGAGGTAAAACGCCGCCCTATAGGGTACTCTGCCGCGTCCGGCGCCGCCCGACTCTCTCGAGAAAAGAGACTTCGCCACCGACCATAGCGCCAAGGATCCGAAGAGTGTACCTCCCACCTGGGAAAGCGTATCGTTGCTGAGAACGGCATGCACATCAGCCTGGGACAACAGCATGAAGAGCGATGCGAGCAGGGCCTGGACGAGGGACGCACCGGCCTTCTTCACCGCCTTGAACACGAGAAGAGAGAGAATCACGTGGAAGAGGAGCTGAAGAACGTGCACGGGGACTGTGTTCAATCCGAACAGGCGCTGGACCGCGATCAGGTACGCGGCCTGCAACGGGCGATAAAAACCGTTCTCCGCAAGGGGATGCGCGAAATAATGCAGCGGTCCCGGCAAGGGCGGCGAAAAAACGAACTGAAAATCGTCGGCATAATAGGGGATGTTCATCCCCGGGTAATACACCGCGATTCCTACTACCGACAGCAGGAGAAAAACGACAAAGGTTATGGAAGGTCTTCCCGACGACGAGAAGCTCATCATCACGATCACCGGCCGGGTTCGTTCACTGCATTCCTTATCGGGCCGCCGGCGAGAGCTTCCGCCACCGCCTCGGCCACGTCGACCGCCACCCTCACCTGCGCCTCCCTCGTCGCCGCGCCGATATGCGGGGTGAATACGGAATTTTCGTGATCCATGAGTGAAATTCTTCCAGGAGGTTCGCTGCAATAGACGTCGCAAGCCACGCCGGCCACTTTGCCGGATTCCAGCGCCTCTTCGAGTGCCTTTTCGTCCACGATACCGCCCCTGGCGCAATTGACTATGTAGACCCCGTCGCGCATCATGCCTATCTCCTTACTCGATATCAGCGACCTGGTCGAATCGGCCAACGGCACATGGATGGTTATGAAATGGCTCTCCTTCAAGAGCACGGGCATGTCGACGAGTTCGACCCCGAGCTTCGCTGCTTCATCTCTCGGCACGAAGGGGTCCGCGGCCATCACGCGCATGGAAAAGCAAAGGAGCCTCTTCGCCACCTCGCGCCCTACCTTGCCTAGCCCGATGATGCCCAAAGTCTTCCCATAGAGTTCGACCCCCCTGAATCTCTTACGATCCCATTCGCCCTTGCGGATGGAAGCGTGAGCCTGGGGGACGCGCCTCGCGAGAGAGAGCAAGAGCGCGATAGTGTGTTCGGCCGTCGTGATGGTGTTGCCGGAGGGAGAATTGATCACTATGATTCCGCGCCTGGTGGCCTCGTCGAGATCTATGTTGTCCACGCCGACGCCGGCGCGGCCTATGAACCTCAGCTTCTCGCCCCGCGCGATCACGTCCGCGGTGAGCTTCGTCGGACTCCTCACTATGACGGCGTCGTAGAGGGGGATGATTCGAATGAGCTCTTCCTTGGAAAGCGTGCTCGCGCACTCGGCCTTCATTCCCTGGTAGCGATCGAAGACGGCGACGGCCTCATCGGCGCAATCATCCAGGAGCAATATCCTTTGCATTGCCATTTCTCCGCTTTCCCCTCCTGCGGCTCATTCATCGGACGCGAAACTCTCGAGCAGCGCTCCGATCCCCGTACCGCACGCTTCGATGATTCCCATCTCCTTGAGTACGGACTCGAGGGCCGAGATCATGGTGAACATGTCACTCTCGTCGTAGTAACCGAGGTGCCCCAACCGGAAGATCTTCCCCTTCAATCGCGCCTGCCCGCCGGCGATCCGGATTCCGTAGTCGCCGTCCATGCGCTTCACTATCTCACCCGCTGTCCCCTCGGGCGGAAGCACGGCGGTGGTCGCGTTGCAGGGAGCATGGGAGAAGATCTCGAGTCCCATGGCGGCCACCGCCGCTCTCACCGCTGCGGCGTTGCGACGATGCCGTCGGAGGGTGGCCTCCAGTCCCTCGTCCCGCACCATTTCCAGGGCGGTATGCAATCCCATGAACAACGAGACGGATGGTGTATACGGAGTATCGTTCTTCTCGAGCGAAACGAGGGCCTTGGCAAGATCGAAATAGTAGACCGGGTGCCCGGGCTTCTTCACTCTCGCCGCCGCCTCCGGGCCGATCGAGATGAAGGCGAGCCCGGGAGGAAGCATGAAGCCTTTCTGAGATCCTCCGACCACCACGTCCAGTCCCCAACCGTCGGTGTCGACATCCTCGGCGAGGAGCCCGGTTATGGCATCGACGACTATCAAAGCCCCGTGGTCGTGCGCGGCCTTGGCGATCGCTCCCACGTCCAAGAGAACTCCCGTCGAGGTCTCGCAATGCGTCGTCAGTACGACGGTTATATCGGGATGCGAGGCCAGGGCTCTTTCAACTTCGCTTGGGTCCACGGGTCTGCCCCATTCGGCCTCGACCCGTACCGTTTCGAGCCCGAAAGCCCGAGCTATCTCGTCCCAGCGCTCGCTGAACTTGCCGCACGGCGTGGTCAGAACCTTCTCACCCGGCATGGTCACGTTGGCTACGGCCGCTTCCATGGCCCCGGTGCCCGACGAAGTGAGAACAAGGACGGGATTGCCGGTGCGGAACACGTAACGCAGCCCCTCTTCTATCTCGGCATGAACCTCCCTGAAGGCATCCGTGCGATGGTGAATGAGCGGGCGCGAAATCGATTGCAACACCCGGGGTGGGACTTCCGTCGGTCCCGGCGTGAATATTCTCTTCTTTATCGCCATGATTCTCCTTGAAACGAGCGCGCACCCCCATTCATTCGAAGGTGCACGATAAGTATACCCTATCCTCGATCGCTTACAAAGATATTAATCCCTTCCGGACCCGCTGGGATCTCTTCGATCACCAGTCCCGATCGTCCCCCGAGCGGGTGGTTTCAATAACGATGCCGCGTGCTCACCACGGATCTCGCATCCATGCGATCTCACCCGGGAAGCATGATGGTTTCCGATATCCAGGCGAGCAGTTCCCTCTTGCCTTCACCCGTTATGCAGGAAAACGGGATCAACCCTATCTCGCCCTCCACGTCGAACTTTTCCAAGTTCTCCGTGATCCGCTTGCCTCTCGCCCCCCTCTTTATCTTGTCGATCTTGTTGAAAACCAGGCAAAAACGTTTGCGCAGGGAGGAGAGCGATTCCACCATCATCTGGTCGTTGACGCTCGGCAGGTGCCGCACGTCCAGAATGAGGACTATGCCGCGTGGATTGCCCTCTCTGGCGAGATAGCCTTCGAGGAGATCGACCCATCGCTCTCTGTCCTGTTTCGATACCTTGGCGTACCCGTAGCCGGGGACGTCGACGAAGTAAAATCTGTTGTTCACGAGAAAGTAATTCGCGTTCCCCGTCCGGCCCGGGGTCTTCGACGTGTATGCTGCGTTGCGAACCCCGAAGAGTGTGTTTATGACCGACGACTTGCCGACGTTGGAACGTCCGAAGAAGGCGATTTCGGGAATACCGTCACGGGGAAGATCGTCGGGGCGGCCGAAAGAACCGCGGAATCTGAAATCTTCGATTTTCACGATTGCGGAGCCTCTGCAAGGAGTGTCATCGAGGAGCAAATCCTGCCCGTTCAATGCGCTGTCGGCCTCTCCATGTATTCGAAGAATCCCTTCTGCTCCTCCAGGTCTTTTTTCACCTGGCGGCGGGTCGGCCGGGGCAACGGGCGCGCAAGGGCTATCTTCAACACATCGCGCATGTTCTCGACCGTATGGATCCTGAGCCCGTTACGGACCTCTTTGGGGAGTTCCTTTATCGCCTGCGACACGGACTTCGGGATTATTACCTCCTTGATCCCGGCACGCAGTGCGGCGACCGTCTTCTCGTTCAGGCCTCCCACGGGCAGGACCTCTCCCTTGAGCGTCAGTTCGCCCGTCATCGCCACTTCCTTGCGCACCGGGATGGCGAAGAAGTTGGAGACGAGAGCCGTCGCGATCGCGATCCCGGCGCTGGGACCGTCCTTGGGAATGGCCCCCTCGGGGACGTGGATGTGAACGTCCATCTCGTTGAAGAAACTCTTTTTTAACGGCAGTATGCGCACCAAGTTACGAGCATAACTTAAAGCTATTTGTGCAGACTCTTTCATCACGTCTCCGAGCTGGCCCGTCAGGGTGAGTTTGCCTGTCCCCGGCATGAATCCCACCTCGATGCGCAGTATGTCTCCCCCGAAGCTCGTCCAGGCGAGTCCGGTGGCCACGCCGGTCAGCAGACCGCTCGGAATCTCTTTCTCGGTGTAATGAGGAATGCCTAGGTATTTTTCAAGGTTGCGGGGGGTGATCTCGTAACGAGTCGACCTGCCGGACGTCGCTATCCCCTTGGCCACTTTTCTCAGGATGCGGGCCAGTTCCCTCTCGAGATTCCTCACCCCGGACTCTCTAGTGTATTGCTGGATTATGCGCCTGATCGCCGGCCGCGATATCTCCACAAGGCCGTCCTTGATCCCGTGCTGCTTGAGCATCCTGGGAAGCAGGAACTTCTCCGCGATCTTGACCTTCTCACATTCGAGATAGCCGGGAAGCCTGATGATCTCCATCCTGTCCTGGAGCGCGGGAGGAATCGAATGGGTGACGTTGGCCGTAGTTATGAACATCACCTCGCTGAGATCGAACTCGACTTCGAGATAGTGATCACTGAAAGAATGATTCTGCTCGGGATCGAGTACCTCGAGCAGGGCTGCGGCGGGATCACCCCGGAAATCGCTCGACATCTTGTCCACCTCGTCGAGGAGCATCACGGGATTCTTCGTCTGGGCCTTTATGAGTGACTGAATGATCCTTCCGGGAAGGGATCCGATGTAGGTCCGCCTGTGTCCCCTGATCTCGGCTTCATCGCGCACCCCGCCCAGCGAGAAATGGACGAACTTGCGCCCCAGCGCTTGCGCGATCGATCTGCCCAGCGAGGTCTTGCCGACGCCCGGAGGGCCCACGAAGCAGAGGATGGGGCCCTTGAGGCTCTCCGATATTTTCATGACGGCGAGAAATTCCAGGATCCGCTCTTTGACTTTCTTCAAGCCGTAATGATCCGCGTCCAGCTTTTTCTTCACCTGCCTGATGTCGAGCCTGTCCTCGGTGCGGCTCGTCCATGGGAGCGAAAGAATCGTATCGAGATAATTCCGCACGACGGTGGCTTCGGGTGACAACGGCGCCATCCGGGACAGCCGGTCGAGTTCTTTCATGGAGGCCTCGTAAGCCTCCTCGCTCATGCCGGCATTCTCTATCTTCTCGCGCAGTTCCTCGATCTCGCTCGACTCGTCTCCTCCGTGCCCCAGCTCCTTGTGGATCGCCTTCAGCTGCTCGTGGAGGTAGAACTCCTTCTGGTTCTTCTGAACCTGGCTCTTCACCTCTCCCTCGATCTTCTTCTCTATGTGGAGGATCTCCAGTTCCTCGGCGAGCAGCCTGCCGAGGGCCTTGCAGCGTTCTTCCAGGTTCACCATTTCCAGCAGGGGCTGCTTCACTTCGATCTTGGCGATGACATGCGCTATGATCGAATCGGCCAGTCGATCGTGATTCTCGATGGGGAGCACCGTGCGGAGCACTTCGTCCGGGATCCTCTTGTTGAGCTGGACGTACTCCGTGAACTGCGACGAGATGCTCCGGATCATCGCCTCGACCCTCTTGCTCGAGGTCTCGGCGGGAGGGATCATGTTCACCTTCGCCCGGAAGAATCTCTTCTGTGCTACGAACCTCTCCACTTCACCCCTGGTCAATCCCTCGACGAGGATCCTGACCGTTCCCTCGACCAGCCGCATGAGTTGAAGGACCTTCACGATCGTTCCCATGCGATAGAGGTCCTTGGGGACGGGCTCGTCCACGTTCACCTGCTTCTGAGTGAGAACCAGCATGAGGCGGTCGCCCTCCATCGCCTCCTCCAGTGAAGCCAGGGAACGGGGCCTGCCCACGAGGAGCGGCGTGATCATTCCGGGAAAGATCACCACATCCCTGAGAGGCAGGACCGGAAGGATGTCCGGGATTTCTATGATTTCATCTTCTCTTTCGAGAATCGGCACTTCGCCACCTCACTGATGTTCAGGAACGGAAAAAGGGAACGGTTCAAGCCGAATCGATGGAGCGGCCATCAAGCCTCTTTGGCCCTTCTGTCTCTCTGCGTGATGATCTCCGGATCCGCATTCTTGACGATCGTATCCTCGGTCACGACCACCTTGCGTACGTTCGACCTGGAAGGAATGTCGTACATGATATGGAGCATAGTGTCCTCGACCACGGATCGAAGCCCCCTGGCCCCCATCTCGCGCTTCTTCGCTATCCTGGCTATGGCTCGCAGGGCCTCCGTGGTGAACTCGAGTTCGACATCCTCCATCTGGAAAAGCTTGGCGTACTGCTTGATGAGAGCATTCTTGGGTTTGACGAGAATCTCGACCAGGGCGTCCTCGTCGAGCTCGTTCAATACCCCGATCACCGGTATCCTTCCTACCAGCTCGGGAATGAGTCCGAACTTGGTCAGGTCCTCGGGCGTGACCAGCTTGAGGATCTCGGTTCGATTGAGCTTGCGCTTGGATTGCTTGTCGCGGTCGAAACCGAGCACCTTCTTGCCGATCCGTTGCTCCACGATCTTCTCGAGGCCCTCGAACGCTCCTCCACATATGAACAGTATGTTCTTCGTGTTGATCTCGATGTAGCTCTGGTTCGGTATCTTTCTCCCCCCCTGGGGAGGCACGTTGCAGACCGATCCTTCGAGCATCTTAAGGAGCGCCTGCTGCACCCCTTCGCCGGAGACGTCGCGGGTGATGGACGGGCTGTCACTCTTGCGCGCGATCTTGTCGAGCTCGTCGACGTAGACTATTCCTTTCTCCGCGGCGGCCACGGAAGATCCGGCGTTCTGGTAGAGCTTGAGAAGGATGTTCTCCACGTCTTCGCCCACGTATCCCGCTTCGGTGAACGTCGTAGCATCGACGATCGCGAAAGGCACTCTGAGAAACTTGGCAAGGGTCTGGGCCAGCAGGGTCTTGCCGGTGCCGGTGGGTCCAAGCAGGAGGACGTTACTCTTGTCGATCTCGACGTCGTCCGTGCTGCGTTCGTGCATGATCCGCTTGTAATGATTGTAGACCGCCACGGACAGGACGATCTCCGCGTCTTCCTGGCCGATGACGTAGAGATCGAGAAACTCCTTTATGTCTTTCGGCTTCGGGAACTCGTCCGAATCGAAGAGGACCTGGCCCGACATCTCGTCGTCGAGTATGTCCTTGCAAAGCTTGATGCACTCGTTGCAGATGTAGACCGAAGGACCGGAGATCAACTTGGTCACTTCATCCTGGCCTCTACCGCAGAATGAACACCTGAGAATGTGTGGGCTTCCGATCTTCTTTTTCATACCGGCTCCTGCTCTCCTAGCTCTTGATGGCGGCTTTTTCCTTGAGAATGTTGTCTATGATCCCGTATTCCTTCGCTTCTTCCGCCGACATGAAGAAATCCCTGTCGGTATCCTTGGCTATCTTCTTGACCGGCTGGCCGGTGTGCTCCGCGAGAATCTGGTTCAGCTTGTCTCGAAGCGTCAGGATCTCCCTTGTGTAGATCTCCAACGTGGCGGCCTGTCCCTGGGATCCTCCCGAGGGCTGGTGAATCATCACGCGGGCGTGGGGGAGCGCCGACCGCTTGCCCACGGCGCCGGCGGCGAGCAGAACCGCCGCCATGCTTGCCGCCTGCCCCACGCATATCGTCGCCACGTCGGGTGAAATGTACTGCATGGTGTCGAAAATGGCCAGGCCAGCGGATATCACGCCGCCGGGACTGTTTATGTAGAGATAGATGTCCCGCTCCGGATCCTCGGACTCGAGAAAGAGGAGCTGGGCTATGACTAGATTCGCTATGGACTCGTCTATCATCGAACCGATGAATATTATTCGATCCCTGAGTAGCCGCGAATAGATATCGTAGGATCTTTCGACCCTTCCCGTCTGCTCGATTACGATTGGAATCGGTACGTAGGCCATGCTCTTTTCCTTTCTACGTCTTGAATATAACAAAACCCGGGCTTCCGTGCCATAGCGAAGACCGCAGCCGGCTCAGACCGATTTGATATCGGCACTCTCCCTGAGGAGGTTGAGCACCTTTTCATCGGCAAGTTCGTTCTCTATCCTCGACCGGCGCTGGGGGTGCTTGAGGTAGGCTACGACTTCGTCCTTCTGTTCCCCCTCGCCGGCAATCTCTTCGATCCGGGCGTTCACTTCGTCTTCGCTCACGACCACGTTCTCCTGTTTCTTTATCGCTTCTATTATGAAATACTTTTTCACGGTCCTCACGGCCGAATCCCGGTACAACTTCCTGATTTCCCTCTCCCTGTCCTCCTCGCTGGGTACGTTCGGACGCCTCTTCCTGTCTTCCTCTATGATCGACGCAAGGTAGTTCTCCACCATGGTCTCGGGGACATCGAAGGGCTCGCGACTGATGATCTGGTCGATCACCTTCTCCTCCACCTCGTGCTCGTAGCGCTTCCTCTCCTCTTCCACGAGATCCGCGCGGATCCTCTCCCTGAGTTCCGCCACGCTTGCGAATCCGGCTCCCAGCTGCTTCACGAATTCGTCGTCGATACCCGGGAGCACTTTCTCCTTCACCTCCCGGACGCTCACGTGAAATCTTCTCTCCCGTCCGGCGAGATCCTCTTCCGGGAAGTCGTCGGGATAGCGGACCGTGATCTCCTTTTCCTCCCCCGCGCGCATTCCCTCTATGCCGGCCTTGAAATCGGCCAGAAGCCCGCCGCTCGACATGTCGACCGGGTAGTTCTTGAGAGCCTTGCTCTCGATCCTTTCCCCGTTCTCCATCGGAGCGTAGTCCACTACCACGAAGTCCTTTGCGCCCACGGGGCGATCGACGACCTTGAACGTGCTCATGCGCTCCCGCAGGTTCTCCAAGGCTCGGTCGACGTCCTCCTCGCCGATCTCACGCTTCTCGGCCACGATCCCGATATTCTTGTAGTTCTTTATGGTGATCTCGGGTCTGACTTCCACGGTCACTTCCACCGTTATGCCCTCACCCTTCTCCGCACGCAGATTCTCGAACTTGGGATCGCCCAGGGGAGCTATCCGCTCCCTTATCAGGGCCTGCTCGTAGACTTCCGGTAGCAGATTCCGGACCGCATCCGAATGGATTACGTCGGCGTAGTTCTTCCTTATGTATCCCGCCGGCACCTTTCCTTGCCTGAATCCGGGTATTTTGAGGTCGCTCTTGAGCTTCCTGAAAATTTCTCCCTCTTCCCTCTCAACTTCCTCCAAGGGAACCTCGATCGAGAGCACCCTCCTGCATTGGTCAGGTTTCGATACTTTGACGGTAAATTTCCTTTCCATCATCAGGCTGTTCCTTCTTGCTTACGGACCCTTGGTTGCTGGTGCGAGAGGGGGGATTCGAACCCCCACGAGGCTGGGCTCACTGGATCCTAAATCCAGCGCGTCTGCCAATTCCGCCACTCTCGCATACCCCGAGAATCTATCCTACCCACCGAATTCTGCCAACAGAAATGTAACTTAATAGAGAATTATTGCCAATATTTTCGCAGCGAAGCCTATCCCTCCATGTAAGAGAGCACGACGTCCGTGTACTCGGAAGTCTTCATTCCGCTGCTCGTGGACAGTGAACTGATCTTTCCGGAGGTGAGGGCCGCGCTCATCGCCCGATCGATCCTCGCTGCGGCGGACTCGAGTCCGTTCTCTCGACACAACATCTCCACCGCGCTTATGGCCGCAAGAGGGCAGATCACGCCTTTGCCCGCATGCTTGGGAGCCGACCCGTGGATGGGCTCGAACATGCTCACCTTGCCGGGGTGAATGTTGCCGGACGCCGCCAGGCCGAGGCCTCCCTGCACCGCGGCACCGAGATCGGTGATGATGTCCCCCATCATGTTCTCGACGACGGCCACGTCGAACCACTCGGGGTTCTTCACCATCCACATGCACGCCGCGTCGATGAAGGCGTGGTCCTGCTCGATGTCGGGATACTCCCTGCCCACCTCTTCGAAAGTCCTCGTCCACAGTTCCTGGGCGGGAAGAGCGTTGACCTTGTCTATCAATGTGAGTTTTTTCTTCTTGTTTCTCTTGCGTGCGAGCTCGAACGCGTATCTCACGACTCTCTCGACTCCCTTGCGCGTCATGATCATCTCTTGTATAGCCACTTCGTCCGGCGTACCCTTCTTGAAATTGCCGCCCATCGCCATGTACAGCCCTTCCGTATTCTCCCGCACGAAAACCATCTCGATGTCCTCGGGCTTCTTGCCCTTGAGCGGCGTGAGGAACTCGGAGTAGAGCTTTATCGGGCGAAGATTGACGTACAGATCGAGATTCCAGCGGATACCGCCGACGATCGCGCGCTCCAGCTTGCCGACCTCGACCCTCGGATCACCGATCGCTCCCAGGAGTATGGCATCCATCTCCCTGAACTCCGCGAAGACGCTCTCGGGCATGAGCTCGCCTGTCTTCAAGAAATGATCCGCTCCGAAAGGATAATCGATCGTATCGTATTCGACTCCTTCGAGCTCGAAAACCCTCTTCATGACTCTCATGGCCTCGTCCATCACTTCCGGACCCACCCCGTCACCCGGTATCACGGCGATCTTGATCATGCAGTCAACCCTCCCTTGTACAATACATTAGGTAAATCTTGCAACCAGCAGTCGTTTAGTCAATTACAAACAACGTGGTCAGGCGCCCCGCTACTTGAAGGCCTCTATGCCCGTCAGTTCCCTGCCGACGATCAGCGTGTGCATCTCGTAGGTTCCCTCGTAGGTGTCGACGGATTCCAGATTGCACATGTGCCGCATACTGTGGTACTCCCCGCTTATTCCGTTCGCCCCCAGGATCCGGCGGGCGGTGCGGGCGATGTCGAGGGCCTTTCGCACGTTGTTTCTCTTCGCCATGGAAACCTGGGTATACGACAGCTTTCCCTGATCCTTCAGGCGCCCCAGTTGGATGCAGAGGAGCTGGGCGAGAACGATCTCCGTGGCCATGTCCGCGAGCTTCTTCTGAGTGATCTGGAACGAGGCGATCGGCCTGTCGAACTGGATCCTCTCCTTGCTGTACTCCAGCGCCTCGTGGAGGCACGCCATCGCCGCGCCCACCGCTCCCCAGGCAATCCCGTAACGGGCCTGGTTGAGGCACATGAGCGGACATCTCACGCCCTTGGCCTTGGGCAGCATGTTGGAAACCGGAATGCGGCAATCGTTGAAGATGAGCTCGCTCGTGTCGCTCGCCCGGAGCGACAACTTGTACTTGGTCTGTACGGTCTCGAAGCCCTCCCTGTCCTTCTCCACGATGAAACCATGTATCTCTCCATCGAGCTTGGCCCAAACGACGGCCACGTCGGCGAGCGTCCCGTTCGTTATCCACATCTTGGCGCCGTTAAGGACGAATTCGTCGCCATCCCTCCTTGCATACGTGATGAGGCTCGCAGGATCGCTTCCGTGGTCGGGCTCGGTGAGGCCGAAGCATCCCACGACCTCTCCCTTGGCCAGCTTGGGGAGCCAGTAATCCTTCTGCTCGTCGCTCCCGAAAGTATGGATGGGATACATGACGAGAGCCGATTGCACGGATGCGAAACTCCTCAGCCCGGAATCCCCTCTCTCCAGCTCCTGCATCATCAGCCCGTAGGCTACGTTGTTCACTCCCGCGCAACCGTACCCCTGGATGGTGGCTCCGAAGACACCCAGGCCGCCCAGCTCGACGGCGAGGTCACGGGAGATCTCGCCTTTCTCGTACTGTTCCTTTATATGGGGAATGATCTCCTTTTCCACGAAGTCACGAATCGTGCTCCTCACCAGCTTCTCGTCTTCGGAGAGAAGGCTGTCGACATCGACATAATCGAATCCGTCGAAACGTTTCATGTCATTTTCCTTTGAAGTTCGGTTTCCGCTTTTCGAGGAAGGCACCGAGGCCTTCCTTCATGTCGGCCGTCGCGCAAAGGATACCGAAGAGCGAGGCCTCGATCTTGCACCCGTCCTCGAGGGTCACGTCGAACCCCCTGTCGACGGCCTCCATGGCCGCCTTGAGAGCCAGCGGGCCCTTCGACATGAGAAGCTCGGCGTACTGACGGACTTCGTCCATCAGCTTCTCGTGGGGCACGACCTTGCTCACCAGCCCGATCCTCAAGGCCTCCTCCGCGTCGACTGTCCTCCCCGAGAGAATGAGCTCAAGCGCCACTCCCTTGCCCACGAGCCTCGAGAGGCGTTGCGTTCCCGCGTATCCCGGAATGATCCCGAGGTTCACCTCGGGTTGCCCCATTTTCGCGCGATCGCTCGCTATCCGTATGGTGCAGGCCATGGCGAGCTCACAGCCGCCTCCCAGGGCGAAGCCGTTCACCGCGGCGATCGAAGGCTTGCCCATGGTCTCGAGCTTCCTCAACACCCCCTGCCCTTTCACCGCCATTTCATAGCCGCTCGTGGCGTCGAGCTTGACGAGCTCGGAGATGTCCGCCCCGGCCGCGAAAACCTTGCCGGCGCCGGTAAGGACAATTACGGATACGGAGGCGTCTCCCGCAACGTCAAAAAGGGCGCATTCGAGGTCGTCTATCAACCTCGCGTTCAGAGCATTGAACACCTCGGGGCGGTTCAAAGTTATGTAGGCCGCTCCATCTTTCTTGTCCAGTATCACGTGTTCCAGATCCACTTCCATCCTCCTTCCGAGTTTCCTGCCTCGTTCACCGCTTCCGTCTCACTCGTACTCGTAGAAACCCCTGCCGGATTTCCTCCCGTAGCGCCCCGCCAGGACCATCCGCCTGAGTAGGGGCGGAGGCGCGAAACGGGGCTCCTTGAATTCCTCGAACATGATCTCCGCTATGTAGTAGGTCGTATCCAGCCCCACGAAGTCCAACAGCGTGAGCGGGCCCATCGGGTATCCGCAACCGAGTTGCATGGCCTTGTCTATCTCCTCGGCCGTAGCCGTTCCCGCTTCGAGCATGCGTATCGCATCCAAGAGATACGGAACCAGCAGCTTGTTCACGACAAAGCCCGTCGTGTCGGTCGCCGTGACACCGGTCTTGCCCAGGGAGGCCACGAACTCCTTCGCCTTGTCCATGGCGTCTTCGGAAGTCGCGATTGTCTTCACGATCTCGACGAGTTTCATCACGGGGACGGGGTTGAAGAAATGAAGCCCGAGCACCTTGTCCGCCCGCTTGGTGGCCGAGGCGAGCTCGATCACGCAGACCGAGGATGTATTCGTCGCCAGCAGGCAATCGGCTCCGGTGATACGATCCAGCTCGGCGAAAGTCTTCTTCTTCACGTCGACGTCTTCCACCACCGCTTCTATCACCAGATCGCAATCGGCGAGTGATTCGAGGCTCGTTCCGCCGCTCAACCTGGCCATGGCGGCTTCGCGATCCTCGGCGCTGAGTTTTCCTTTTTCCTCCGCTTTTTTCAGGTTGCGCTCGATCGCCTTCATCCCCTTCGCGAGCAGCTCCTCCGACACCTCGACCACCCGCGTGGTGTAACCGGCCTGTGCGCATACCTGCGCAATGCCGGACCCCATCAACCCGCATCCCACTACGCCTATCGTTTTCATAAACTCCCTCCTCCTCTCGCGTTCTTGCACGGCGCCGGGAAACACCCCATCCGGGTCCCGGAACCCGCTCCCCGTAATCATTGCACACGCGGCGCCCAGCGGCGGGCGCCGCCGAATCAAGGCATCACTATCGAGCGGATGGCGTCCCCCCGGCGAAGCACTTCGAAAGCCTCGTTTATCTCTTCGAGCTTGAACCTGTGGGTGACGAGCTCCTTCACCCTTATGCTTCCCACTCTCGCCATTTCTATTATTCTCGGGTAATCCACCGGCCGGCATCCCAGCGAACCCACTATGTCCATCTCGCGGTACATGATCCTGCCGGCGTTCAGGGCCACGTCGAGATGCGTGTAGCCCAGCACCACCAGCCTGCCCCCGGTCCGCAGCACTTTGAAAGCCTGCACTATCGTCTCCGGGTTGCCGATCGCTTCTATGGCTATGTCCGCGCCTATCTTCGTGAGCTTTCGCACTTCCTTGGCCACGTCGACCTTGCCGGGATCGATGACCTCGTCCGCTCCGAGCTTGCCGGCCCACTCGAGCTTCTTCTCGCTTATGTCGACGGCGATCACCCTTGCGCCGGCGGCCTTCGCCACCTGCACCAGATTTATCCCCACCCCTCCGCATCCGAACACCACGACGCTGTCTCCCGGGCGCACCTTCGCTCGATTCTTCACCGCGTGAAACGGCGTCGAGATGGCATCCGCTATGATGGATCCCTCCTCGAGAGGTATTTCCCCGGGAAGGTGAAATGCGTCCTTCGCCGGTATCGTTATGTATTCCGCGTACGCTCCGTCCACGTTGTTACCCAGCATCACCATGGACTCGCATATGTTCTCCCTGCCCGTCCGGCAATAGAAACACTTGCCGCAACTCAACACGGCGGGCAAGAGAACCCTGTCACCCTCCTTGAAGTTCTCCACGCCGACGCCCAGTGCGGCCACGGTGCCCGAAGCCTCGTGCCCCAGGATCATGGGAGGTTTCTTGAATGTGGGAACACCGTGATCTATATAATGGAGATCGGTATGGCATACACCGCACGCAGCCACCTTGACGAGGATTTCCTCCGCGCCCGGTTCGGGAGTCGGAACCTCCTCGATGGTGAGCGGTTGCTTTGCACCCTTGAAAATCGCCGCTTTCACGCCTCTTCCTCCTTTTCTTATTTATCCGGCCGCGCGCGCCTTTCTACGCGCGCCGCTCCCCTTTCGACGTGTCGATCATTCGTCCCGCCATTCCGGCCTTCGCTTCTCCAGGAAAGCCCTGAGACCCTCCTCGGCATCGTGGGTCTTCATGAGGGAATCGAGATAGAGTGTCTCCACTTCGTCCAGGGCATCCAGGAAATCCCCCCGGGCCCCGATGCGGACGGCCCGCTTGACATGCTCTATCACCACGAGGCTCTTCGTCTTGAAAGGCGTGAGAAACCTCTGCACTTCCTCTTCGAGTCTGTCCGAGGGAAAGACCTTGTTGACGAGTCCCAGATGCACAGCTTCTTCGGCGCTTATCTTCTCCCCGGTTATCAGGAGTTCCTTCGCCTTCCTCGGGCCCATCAGCCGCGGCCAGAGGACCGCCGCAACAGGTGGGAGCACGCCTACGAGCGACTCCGGCTGGCCGAAGGAGGCCTTGTCGCCGGCAAGCACTACGTCGCAGAACGCGGCCAACTCGCAGCCCCCTCCCAGGGCCGGCCCGTCGACCACCGCCACGCTGAGCCCCCTGTGCCTCGCCAGCGCCCTGAACACGCCGTGGAAGCTCGCGAGCATCCTGCGGGCGAGCTCACCGACATGCTCGCCCACGTCCGCCCCGGCGCTGAAAGCCTTGCCCTTCGCCTCGATCATTATGATCTTGGCGCCCAGGTTGCGCTCCACGGCGGCGGTGAGCTGGTCCAGCATGGCGATGTTCAATATGTTGAGGGGAGGATTGTCCAGGGTGAGCGTCGCAACTCCCCCTTCGAAGGTTTCGATGATAAGATCGTTCTTGTCACTCATGTCTTTCTCCTTGCCCGCCGCGCTCTAGATGTACTGCCCGCCGTCCACCTTGATCACCTCGCCGGTGATGTGCCCGGCGTCGTCCGAGGCGAGAAAACGGACGAGGTTGGCTACGTCTTCCGGCTTCCCTATCTTGCCCAGAGCCGCTTCCTTCTTCGCCGTTTCCTTGACCTCCTCGGGCAGATCGCGCATCATGGCGGTCTCGATCATCCCCGGGGCCACCGCGTTCACGGTGACGCCGTACCTGCCCAGCTCCTTGGCCACAGCCTTGGTGAGACCTATGATGCCCGCCTTGGCCGCCGAATAGTTCGCCTGCCCGAACTTGCCCCTCAGGCCGTTGATCGAGGTGATGTTGATTATCCTGCCCGACTTCTTCTCCTTGAGCACAGGCGCAACGGCCCGTATGAGGTTGAAATAACCCTTGAGGTTCACATCGAGCACCGCGTCCCACTCCTCGTCGCTCATTTTCCATACTACGCGGTCGCGGTTTATGCCCGCGTTGTTGACGAGGATGTCGACGCCGCCGAACCTCTCGAGCGCCGCGCTCAAGAGTTTTTCGGCGTCGGCGGGTTTGGATACGTCGGCCTGAACCGAAACGGCCTCCGAAACACGCTCGATTTCGCCTACGATCTTGTCGGCTTCATCGGCGTGACGGCGATAGTTGAGCGCGACCTTGGCTCCCGCCTCGCCCAGTTCCCTGGCTATCGCGGCGCCGATACCGAGACTTCCCCCGGTGACGATCGCCGTCTTGCCTTCGAGTACTCTTTTCGTCATGGTTACACTCCGTGGTTGTCGCTTCCCGGAACCGGCCGGGCAACTAAGCAATCAGTTCCATATCCAGGGCGGGATGTCAGGACAGTTCCTTGCCGCACACGCCGCAGAACTTGAACTCCGAGGGGATTCCCTTGGCGTTGCAGGAAGGGCATTCCTTCGCGTAAGGCCCCCACATGAATTCGCTCGATTTTCCTTCCGCAGCCAGCGTCCGCAGCTTGACGTAATCCGCCTTGCGCTTCTCCACGAAGGCGTTCATCCCTTCGGTCGGCTCCCAGCTCGCGTAGTGGATCGAGAGCCAGTCCCTCGCGTGCCCTATCGTCATGTGCCACGAAAAATCCTTCCAGAAATTCGTCTGTTGCTTGGTGTAGCGCATGCACTCGGGGAATTTCTCGATCAGCTTGGCGCACATCTCGTCGACCGCCTTGTCCAGCTCGGCATAGGGAACGACCTTGTTCACCAGCCCCCAATCCAGGCACTTCTTCGCGTCGAGCGGCTCGCAGAGCCAGAGGATCTCGCGCGCCCGGCGGTCACCGACCATGATCGGCAGCCATTGCGTCGCTCCTCCGGCGGCCACGCTGCCCACCTTGACGCCTACCTGCATGATCTTCGCGTGATCTGCCATAACCGCCAGGTCACAGGCCAGGTTCCACTCGTTCCCTCCTCCCGCCACGATCCCGTTTATCCTCGCTATCGTGGGTTTGCCGATGTTGCGGAACACGTCGTGCGCGGTCTGGTACACTCCCATCCACTTCCAGTAGTCCCTCGGCCGCTTGGTGTACTCGTCCGCGTACTCTTTGACGTCGCCGCCCGTGCAGAATGCCTTGTCCCCGGCGCCGGTCAAAACGACGACCGCGATCGAGTCGTCCCAGGAAGCATCTATGAAGGCTTCCGTCATCTCCTGCAAAGCCAGGGTGCTGTACGCATTGTACACCTCCGGCCGGTTGATGGTGACTTTCGCCACCCAGTCCTTTTTCTCGTAGATGATGTCCTTGAAATTGAAAGAATCCGCCGGCTTCGCCTTGAACTTGCTCATAACTCCTCCTCTATCGGATAAGAGACAGTACGGCTCCCGTCTTCCAAGCTGACATGAAGACGATGCGAATCATACGACGACTTAAAGAACGAATGGGTCAAGAAGGGGCGGCCTCAACTTCTTTCGACAAGAAGCGCCATACCCAACCCGCCGCTGATGCACAAAGTCGCGAGACCGAGATGCGCATCACGCCGATTCATTTCGTGGACCAGAGTGACGATGATCCGCGCGCCGGTGGCCCCTATGGGATGCCCCAGGCTTATGGCCCCTCCGCGCACGTTCACCTTCTCTTCATCGAAATCGAGTTCCTTCTTGCAGGCCAGGACCTGCGCGGCGAAAGCCTCGTTCAACTCGATGAGGGGTATTTCGTCGAGATCGAGCTTGTTCCTCTCCAGGATCTTTCTCACCGCCGGCACGGGACCGATGCCCATCCTCCGCGGATCGACACCGACCGAAACGTAATCCTTGACGTAGCCGAGCGGCGTCCTTCCCTCCGCCTTGGCCCGGGATGCGCTCATCAGAATCACGGTGGCGGCTCCATCCGTTATCCCCGAAGCGTTGCCGGCCGTAATCGTCCCGTCCTTCTTGAATACCGGCGGGAGCTTGGCCAGCGACTCCAACTTGACACCCTTGCGGGGATGCTCGTCCTCGCTCAAAGTGAAAGTCTTCCCCTTGGCATCACGGGCGACGACAGGCAGCATCTCGTCGGCGAAAAGGCCCTTCTCGTAACTTTCCTCGACCCGGTGCTGGCTGAGCATGGCCCATTTGTCCTGCTCCTCCCTGGAGATTTCATACTCCTCGGCGAGAAGCTCGACGGTCTGCCCCATCACCATTTCCGCCAGCGGGCACATGAGACCGTCGCGGTACATCCCGTCCAGGAGCTTCGCGTGCCCCAGGCGGTATCCGAGCCGCGCCCGATCCAGCATGAAGGGAACCTTGGTCATGTTCTCGGTACCGCCCGTCACCACGCACGACGCCCTGCCCAGCTTGATGGCCTCGTATCCCAGGGCGACCGCTTTCATTCCGCTGCCGCAGGCCTTGTTAACCGTGTAGCACGGGACCTCGTGGGGGATACCGGCACGCACTGCTATCTGGCGCGCCGGGTTGGGCCCGCTTCCCGCCTGGCGGGCGTTTCCATAGATCAATTCATCCGCTTCGCCCGCCTCCAAGCCCGCCGCCTCGAGCGTGGCCTTCACGCTGGCCGTGCCCAGCTCGACCGCGGAAAAATGACTGAACGCTCCCAGGAAGCGCCCGATGGGCGTCCTTCTCGCCTCGATTATCGCTACTTTCTCGTCCATCTGATCTTTTTCCTTTTCTTCAATTAACCAATTGAATTGCAATAAGTTGCTCGGGCTATGGTAGATGATGGAACCGGCTTTCGTCAATAAAAAAATCGAGCAACCCTCAGCAAACGGAACCGCTTTTGCATCAAAAGGGTATGCGGCTTGCGCCCGCCTATCCGATATACGAATAGATGGAGACGAACCCATGAGAGACTTCGCTTGCGCGCGATTCGGCAAGGCAGCCGGACTGGTCGTCCTCGTGCTCTGCCTGCCCGGAAACATCCTTCCCGTCAAGACCGCATTCGCGGCGGGGACGCCGATGCAGCCGAAGGCGGCCCCCTCCGACATCGAAACGGCGGGAAGGCTCTTGAACCTCTTCCAGGCTCAGAAGGCCGACGGCGATTTCGAATTCGAGCGGGGCGATCGCCTGTTCGACGAGTATCCCGTGATGGCAACCATCACCAAGGCACTGAATGAAAAGGTGGGAGACGAGTCCTTCCTGGCCGGCGCGTATGCATCGCTCTCCAGATACTACGATTATCTCTTCATAGAAAGGGACCGTGACGGGGATTACCTCGTCGAGAGCCCGTCGCGTGAACCGGGAGCCGCGGACAGGCTCGTCGAGGATCCAGGCTACAACTCGCTGTTGGCCCTGGATCTTCTCAACTTCGCCGAGATATGCATAGCAACCGGCCATCCCGTGGATGCGCTCTACCGCCGCAGGCAAGCAAAGACCGTGATCGCGCGCGTGGTGGCCGAGACTTTCTCCATGGACAGCAGGTTCTTCTTCCCTTACGACGACTCCGAGGGGAGGCAGGAACACTTGTATTACGCCGCTTCCCTGCTGCCATGCATCTTCGCGGAAAGCATCGGTGAGAACAACGCAACCTTCATCTTGAAACAGTACCTGCTCAAGCCGCAGTACCTGAGCCCGGAGCAGCCGTATCGCCTGATAACGGGAGCCAGCCTCAAGAAAGAGCCGTCGCAGGAAAAATTGCTCCAGGCGCTCTTGCTCCTGTCGATTCTCCATCGCTACGGATTCGACGACGACGTGAAAAGCTACGGAGATGACCTCCGTTCCATCGTCGGAAAGGGAGCAGCTTCGCCGCGGCAGGCGTCACCCTATCTCCCCTTTCTGGCCGCGTGCCTCGACGACGGCGGTTACACCCGTTTCATACCACGGATCGGGGCCCTCCGCGTGCTGTCCGCTCTGGTCGCGAGCAAGAACGCACTCAGCCAAAAGGAAGCGACAGACCTCGAGGAAGCCGCCAGAACGATTGGAGGGATCCTGGAAGCGGGCCCTCAGGGCGAAGCCCCCGGGCACGAGGCCGCGGGACAGGACGAGGCCGATCTTGGATCTCGCATACGCAGCGTGTACTTCGCCGTCTCGAGAATCCGACGCCAGCTGTCCGAGGGGAGTGCACGAACGATATGGCGCGACAGATCGATCCTGGGTTTCAAGGTCCGGCCGGCCGTGGCCGGGCTGTTGGACGAGGTCGTCCTCGAACTCAAGGAAGCGGAGAACATCATTTTCGCGAGGGACGGCGGCGAGCGCGGTATGGAGCTCTCGTGCATAGCCCTGAACGGAAAACTCGTTCCCGGGGAAAGGCTGAGGCTCCGGGTTTCTTTGCGCACGCTCAAGGATACGCTCCGTATAAGAGCCGTCGACCTTTCCTGCAATTCCTACCGGCGCGTTCTCTTTTCGTCGCGTTCCGGCGCCGCTCTCGCGCCGGGCGACACGACTATGACTTTCGCCTCGGAGCTTCCCTTGGGCAACGACATGAAGCGCGGCCTGCGAGTGGTCAACGTTTCCATAGGCGTAAGCGGTGAAGGAGGGTGGAGAATCCAACGCAACTATCCTGTCGGCGTTTTCCTGGCGGCGCCGCTGGAATTCTCCCTTTCGTTCCCCGAAGGGAGGACATTGCGCGGAGCCTCGTTGCCCCTGAAGCTGACTTTCGTGAAGAATACACGTTACGGCTTGAGGATAAACACGAGTTTTTTCAGTCCATCCGGTTTGAACACGCGTGAAGGAAGGTATCTCCAGTACGACATGCCCGCCGGTTCCGATTCCACGGAACTCGTTCTTCACGTTCTCAAGCCCGAGCCCTGCCGTCCCGGTTCATTTCCGTTCTCGATAAAGATTTTCGCCAACGGCGACGACATCGGAACGGCCGGCGGTTGGTTTTTCAAACATTACCAGTGGGTGTTCATAGGACCTTTTCCCGGCTCCGACCTCGCCGTCGTCTACCCGCCGGAGCGGCGCGTGAACCTGCTCGAGAGGATCCACGCCGGCAAACGATCCGTCTCCTGGACGGACCTTCCCGCCCATGCATACGGGGACGGGGGCGAGATCGACCTGAGTCGGCTCATGCAGGACGGCGGCATAGGGTACCTTCACACGGTCATAAAGAGTTCGGTCGAGAAAAGCACCGCCGTTTACATGTCCTCCACCGTCCCCGCGACCCTGTTCATCAATTCCCGCATTGTGATGCAGGTACAAAAGACCGGCGAGGGCCTCGTCGAACGATCGCAGATTCACCTGCGAAAGGGTTTGAACAACATCCTGATCAAGGTGGTCGCCCGCCGAAGCACGCGTCTCTTCTTCAAGCTGGGAAACGACGAGGAACTCACCTCCGATGAATTCAACAACAACTTGTGGGAGCTGGTGGAGGGATACCAGGAGTTCCACATGCGGAGCCGCGAACTCGACGGAGAGCAGGGCGAGACGAGCAAAGTAGTCACCCTGGTCTACGTGGACGGAGACGCTCACTCCGTTTCCGTTATCGGCAGCTTCAACGGCTGGTCTCCGGACAATTCCGCCCTGCGCAAGGTCTCGGCCAACCGTTGGGAGATAACCCTTCACCTACCTCCCGGCCGCTACCCGTATCGTTTCCTCGTGAACAACCAGGTCCAGATCCTCGACCCCAGGTGTCCCTACCAAGAATCTGATGGATACGGCGGGAGAAATTCTGTACTCTTTGTCGAATAGATTTGCAGCCGATCCGGATCTTTTCACAATCATGCAGGAACAACACGACCGCAACCTCGATTCGAACTGGCGTATCCTGAGAGACACGGCCATTCTCAGCGGGGCGGGTTCCCTCCTCACCTTCATGAAGCCCCTTCGCGCCGTCGTGTTGGGCAGGATGCTCGGCCCTCATGCCTACGGCTTGTTCAACATCCCCCTTCCTTACGTTCAACTGCTCTCGATCTTCGCCAACATGGGCCTGTCGGCGGCCGTTCTCCGCGCGGCTTCCGTCAAGATCGCCGAGGGAAGAGAGGACGCTGCCCGGGCGGTGTACCGCAGGGGACTCGCCGCCGCCTTCCTGAGCAGCATCGTCTGGTCGGGGATCCTGAGCCTGCTGGCCCCGTTCCTCGCGGGCCGTCTCGCCGGCGAGCCCGGGGCGTCCGGGCTCATCATCCTCGGAGCCTGGATGATCCCGGGACTGACGCTGAGCGCCTTGCTCTCGAATATGTTCCTCGTTTACGAACGGGGCGCGCTGCTTGGATTGGTCAGGACGATCTATACGCTTCTCGGTCTCGTCCTGCCGGTGGCTTTCGTGATCGTCTTCAGGCAACCCTACTACGTGGTTCTCGCCTTCGTGATCGTGGAAGCGGCGGGAGCGGTGATCGCCTTTCATCAACTGCATAGGAACGTGATCACGTCGAAGCATCCGCCCGCCGGAAGTACCGAGCCCGTCATGGGACCGCTCTTCCGGCTGGCGATCAGCTTCTTCTTCACCAATCTCGGTTGGATGCTCATCAACTCCGTCGACAGGATCATGATCCAATGGTATTGCGCGACCGAGGTGCTCGGCTTCTACGCAATCGCGGTCTTCTTCGTGAACTTCCTGAACATAATCCCCATGAACTTTTCCCAGGTGCTCACCCCGCGCTTGACGAAATCCCTCACGCGAAAAGAGGCGGGCGACGCCTGGCGCAGCGTGCAGGATACAACGAGGGTGGTGGGCATCCTCTTCGTCCCGGTGGTCGTTTTCACGGCCGTGTTCGCGCATGAGATCATTGTTTTCCTCTTCTCCGATCGGTTCGCCCAGGCCGCCGTCTTTCTCCGCGTCCTTGCCTTCATCGCCATGCTCAATTTCGTTTGCAAGCTCTCCTGGTCCATAATCGTCAGCGACTCGAACCCGGGATGGCGTTCCACGGCTTACGTCGCGGCCGGAGTTCTCAACATAGCTCTCAACTTCACACTCATTCCGAGGTATGGAGGAACGGGAGCCGCCGCGGCCTCGGTCCTGTCCTTCGCGGTCCTCGCCGTAATCCTTCAGGTTCTTCTCAAGCGGAGAACGGGCAGGGTGTTCCCCTTTGCTCGGATCGTCCCCGCCCTTGCGGCATCGGCGGTCTCAGTTCCCGTTTATTTCGTGCTTCGCGACCTCCCGGTCCCGGCGGTACTCCTCGGCGGATGGATCGCTTCGACAATCATCTATCTCGTAGTTCTCGCCCGCACGGGCTTCATGAGCCGCGGTGACGTCGAGAAGCTCGAAGCAAGAAGCACGCGGGTGCCACGCTCCTTCCTTCCTCTCTTCGACGCCGCGTGCGGATTCCTGAGGTTCCTTACGAGATAGCCGGCCCGGAGTCTCGCCGGAATCCGGTCGACGCCGGCTTCATTACTTCGGAGCGCGCGCCGGAGACGGCCGAAGGATCTATCACAAACGGATATCCAGGCTCGACAGGACGAAGTTCAGAATGGAGCCCACCAGGATTGCATAAGGCAGGATGAACGCAACCATGGCGAGAGCGACCTTGGCGCCCCTCTCCTTAATCATCACGAGGAAGTTCGCCATGCAGGGAACGAAAAGGGTTATCACGACCATGCTGACGGCCACTTGATTGTGCGACAGGAGCCCGTTGGAAAAGAGATCGAAGAGACCGGCCGCCCCGTAGTCGCGCCTGAAGAACCCCATGATGAAGGCGAGCGTGCTCTGCTCGGGGAGACCGAGCAAACCGGAGATCACGGGCTTGCCCATTCTCTCTATCAATCCGATTCCCCCCGCCTTGTCCACGATGAAAAGCACCAGGGTCCCCGCCAGGAACAAGGGGACCGCTTCGAACAGGAACCATTTCAAACGGTGCAATGTTTTCACGGCGATGTTGAGGAACTGCGGCGGTCTCAGCGGGGGAAGTTCCACGATGAAATCCGCGTTCTTGCCCTTGATCAATAGATTCGACAATGTACCCACCAGGACGAGTTGCAGAACGATGACGCCGGCGACGGTCAAGACGACGGCCAACGACGTCTGGGAGACGATCGCCATCACGACGCCCAATTGGGCCGAGCACGGAATACCCATTGCGAGCAAGAGGGTGGCGATGACCCGCTCCTTCTTCGTGTCCAGGATCCTGGTGGTCAAGGTGGCCATGGTGGCGCATCCCAACCCGAGAACCATGGGAAGAACCGCCTTCCCGTTGAGACCGACCTTGCGCATGGCCCGATCGGCGATGACGGACAGACGGGGTAGATACCCGGAATCCTCAAGGATGCTGAAAGCGAAAAAGAACGCGGCCACAATCGGCATTACGATCGCGATGGCGTAGGTGAGCCCCATCGATATCAAGCCGTACTTGCCCACGAGCAGATCGCTCAAGAAATCCACGGGCA
>CAYXEN010000024.1:0-32876 GCA_964464035.1 uncultured bacterium | reverse complement strand
GGAGGATTGGCTGGACGGCACCGGGCCGGAGATTATGAGCGGAGTCCTCGCCTCGTGGATCAGAACGCTGTCCACGTCGTCCACGATCGCGTAGTAATGGCCGCGTTGCACCTTGTCCTCGAGGCGCGTCTTCATGTTGTCGCGCAGGTAATCGAACCCGAACTCGTTGTTCGTGCCGTACGTGATGTCGCAGCGGTAAGCCTGCGCCCTCTCATCGTTAGGCATGTCGGACTGGATGCAGCCGACGGTCATTCCGAGGGTTTCGTAGACCTTGCCCATCCATTGAGCGTCCCGCCGGGCGAGATAATCGTTGACCGTCACGAGGTGAGCGCCCTTGCCCGCCAGGGCGTTGAGGTACAGCGGCATCGTGGCCACCAGGGTCTTGCCTTCCCCCGTCGCCATCTCGGTGATGGCGCCTTCATGGAGCATGATGCCGCCGACGATCTGAACGTCGTAGGGCACCATGTCCCAGGTGATCGGCAGATCGCATACTTCCCAACTCTTTCCGATTAGGACTTTGCAGACAGCTTTCACCAGGCCGAAAGCTTCGGGGAGAAGATCATCGAGGCTTTCCCCGTCCTTGACGCGGGTTTTGAATTCCTCGGTCTTGCGGGGAAATTCGTCGATCGTGAGCGTCGAGAATTCTTCGGCCCAATGATTCACCTCATCGAGGGTCTTGCGATGCTTTTCGAAGTCCCTCTGCGATTTGGGCTTGAGTATCTTGCGCAGTAGACTGGATTTCATTTCATATCCATGTCGATTCACGAATCAGGAAATTGACTGGTTGGAAAGTAGCAAAATCACGAGGATATTGCAAGCCCCCCCACGAGCATACATCAACTCGTTTCGAAGGAGCAGCAAAGTCGCAGCTCCCTGCGAAGCTCCGGTCACGGTCCGGACACGCGCCCGGCTTGGCTCGAAGAAAGGTTACAGTTTGACCACGTTTACGGCCCTCAACTCGTCATCATCCGCCGCAAGTTCGAATCTCACCTTCTGCCCCTCACTCAGGGTCTTGTATCCCTTGCCCTTGATGGCGGAAAAATGCACGTAGATTTTCTTGCCGAACTTGCTCGAAATGAATCCGTAGCCTTTCTGCTCATTGAAGTAACTGATCACTCCTTCATACTCGGCCATGATCCTCCTTGAAAATGGAAATTGGGATGAAAACGTGGATTTGAAAACGAAGATCGTCGGGCCCTTGCACTTTCGGGCCGCGCGGAAAGATTCTCTCTGCTCATCAAGACTTGTAGGCTAGTGTGTAGCGCAAGCAATAGAAATCTCCTCCATTGTCACCGAAGAACAGGAATCCGTTCTTCGCAGCGGGAGAAGAGAAAATAGGCGATCCCGAATCGAAGCGATCCAGTGGATCGCCCGTGGCGGCGTCGAGCATGTACATGAATCCGTCGTAGGAACCGACGAACAACTTCTTCTCGACGATGCACGGCCGGCTGAGAACGACATCCCCCGTCGCGAACTCCCACTGGATGCTTCCATCCGATGAGGCAAGCGAATAGACGCGACCGTCGTTCGCTCCAAAGACCACCCTGCCGTCGTTCATGAGCAAGCCGGACTTGACGGGCGCCTCGAGCTTTTTCTCCCACTTCAGCTCACCGGATGCGGCCGCAAACGCCCGCACGCTTCCATCGGGAGCCGCCGCCACCACTATCCCTCGATCCGCGACCGGAGAGCTGGAGACGTTTCCTCTGAGCTTATACCGCCATCCGATCTTCCCGGTTCCCTGTGTGAGAGCATAAAGGTAGCCGTCATAGGAAGGGAACAGGACCAGCCCTCCCGCTATCGTCGCGTTGGCGCGTATGATGCCCGATGTCTTCGTCTTCCACAGAATGTCTCCGTTTCCCAGCGACAGGCAATAGAAGCCGTGATCGTAGCAGCCGAGATAAACCTTCATGCCCACCAGGAGGGGGGAGCTTACTATCCTGCCGGGCAGTTTTCGCTTCCACAAGAGGTTTCCGTCCCGCCGGGCGAGGCAGGCCACTGTCCCGTTGTAATCGGCGGATACTATGCGTGAAGAGTCACCAGCCGGGCTCGCGCCGATTCCGGCACCGGAAGTGAATTGCCAAACCACATCGCCCGAACCGGCGTCCAAGGCGTAGAGATTGCCGTCTCTGCAGCCGAATACGACCAGATCACCCGTCAGGAGAGGTGAAGAAGTAACCGGTCTTGAAAACTTGCTCTTCCAGTGGAGGGCGAAACCGGCGTTCTCACGTTCGGGCGCCGCCGTCGAATGGCGCGTATCGGAAGCCACAACCGGCTCCGATCGCGCGATCGTCGCCGCTTCCTGTGCTTTCTCATGACCGGATTCGAGTCGGGATCGCCCCGGATCCCGCACGAGGTGCAATCTCTCACTCCCGAGATAGGCACCCAAGAGCACGAGGAGAGTCGCGACGGAAGTCAGCACTACGGACAGCGCACGGCGGTGGCTGCTTCCCGCCTGCCTGCTGAGCACAGCAGGCGGTACGGACAGTGCCGCTTCGCGGTCCCGGGAGGAAAAGGACACGGCCAGGATCTTGTTCCTCGCATACTTGATCTCGATCTCGTGAAGCCCGAAGTCGTCCCGCCCTTCGGTAACGTCGCTCAGATGCTGAAAAACCTCTTCCCCCTCGCGCTCGCCGCATCCGACCACGAGACCGAGCTCCCCGGTCCGCGGGTAATCGATCTCGTAGAGAGAGAGACGGTCGCTGAATCTCGTGGGGAAAAGCTCGGCTTGTACGCGACCGGGGTTCAGTGCTCTCCTGCGTACTTCGAGATCTTGCGGCGGGCGCGGCAGGGGAAGATAATCCCCTTTTCCAAGCCATACGCGGGAGGCATCGCTTGTGAGGACGTGGATCCGCTCGCAGGTGCTCAATATCAAGTGAAAGCCGATCTTGTCCATCCCTTCGACCGCGGTGATCCGTCCGGCCACGAGCATGTCCAGATCCGATACGAGCGAATCGAGGAACAACTCCGACGACATGATGTTCTTGAAGTTCAAGAAGCCCCTGATCGATGCACGGAAGGCCTCGAGAATGATTCGATACTCGGGTAAACCCCTGTCTTGAATCAGGAGATGGAGGCTATAGCAGCAACTCGCCTCTTCGGAGTAGGTAAGGTCGCGATTGGATTCGGCTTGCGGTGCAAAGAGAATTCTTCTCATGGGAACCTGCATGCTGCCCGGGACATCCTACAGGCAGGGGTTCCGCATGTCAATACAATTCGCCGGCCGGGCGCCTACTTTCGGGATGGAGGCGTCTTGGCTGGGGGTTTCTTGAACATGGAAATTATGTTGTTGAAGATACCGGTCTTGCGCTTCGCCCTTGCGCCGTACATGTACTTCAAGGCGACGGGGTTGTCGGGGTCCCACTTGAGAGCCTCCCTGAAACTTTCTTCCGCCGTCTTCTTCAAGCCGGCCTGGTAGTAGACGAATCCCAGGTTTGCATGGTATTCGGCGTTGTAGAACTCCATCTCCAGGGCGCGCTTGCACTCGTCCCTCGCTTCGTGGAGCCTGGTGTTCATCGCCGCCAGGGCGAACCCGTACCAGCTGTGGTAAGCGGGGTTGGAATCGTCGTACTTTATGGCGCTCTTGAGCAGAACCGCGGCTTTGTCGTACCTGTTGTGTTTCATCGCCGTCTTGGCCTGCTCGAAAGCCAGCCGCGCCGAGCGCTTGTCCGCTTCACGCTGGGCGGGAACGGTTTTGCCCATCTGTTTCAACCGTTCGTCATAGGCTCTTCTTCGTACGGGATCTATCAGGGTGTTGTAGGCCTCGTTGACCAGCTTGAAATCGATGGCCCCGTCGTTGTCCTGCTCGCTCTTTTCCTGGCCGGCTATGTCCGGATGATACATCTTGGCAAGCGAGAAATACGCTTTCTTTATGACGTCGTCCGATGCAGTGGGCCATACCTGCAATACCGCGTAATAGTCCACGAATTCTTCCTTCTTAGCCATGCTTCTTACCTGCCCTCCACAGCTTCGAGCTCAGCAAGAAGGTTGTTGGCCAACTGGTTGCCCGGCTGGACTTCCAGGACCTTCTTCAAATGGGCGTGCGCTTTGCCGAACTCCCCTGTTTCGTAGAATGCCAGTGCAAGGTTCAATCGTGCTTTCAGGTAATATGGATTTATCTTCAAAGCCGTTTCGAACTCTTCGATCGAGTCGTCGATCATACCGCTGTTGCCGTACGCTATCCCCAGGTAATTGTGAAGATCCGGGTAGTCGGGGTTGAAAGAGAGAGCCTTCTTCAGCTCCCTTATCGCCTCGGTGTTGTTCCCGTTCTGGATCGCCTCTATGGCTAGTTCCCGGCTCAACTGGGCTGGAGAAGGCTTTTCCTCCATGATCTCGTGAAAGAGCACCTCGGTGGTCTCGTCCAGCCCTCTCGTCCTTGCCGCCTGGAGAAGCTCACCGAATTTTTCGCGGTGAAAGTTGGGACAGCTCTTCGCGGCCTCGCTGAGCAGTTCGAGGGCCCTTTCGTTCTCGTTGCACGAAAGAAGGACCTTTGCCAGAAATATGCGCGCCTTGAAGAACTTGGGGTTGATCTCCAGGGATTTTCGCAGACTCTCCGAGGCTTTCTCCTTCTCGTTCGCCTGGTAGTACAGGAGTCCCAGATTGCAGCGAAGATCAGCGTATCCCGGCTTCAAGGCGACGGCCTTTTCCATCTCTTCTATGGCTTCGCGAAGCTCGCCCTTCTGCTTGTGCATGTTGCTCAAACCGACGTGGGACTCGCAGGCGTAGAGCTCGATGGTCGCCAGGTCTGCGTCAGCCTTGCCGCCTTCCTCCTGCAACAAGCGGTTGAATCTCTCCAGCGCTTTCTCGTATTCGCCGTTGTTGAAGCAATCCAGTGCTTTCGAAAACTCGTCTCTTGGAATGAAGTTGAATAGTTTTTTCAGGAACATGGCAACCCCTAGGTAAGATTGACTACGATCTGCATCACGATTCCGCTCAGAATTGGAACCCTCATGTTGTCATCCATGGGTGCCGGAACGGCTTCCGCGATGGTGGCTACGATCGCTCCGAAAACCATCGCGAGTCCGTCGGCGTCCAACAAAGCCTGCATGGCAAAACCGATCAGCAGGCAGCTAGCGAGGCAAGCCGTGCTCCCCTCGATGCTCTTGCCCCAGTATCTCGATCTTCCGAACTTCTTTCCCACGACCGCCGCGGCCATATCGCCGATGACGAGGAACAGAAGAGCGGAGATGGCGATCGTCTCATCGAAGATGAGACTGCTTATCAGGGAGGCGACCATGAAATAGGTCGATCCCAGCAAATGTCTCTCTTCGTGCCTGCGTATCAGCGACCTGAAGAATCTCAGAAAGAACTTCTTCAACCGCGGGTCGCTCAAGCGCAGGATATCCAGAACGATCGTCGAAAATGTAGCAATAATAAGGCCAATATTCCTTATGGGGTTGGGAACAAAATAGATCCAGAGGGGAATGATCAGCATCCCCAGGTGGATCGCTTTCCTCTTCATCTCCAGCTTGATGGAGACCGAACTCTTTTCCGTTTCAGGAATCATGTTTACGCTATGGCTTATACGGGTGCAGGATCGCTTTTTTCACTACCTCGAGATATTTCCTGGAAGAATATGTCGCCCTTGCTTTCACGACAAGCTTGCACTTGCATTTTGCCAGAGTGGAAGGTAGCAAATTCTTTTTCACATGGTAAGTTCTCACCACCCTCCCGGGCTCCATGAATGTCTCGCGGGCCAGTTCGGCCGAAGTCGTTCCATCCGCATCCTCAAGTTCGATTGTCACATACGATTGTTCGGTCAGGAGGAATCTCGCCTGGATGATGACCGCATCTCCCTCCGGACGGGCCGTGCAGACAGGATGCAGCACGTCGGTGCCCACCCAGAAATAGCTGGCGCCTGCCCTTTCCGCCACGAATATCTGGCCGAAGCGCCTGTGGATGGTGATCCCCCGCGGCTCGTCGAGATCGGGATAATCGGTCAAATCCCCGCCCATTGCAGTGAGGAAGTTCAAAAAGCGATCGAACTTGTAGAGGCGTCCGGCTCGCGTATCGGTCACGTACACGTTCGAATAATAGTCGATCGCCGGGTAATAGAATCCCCCTTCGCGATCGGAAATCGTGTTGAATCCAACGACCTTCCGCAAGCGCCCGGAAAGCGAAAGCGAGACGAGACGCGAATTGGATGAATCGGTGACGACGAGGAAACGCGAATTGTAGTGATTCCAATTCCAATCGGCTATTACGGCGACGCCGAAAGGCTCTTTCAATTCGAAGGAGGTCTTGAGTTCCCTGAGAAAGCGCCCGTTCATGTCGGCCAGCACGATCCTGTCGTTTCCCGAATCAGCCACGTATACCGTGTCTTTCTCGATGGCGACGCCCATCGGGCGATCCAGCGGCCTCCCCGAATCTCCAAGGTCGGTCGCGAGCACGAACCGGAGGCGGGCGTTCTCGTTGCGCAGGAAGACGATCCGATCGTTGCCGGTGTCAGCCACCACGACGTTGCCGGCTTTGTCGGCGGCTATGCCTGTCGGATTCCGAAACTCCCCTTCCCCGGAACCCGTGCGGCCGTAGAAATCTATGCTCAAGAGGGATGTGTTGTAGATTATCTCTCCGGCCCGCGAATTGACCCCGTAGACCGTGAGCTCGTCGTCGTCGCGGCGGCCGGGTTCATCCCGTTCATCGAGTTTCACGGCGGCAATGCCCTGGGGAGACCTGAACTTCTTGCGGTACCCGGAATAGAGATCGAGGTGCATCTGACGCACGCGGTGAAGGCCGTAGCAATGATCCCAGGGAGGATCGACCAGGGTCGTAGCCTTCGAGTCTGAGAGGGCGGATGCCGAGCAGGCGGCCGTCGCCAGGACCAGCAGCGCGATGATCGATGAGAGCGGCGAGCCTTGCATGTCATCCTTCCCCGTTGAAATCATAGAGCATCGAATATTTTCGGGAGGTCTCCACTATTCTTCTAACGTAATTGCGGGTTTCCTTGAAATCTATGTGGTCGACCTGGTCGCGGATCCGGGCGTGCCCGGCCTTGCCGAACCATCTCCTGGCGTTCCCCATCCCTGCATTGTAGGCGGCGAGCATCATGTGATAATTTCCGTTGCAGCGTCTCAGCAGTCGCGAAGCGTAGCGCACTCCAAGTTCGATGTTTATTTCCGGCTGGAGAAGGCTCTCATCGTCGACGGAATAACCGATCTCATCGGCTATCCGCCTGCCGGTTTCGGGAAGAAGTTGCATGAGCCCAAGGGCGCCGGCCCTCGATACGGCCCTCGTGTGGAAGCGGCTCTCCTCCCGTATGATCGCGAACGCGAGCTGCGGAGGAAAGTCGTATCGCAGGCATGACTCCATGACGATCCCCGGATACGGCAGCGGATAGAGAAGCGCCTGCGTGATCCGGCGTCCCGAGCCGTCGATATCCGGCCGCAGCATGTCGATCAACTTCGAGTACAGCTTTACGCTCTCCCACACCATTCCGTGCTCATCGTACAAGGAGGCAAGGGTAATCAGGGATCGTGCGTCCCTGCGGTGCCTCTCGCCCGCCAGTTCGAGTTCTGCTTGCGCCCAGTCGATGAATCCCATCTCGAGAAACGCCTTGCCCCGCACGAAGCCGGGATCGGCAACGATCGCATTCTTTCCCCTTGCCTTTGCCTTCAATCGTTCGATCGCCTCCGCCCTCATTCTCTTCGCCCTCTCCAGAAAGACGATTAGCCCTTCACTCCCATCCAATGCTACCCGTCCCCGGCTCGTGAGCGGCGGAGCCTTGAAGCTCCCGTCTATCCCTGGAAACAAGTAGAACGAATCCGGATCGAGCCTCTTCAATCTATTCAGCGCGCGCTCCATCCTGCCGCGGTCGCGCGAGCGGCGGCAAGCCTCGGCGAGATAATAAAGGAGATCTTCAGACGCCGATCCACTGCGGGCGAGAGCCGCCTCGATGACGGAACGCGCCGCGTCGTAGTCTCCTTTCCTCATCAGGCCCCAGGCGCCTCGCAGCGCTGCAAGACGGCCGTAGTAGTCGTTCGGATACCTCGTGGACAATCGATGACGAACTTCCCGCGCCTTCCTGTCGAGCTTCAAGCGCTCGTAGATGTTGGAGGCGACGATCAGAGCCTCCGGAGCCTTCACGCTCCATGGATAATCCGCCGCATACGACTCGTAAGTGGCGGCTGCTTTCCTGAGCAACCCCAGCTTGCGCCGCGCCCTGGCTCGGAGCAGCATGGCTTGCCTGCGGTACTTGCCTGTCTTGAAAACCCCTTTCAAAGTTCTGAGGGCGTCCCGCGCCGCGTTGCGTCCGAAGAGATGGCGGGCCTTGCATATCCGCAGATATTCCGCATCCGCTCCTTCGAGACGCCTCGATTCGAGATGGGCCAGGATACGTTCGACCTTGGGGTCTCCCTCGGTGATGAGTATGGAGCACAAGGCCAGGAGTACGTCGGCGGGTATTCCTTGCCAGGCGAAGGAAGACAGCACGAGTGATGCCGCCCTCAGCGCCTCGTCGGAGGAGGGGAAATCCCGGGCGAGAAGGCCCGCAGCGGCCATCGAGCGGGACGAATCACCGGCGGCGAGGGAAAGTTCGACCTCACTTTCCAACAAGGCGCTCATCTCGTGGGCCGCTTCGGCTTTCTTCTTCAGCCCTTCGATCAGGGCGAGAGCCGCGGAATCCCTTCCCGCCGCATGGAGAACGTCCAGCAAGGTTTTCCCGAATGGAACGGCGAGAGCTTCCCCCACGCCCCGTCGCCAGCCTGCCATGCCGACGGAGGCCGCCTCCTCGAACCTGTCCATGCCCTGGAGCGCAAGCACCTTCACAAAATCCGCGTAATCGGCGAGTGAGACGGTTCGTTTCGAATCGACTTTCATCAACGCGGCCAGCGCCCCGGCGTTGTCTCCCGTGACCTGCTTGAGCCTCGCCGCGGCAAGGGCCGTCGGCCCGTCTATTTCGGCATCCGCGCCAAGGAGGGCCATGAGGCTGTCTGCGCGCGCGTTGAACCCCTGCTTGACGAGGAGCCTGATCTTTGTCTTCACGACGAGCCGCGCATCGGGATGATCCGAAGCATCGATCGTTTCCAGTAGTTCGTACGCCCGCTCCGCCTCGCCGAAGCTCTCCAGCAAGAGAGCGTTTTCATACACTACGGCTTCAAGAGAGGATCGATCGAGGCCGGCCGGGTCGAAGGAACCGGCCTCGTCGGCGAGCATGAGCAAGAGAACAACAATGAAAATCGTGGTCGAAGAAAAGAGAAGGGTGTCTACACGTTTGATCGACATCTATCCGCCGGGTGATTCACTGCAAATCGCTCTATTCCCATTCTATCGTGCTTGGAGGCTTGGAGCTTACGTCGTAGACCACGCGGTTTATCCCTGAAATGGAATTGATGATCTCGCCGGCGACCTCGTTCAGGAATTCGCCGTTCAATCGCGACCAGTCCGCCGTCATGCCATCCGTGCTGTCGACCGCTCTCAGGGCTATCACGTAGTTGTAGGTTCTGGCGTCCCCCATGACCCCCACGCTCTTGACCGGCAGGAGGATGGCCCCCGCCTGCCAGACCTTGTCGTAGAGATTCCAGCGCTTCAAGCCGTCGATGAAGATCCTGTCCGCCTCCCTCAGGAGAGCAAGCTTGTCTTCCGTCACCTCTCCCAGGACCCTGACAGCAAGACCCGGGCCAGGAAAAGGATGGCGCATCAGTATGTCCTCCGGTATTTTCAGGGCTCTTCCGATGTCGCGCACCTCGTCCTTGAAAAGAAAAGCCAGAGGTTCGATCAACTCGAAATCGAGTTTCTCCGGCAAACCACCCACGTTGTGATGCGTCTTTATAGTGTCGGAAGGGCCGTAAGTCGAGCTGCTCTCGATGCGGTCCGGGTACAATGTTCCCTGCGCCAGGAACTTGAACGGTCCCTCGTCGCGACTCACTTCTTCGAAAACCCTTATGAAAAGATTGCCTATCCGCTTCCTCTTCTCCTCGGGATCGATGACTCCACGGAGAGACTCCAGGAACCTGTCGCGCGCATCTATCACGCGGATGTGCGAGGCGAGGTGTCGATTGAGGAATTCCTCCACCGATTCCCGCTCTCCCGCCCGAAGCAATCCGTTGTCCACGAATACGCATTCGAGGTTCTCGCCTATCGCCCTGCTCACCATGACTGCCGTGACCGAGCTGTCCACGCCACCGCTCACCGCGCATATCACCCGCTCTTTCCCCACTTTTTCCCTTATCTCCGCGATCTTGTCCGCAACGATGTTCTCGGGCTTCCAGTCCCGCCTTGCCCCGCACGTTCCCAATACGAAATTCTCGAGCATCTTCGCCCCGTGCGGCGTGTGCCGTACCTCGGGATGGAACTGAAGCCCGTAGATGCGCCTCTCTGGAAACGCGAGCGCCGCTATCTCGCAGTTGGCCGAGGAGGCGAGGATTTCCATGCCTTCAGCCGTGCCGGTCACTTTGTCGCGGTGGCTCATCCACACCTGCTGCTCGGAAGGCGTTCCCGCGAGGAGCTCATTCTCCCGGACTGTCCGGATCTTCGTGAAACCGTACTCACCCGCTCCCGACTTCTCTACTCCCGCCCCAAGCTCCCTGGCCAGGAGCTGCATCCCGTAGCATATACCTAGAATCGGAAGATCCAGATCGAGGAGATACGGGGGCAGGGGAGGGGCCGACTCATCGAAAACACTTGAAGGACCACCTGAAAGAATGATGCCATCCGGCTGACATGCCATCACTTGCGACTTCGCAGCTGAGCAAGGAAGGATCTCGGAGAAAACGCTCAAGCGGCGTATCGACTTGGCTATCAACTGGGTGTATTGCGAGCCGAAGTCGAGAATCACTATGCCGCCCTTCAACATACGGAATCACCCCCATGCATCACAAGTGCCTGAAATGCCTCCGCCCGGTCATGATCATGGCTATGCCGGCCTCGTCGGCCGCTTCGATCACCTGCTTGTCTCTTATCGAACCGCCCGGCTGGATGATAGCGCGGATGCCCTTCTTGGCCAGCTCCAGCACTCCGTCCGGGAACGGAAAGAACGCATCAGAAGCGGCCACGTCGCCTGCTATGTCGAACCCTGCGTTCAACGCTTTCTCAACGGCGATGCGCGAAGCGTCCACGCGGCTCATCTGGCCCGCCCCGATCCCCACCGAACCCTCGCCGTCGGCTATGACGATGGCGTTTGATTTCACGTGCTTCGCTATCTTCCAGGCCAGCTTGCAGGCTTCCAGTTCCTCGTCTGTAGGCTTTTTCGAAGTCACTACCTCGAGTTGGTCCATCTCGGGAAAGCCCTTGTCCATCTCCTGGTAGAGGAGACTCCCTGCTACATAGAGGGCCATGAAGCGTGAACCCTCGTCGTCCCAGTATCTTTCAGGAATGGATATTACGCGGAGATTCTTTTTGCGCGCGAAAACCTCCAGCGCGCTCTCGTCGAAACCGCGTGCGATTATGACCTCGAGAAACAATTCCAGCATCGCTTCCGCTTCGGCTTTTCCTATGACGCCGTTCGCCGCGACGATTCCGCCGAAGGCGCTCACCGGATCACAAGCCAAGGCCCGCTTGAACGATGAGAGGAGATCCCGCTTGAGCGCCGCACCGCAGGGGTTCGTGTGCTTGATTATCCCGACCCCGCCAGCACCGAGATCGCGAGCAAGCGAGAAGGCACCGACTATGTCTATGTAATTGTTGAAGGAGAGTTCCTTGCCCTGGTGCTGTATGCAATCGAGCAGGTAGGAGCGCTTTTGTGCCCTGTAGAGGGCTGCTTTCTGGTGCGGGTTTTCACCGTACCTCACGGTCTTCTCCTTGAGGCAACCGATGGGAAAGACATCCGGCAGGTCCTCACTCGGCGAAATGTCCGCGAAAAACTCGACTATGGACGCGTCGTAGGCGGATGTCAGCCTGAAGGCTTCCGACGCCAGTCGCCTTCTCGTTTCAAGGGTGATCCTGCCCCTCGATTCTATTTCTTCCGCCACCACGGCGTATTGATCGGGCGAAGTGACTATCGCAACGTGGAGAAAGTTCTTGGCCGCGGCCCTTATCAGGGCGACTCCGCCTATGTCTATGAATTCTATCATCTCGCGCTCGGTCAGCGCGCCTGAAGCGTATTTCTCCCTGAAAGGATACAAGTTGACTATCACTACGTCTATCGGCCTGATCCCTGCATCCGTCAGCGCCGATACGTGCTCGGCATCGTCGCGGTCCGCCAGGATGCCGCCGTGTATCTTCGGATGCAGAGTCTTCACCCTGCCGCCGAGGATCTCGGGGCTTCGCGTATATTCGGCTATCTCCTCTGCTTCCACTCCGACGCCCTCGAGGTACTTCTTGGTTCCCGATGAGGCAAGAATCGAATAACCGCTCCCCTTGAGCACCTTGGCGAAACTATCCAGCCCTTTCTTGTCCGTCACGCTTATCAAGGCGGTTTTCTCGTTCATGTCATGCCACCCTTCAAATCTTTATGTGCGGGAACAACATCGCGCACGCCTCGGCGTACCTTTCCCTGGTTCGTTCTATCACGTCGGCCGGCAATGCAGGCGCCGGAGGGTTGTGGTCCCAGCCGATTCGATCGAGGTAATCTCGAACGTACTGCTTGTCGAAACTCAGTTGGGACCGTCCCGGGCTGTAATGCTCGGCCGGCCAGAATCGCGATGAGTCGGGGGAAAGGAGTTCGTCTATCAAGTGAATCTCACCGGCTATCGAGCCGAACTCGAACTTCGTGTCCGCGAGGATGATTCCCCGCTCCAGAGCGTAGTCGCGAGCCGCCGCGTATATCGCTATGCTGGTCTCACGTACCTTTTCGGCGGTAGATCGGGAAACGATCTCGCACATTCGTTCGAAGGAAATGTTCTCGTCGTGGCCGGACTCGGCTTTGGTGGCCGGCGTGAAAACGGGCTCATCGAGTTTTGATGCCTCCTCGAGCCCCGGAGCTACTGTGATCCCGCACACGCTGCCCTTTTCTCTGTACTCTTTCCAAGCGGAACCGGCGAGATACCCCCTCACCACGCACTCGATGTCGATTCTTTCCGCCTTGCGCACCAGCATGCTCCGTCCCTCGAGCTCTCCCTTCCCATTGAAAGGAGCAGGATAGTCGGCGACGTCGGCGGATATGAAATGAGTCTTGAGGTCGTCTCCGAAGAACTCGTACCAGCCGAGGGTCATCTTGGTGAGAATGATGCCCTTGCCGGGGATCGGGTCGGGAAGGATCGAATCGTACGCACTGATCCTGTCGGTCGCAACTATGAGCAGCTTGTCACCGAGGTCGAAGATGTCCCGAACCTTTCCGCTCATGTCGGGCTTCAACCCGAGATCCTCGGTGCTGTGCAACGTTTCAAGCATATCACCCTCCTCGACCTATTCTTCTTCGGATCCTCGTATTCTGACTCTCCGGCCTTCGACATAGAGCCTGCCCAGCGCAAAGAGTCTTATCGCTTCCACGTATATCCTGTGTTCCTCGCGCAGGATCTTTTGCTTCAAGCTCTCCTCGTCGTCCTCGTCGTCCACGGGCACGGCGCTCTGCAGAATGATCGCTCCACCGTCGATCGAACGGTCCACGAAATGCACCGTGCATCCCGCTATCTTGACGCCGTACTCGATCGCCTGCCGCTGCGCGTGCAGGCCCTTGAAGCTGGGAAGCAACGCGGGGTGGATGTTGATTATCCTCCCTTCGTAAGCATCGAGCAGCGGGCCCTTCAATATCCGCATGAACCCGGCGAGGGCGATCAAGTCCGCTCCCAGTTCCCTGCATGCATCGGCCATCGCCTGTTCATCCTCGCGCGGCAACTTCCCCTTGCCGCATCGAACGGGAAAGACGAGGCTTCGAACGCCGAACTCCTCCGCTATTCTCAGGGCCCCCGCCTCCGGATTGTCGCTTATCAGCCCGGCGACTCTTGCGGGAAAGCCGGGCCTCGAACAAGCCTCGGCGATGGCGCGAAAGTTCGTCCCCGTCCCCGACGCGAATACCACGACTCTGCAAGCATCTTCGCGTATCAACGCCCGTTCCTTTCTATCGAGCATGTAATATATCATCAATCGAATCGGCCTGCACCAAAAAAGATTTTCGGCAAGCGTTCAGAACGGAAAAACGGGAGAGCCGACGACGAAGGACGCGGCCAGCGCCGTCATACCGGCTATTGCACGCGCCGGCTTCATATTTCCGCCGGTCAGGATCAGAAGACCCGAGTAGCACAGCAGCAGGTTCGGGGTTCTGAAATGAAGCGGGGGCGGCACCTGCGAGGCTATCGCATGCAGGGAAAAACCGAAAAAGCGGACGAGATCGCTCAAAGCATCGAACCACATCTCCGAAACGTGCGGCAGGAGCAGCTCCAGCATGCATCCAGCGAAAGTTGCGCTCATGATCGCGAAGACGACTGGCAGGAATACGACCGTCGCCGGGGCTGAAAAAAGGCTGACTCCTCCAAAATAATAAAGAGAGACGGGAGCGATGAACGCCTGCGCGTATAAACCGGTGCGGAGCGTGAGCAGCAGCTTGCGCACGCGCCTCGAAGCAGAACCGCACCTTTTGCGGCGGGTTCGCCTCAGGCTCCTCATTACGGCGAAAGTAGCGGCGAACGACATTTGCAGGCCGACCGAATAGAGATCCATCGGATCGACGACGAGCAACGCGAAGACGGCGTCCCCGACAAGCGTTTCCGGGCACACTGCCCTCTGCACGAACCTGCCTGCCGAGGCCGCGACGACCATCGCGAAAGCCCTTTGCAGGGAGGCCAAATTCCCCGCCGTGCCTACGTATATACCTAGAACGACAAGGATGAGGAACGACCTCAGGGGGGCCAGGAGGGAGAAAATGCAGAACACGATGATGCCAACCAAGCCAAGGTGCATCCCGCTCAGGGCGAACAGGTGGCTTATGCCCAATCGCCTCAGATCGTTGGTCAGGCTGCGTGGGAGCCCTCTCTTCTCGCCCAATGTCAATGCCAGCGGAACCTGAGCATGCCGGCCCATTCGGCGCTGTAAAGCTTCCCTCATGGAACGGTGGATCGGCCAGAACAGGAAACGAACCGGCACGCTTCCCTTCCATCCCCCCGGCTTTGCGATCCGCCGGGCTTGTATCCTTCGTTCGATTTCAATCTCATCGAGATCCACCCTCTTCCATGCGCCGGAAGCTCGCGTTCCCGTCCGCATCGAGGAAGCCAGGCGGTAGCGCGTGATACGCACTGAATCTCCGTAGTCCAGGGCGGTATAGGGGCAACTCGCTCTGAACCTCACGACGGATAGACCGGATCGGATTCTCAACTGGAAGTATTCGCGCCCGAACTTCTCCTGCGGGAAATCCGCCACCCAACCCGTCAAGGGTCTTTTCCGCCCCTCGATGCCGGCCAGCAACCGCTTCGAGGCTTCGATGCGATCCTCTTCCCTCCTTCGCGCATCGCGACCCAGGAAGAAAGCGGCCGCCACGATCGCCAAGGCTACAAGCGCAGAGACGGCGCGTCTACGCGCCGCGGCGCGTTGAATGAAAAGAAATGCAGTCGAGATCGATAGAAGGAGGTTCCCATCCACTCCCGCCGCTATGGCGAGTATCGCCACCCACACCACATCACATCACCCCGTTCTTGGGAGGGCTATTGCCTGAAGATCTCTATCCTGTTCTTCCCGAGCTTCTTGGCGCGGAACATCGCGCGATCCGCCAGGATGAAGAGTTCCTCTCCGTTCGAGGCGTGATCCGGGAACACTGCTATACCGAAACTGGCCGTGATTCTCCGCGGATTCCCCGCTTCGTCCTTGAATCCCCTGTATTCGCTCAGCTTGCTCCTCAACCTTTCCGCGGTGTGGATCGCCTCGTGATGCGCGGTTCCCGGCAAGAGAATCACGAATTCCTCGCCCCCGTAGCGGAAGGGCAGGTCGATCTTCCGCAAGTGCTTCTTGATGACCCCCGCGACCACAACCAGCGCTTCGTCCCCTTTCTTGTGTCCCAGCTCGTCGTTGATCTGCTTGAAATCGTCGATGTCGAGAAGAATCATCGACAGCTTGCTCCCCGCTCTCGTCGCACGTTCAACCTCTATGGGAAGCTGCATGTCGTAGAAGCGCCGGTTGAAGATGCCTGTAAGCTTGTCCACCGACACGAGCTCCTCGAGCCTGATGCTGTTCTCGATCACTTGAGCGATCACGCCCGAGGCGGTACGGGCCATCGTTTCGAGTTTTCCCGGATCCGTGCCGCCCTCAGCGGCGATTTCCACCACCCCCCAGAAATCACCCAGGACATGGACCGCGCAGACGGCGGATATCGTTCTCGCCGCGCCCGGCTCAAGGCCCTGCGCAGTCTTTCTGACCACAGGCCGGGGTTCGCCGCCGAACTTCTCCAGCTCACGGATATCGGGATCATTCTCCGCTCGGCCGGGGTGTAGAACGCTCAAATGGTCGTCCTCCGCCGGAGCTCCCACCAGCTTTCCTTCGAGCACGCGGAAGGAGACCCTCCGGAGACCGAACAATTTCTCGAGGTGTGAACAGAGCAGGATCAGCCGGTTCGGCAGAGCGCCGTTCTTGAGGTCCACCGCGAACGACCTCAGAAGCTCGGGGAAACCGGACAGCGAAACGGGAGGCGCGGCGGCGGGGCTCCTCTCCTCTCTTCGCTCTTCCTTCGGGCTTCGAGCAGCCAAACTTCGCTCCAGGTCGGGCCATTCCGCGCCTGGTATGAAAAGCCGGATGAATCTCGTGCCGTCGTTGCGCGCATAGGTGAGAACGACTCCGTCTTTTTCATGCCTGGGTTCTTCCCTGCGCCAGAAGGATCTCCTTGCGAGTTCTTCCAATGCGTATACGGCTTCGCGGCGGATGTCGGATCTCGAGCCTGCTTTGAGGACCCTTCCGATGCTGCGCCTCCTGAAGGGCTGCAGGCGATTGAAAGGGATCAGATTCTGCAGAAGGTATCTGTAGTCTGTTTCAAAGGTGCGCATTTTCATACCTTCTAGAATGTCACATGTAAGGCTGTTTTCCCGCATGATTATACATTATTTACGGCTTCGCTTTCCACTGTTAAATTCGGCGTCGCGGCCAGGCGATATCTTTTGGCTTGCATTTTGCAGCTAAACTACCCACAATACGCGGTCGAATCCCGGAGGCACCCTATCGAAAGCATCATGCGAAAACGCTACTTGTTGTCATTGATCATCTTGTGGACGGCCGGCTGCAGCACCCTGTCTCCCATGCACAGAGCCGGCGAGCCCGCGCGGGAATCGTTCCCGCTCGATTACAACGGCGATGATTCGGGCAAGCCCGAGCTCTTTCAGACCAGATTGGACTCCACGGTCGCCCTGCTCGAATTTGGAGACGTGGGCGGTTTCCTGGCCGCAAGGGACTCGCTCGACGACGACATCTCCTCGTTCCTGGAACACCATCCCGACAAGAGATCCGACCGCCGGATAATCTTCATCCAAGAGGAACTGGCCAGGCTGGACTCACTTGCCATTTCGCGCGAGTATCGGCACGAGTATCTGAGTCTCGTCGACAGTATGGCTCTTTCGCTCTTTGCTTGGCCCGAACCGACCGCTTCCGCCATCGACTCCATGCACGCGACCGCCGCCGACACCGTATTCCCGTACATCGAAGACAAGCGGATAGAATTCTGGATCAAGTACTTCACCGGCCCCGGCAAGAAGAGGTTCGCACGCAATCTCACGCGCATGGATCGCTACAGGCCGATCATCGAAGAGATCCTGCGCGAACTCGATCTGCCATCATCGCTGATCTGCATACCGGTCATAGAGAGCGGCTTCAACATGAAAGCTCGATCCCGGGCCAAGGCGGTGGGCCCATGGCAGTTTCTGGCCGGCACCGGGAGGATTTACGGGCTTCGCATAAACTGGTGGCTGGACGAACGCAGGGACATCGTCGCTTCCACCTACGCGGCGGGCAATTACTTGAAGGACCTGTACGCGTTGTGGAACGACTGGTTTCTCGCGCTCGCCGCCTACAACGCCGGAGAATACCGTGTCGCCAGGGCCATCGTCCGGCAGAAGACCGAAGACTTCTGGAAACTCAAGCTCCCCAAGCAGACGCAGCGTTACGTTCCCAAGTTCCTCGCAGCGCTCTATATAATGCGCGAGCCGGCGAAGTACGGCTTCGAGATTCCACCGGTGGAACCCTTGCAGTTCGACGTCGTCAGGGTGACCGACGCAACCGACTTGAAGCTCATAGCAAGATCCGCGGATACTTCCGTGCACACGATCAGGGAACTCAACCCGGAGCTGCTCAGGTGGTGCACCCCGCCCCGAACCGAAGTTGCGGTCAAGGTCCCCAAGGGCAAGGGCGCCCTGTGCATGGAACGCTTGAACGCGATCCCTCCTTCTCGGAGGGTGACATGGCGCAAGCACAGAATCAGGAGGGGTGAAACACTGTCGCAGATAGCACGGCACTACGGGACGACCGTGCTCGCGCTCAAGCGGCTCAATGGAATCAGGAATTCGCATCTCATCAGGACCGGAGCTACATTGATCGTGCCGATGAAGGGGGATTTCGCTGAGAAGGCCAGCATCAAGCCGGCTTTCAAGACCAGGCGCCGAAAGCTGGATCGCAGGAAACTGGAGGCTTACGCGAGGAAAGGGGGAGTTCCCTCCGGCTACAAATCCGTCAAGTATCTCGTAAAGGACCACGACACCCTCGGCGAGATAGCCGAACTGTTTCATACGAGCGCCCGCAAGATCAGGTTGTGGAACAACCTCTCCTACAGGTCCTACATATATCCCGGGCAGAAGCTGAAGATCTACGTCCCGAAGTCTTTCGACGTCTCCAAGGTCGTGGGACCTTCCCACTCCCGCGTGCCCTCGGGAGCGGGATACGTCAAGAAGAGCTACGTGGTCAAACCCGGGGATACGTTGTACAAGATCAGCAGGAGATTCAAAGTCCGCGTGAGCGATCTTCTCGTCTGGAACCGGAAGACTCCTCGATCGATCATTCGTCCCGGTGAACAATTGAAGATATTCATCAAAGCCGAATAGGTGAAGAACGAGCCCTGAGCTCAGAACTCGACGAAAGCCGAAACGCGGTGCGTCGCTTCGAGCTTGTCGTGGTGGAGGTAAGCGTAGTCGAGTCCGAGAAAGTTCCATCTGAGTCCGGCTCCGGCCGTCGGGTTTCCCGAATCCAGGCCGCCTCTCAGCATGACCTTCTCCTGCAAGCGAAGCTCCGCGCCCAGATGGAGATCGGCGCTCAGGCTCCCGGCCCAGAACTGGGAGGCATAGCGTCGGTTTTCGAAATAGAAGTCACCGTCGGCGGCCAGCAACAACGATCCTCTGAGCGATCGAGACTCGATGAGATAAGAAGTCCCGAGTTTCAAGGACGGAGAAATGAATTCGTTGGTGCCGGTGCTCCAGCTCCGGTAGGTGCCGGTTGCATCCTGGAGCTTGGCGCCCACGTTCAAGTTCGGCAACAGGTTCTCCTTGAGAAAACCCAAATCGATCCCGATGCCGAACCCGGTGAACCCCGCGATGCTGTTCGTGTAGAGAATCTTCAAGGTTCCGCCGACCTTTCCCCACGCCGTCGTGAAAGCGAACGAATTGAGCAGGGCGAGATCGTTGTGACTCTCGCGCCGCAACGCCGCCGTGTCGTAGAGCAATACATCGCCCTCCTCCGGCTGAAACCCGGGAACGCCGTTGTTCTCCTGGTAATCGAGGCCGTTGGTGACGACGATGTCGTCTCCGCCCAGATGGATCAAGGCGAATCCAAGGGCTGCGCCGCGCTCCTCTCCGCCGAAATAGTCGAAAGGCATCACGAAGGAAGCGAAGTTGTAATTCTCGAGTTGCCGGAACCTCTCCGAGTGCATGAAAAGAGCCTGCCGCTTGTCGAACCCGGACATGCCCGCCGGGTTCCAGAAAACGGTGGAAGCATCGTCTCCGACGGCGACAAAAGCGCTTCCCATGCCCATCGCCCTAGCTCCGCCTCCCATGCTCATGAAATCCCCGGCGTACTTGGTGCCGAAGGCTATCGTGGGCAGGGAGATCAAGCAGAATGCGATGGAAAGCTGTCTGAGATTCATCTTGCTTCCATAAAGCATGGGTAGAAGTTGTTCACGAATGATTCCATAAACAGCAGGGGTGAAAACGGGAAGAGCCGCCTTGGTCCGCAGCCCGCGCATGGGACATGAGGAGCTCGATACTTCCATTAAGATTATACACTTTGGAAGCTGCGCGGGAAAGCTCTTTTTCCCCCCGCATCGGCAGCCCTGTACCTTGGGCGAAGGTTCGGCGTCAAACCAGCCCGTACTGCTTTATTTTCCGATATAGCGTTCGCTCCGAGATGCCAAGCATCGAGGCCGCCTTGCGGCGGTTTCCACCGCTGGCGCGCAGGGCCTCACGGATGGCCTCCCTCTCCATCTGAGCCAGGGTCTCGATATGGCGGCCTTCTTCTCCAAGATTGGCCGGAACCTCCTTCATCATGCCCAGGGGACCCGCATCCACGGATCCCCTCAACAGGTTCAATACTTCGCGCACGTCCCGGTGGAGCGCCAGGATGGAAGCGTATATCATCTCGCGCTCCGCCTCCGCCTTGGTCTTGTTGGCCGCTACCGGAAGGAGCGGCGGCGTGCTCCTTTCTTCGCCTCGGAGTTGCGCTTCGACGCTCGAGGCTCTTATCCGGTCTCCGCCGCTGAGGACGACGAGTGTGTCCACCAGATTCTTGAGCTCCCTCACGTTCCCCGGCCACGAATGGTCCATCAACCGCCTCATCGCCTCGGCTTCGATCCCCTTCACCTGCTTCCCATGCTTCTTGCCCGCCTGGGAGATGAAATAGTCGACCAGCACGGGAATGTCCTCCCTGCGCTCACGCAGCGGCGGCAGGTACAGCGTGACGCCTTTCAGTCTATAGAACAGGTCCTGGCGAAAAGAACCTTCCCTCACCGCTTCGGCCAGGTTCCGGTTGGTGGCGGATATGACGCGCACGTCGACGTTGAAACTCTTGACGCCTCCTACACGCAGGACCTCTCCCGATTCGAGAACGCGGAGAAGCCTGACCTGCATGTTGGGGCTCATTTCCCCCACTTCGTCCAGAAAGATAGTGCCTCCGTTCGCCCTTTCGAACACTCCGCGCCTCTGAGCCACCGCCCCCGTGAAGGAACCCTTCTCGTGCCCGAAGAGCTCGCTCTCGAGAACCCCCTCCGCCAGGGAGGCGCAATTGATCGCCTCGAACGGGCCTTCCCTCCTCCTGCTCATCACGTGCACCGCCCTGGCCACCACGTCCTTGCCGGTGCCGCTTTCGCCTTGGATCAGGATCGGCACTTCGGTTGGAGCGACCAGGAGAATGGATTCCACCACTTCCTCCATCGAGGCGGATCTGCCTATGATGCCGGCGGCGGCCTTGACCTTGGCGATCTCGAGCAGGTGCTTGAGGGCTATCGTCAACTCCCCTTCTTCTATCGGCCTGGCGAAGTAGCAGTCCACCCCGGCTTCCCTTTCCCGCTCGCGTACTTCCCGAGCTTTGGGACCTCCTATCACCATCACTTGAAGCGCTGGATGAAGTTTCCTCATTTTCTTTATGAAAGGTATATAGTTACCATCGGAGGCTTGTTCATCCATCAGGAGAAAATCGATTCTTTCCGGGGAGGCGGACATCACGTGCGCGGGCTGCTCGAAAAAAGCGAACGCCCATTGATCTTTGGAGGACAACTTCTCGATGGACTGGCGTATTGTCGGATCGCGCGTAACGGCTATGAACTGTAATTCCATAATTATCACCGGGTTTTACATTAATGGGCGCCTGCCAATGTGTCAATGGTAAAATCCGGTGGGATCTGGAGGTCAGGCGAGTTCCTTCTCCAGCTTTCGCTTTTTGCCTTCACGCCGCAAGCGCGCCGCGAGATGCCGCAGGGAATAAGCCTTGGTGTACTGAGTTATCCGCCCCCTCAAGCGAAGGGTCGCCTTCGTATGGATCTGGCAGACGCGCGATTCCGATATGTTGAGCACCTCGCCGATTTCCTTGAGGGTCATATCCTCGAAGTAATAGAAGTGCAGGACGAGCCTTTCCTTTTCCGGAAGATCCTCCAGCACCTTGCGTATCAATTCGGCCAGCTCCTTGTCTTCCACCATCTGGAGCGGGTCCCGGCTGTTGTCCGCGGGCTGGCTCTCCTGGCCGATGACCGCATGTAGTCCTTCGCTGCAATTCGCTATCTCTATGTCAAGCGATATGAGCGTAGTCAAGCATACCTCGTCCATGAGGTCGTAGTAATCTGCCAGGGGGATCTTGAGGTAACCGGCTATCTCCTTGTCGGTGGCGGCCCGCCCCAGCCTGGATTCGACTTCGGCGAAGGCCTTCTCGAGGATCTTGGCCTTCTTCCTGAGTGAGCGCGGGAACCAGTCCTGGGCCCGCAATTCATCGAGCATGGCTCCGCGTATCCTGGGGACAGCATAGGTCTCGAACTTTATGTTCCGCTCGGGATCGAACTTGTCTATCGCCTGCATCAATCCGAGTATGCCGGCGCTGTATAGATCATCGACGTCGACGTAGCTTGGAAGCCCTATCTCTATCCTCCCTGCAACGTACTTGACGAGCCTCGTGTAGGACAGAATCAAAGCTTCTCGCACCGCGTCGTCACGCGAAGCATGGAACTTCTTCCAGAGTTCTTCCAGGTTTTCTTGTGGTGCAGTTTCCATTGTTTTCTGATTTCTCGCTACACGTTTCATTGCCGCCGGTCGCTGGAAACTGCAGAAAGCATGCCTGCCCCCCCCGTAGCCACGACAAAACGGGCTCCTGTAATGCTCAGTCATTGCTTGCATTACGGAGCCCGTTTTCTTGCGGCGGCGTTCGCTCTGTTCGGGAAGGGGTTCGTCAGGGAAACTTTTTCCGCGGACACCGATTAATTTTACAGCGTCGCCACCGGTTCCATCGTGTCGATTTCCCGTTTTCTTTCATTGCGGTACTCGTTCAGCTTGTTCCGCAAGGTGCGAACGCTGATGTCGAGACTCTTCGCCGCGCGCGTCCTGTTGTCCGCGTGCTCGGCCAATCGATCCAGGATCATCAGCTTCTCCATTTCCCGGATCGAGCCGTATTTGAACGTGTGCCCCAGCCGCGACATCTGCTCGTCCTTCTCGTCCTCGAAGGAGAAGAAACTTTCGTCGATCGGCGCACCGTTCGCCAATATTATCGCCCTCTCTATTATGTTCTCCAGCTCCCGGACATTGCCTCTCCAGTATGCATGCATGAGTCTCTCCATGGCCTTGTTCGAGAGCTTGACCGGATCCCGGCCGTTCTCGCGTGAGAAGACCTCGATGAAATGCTTCACCAAGAGAGGTATGTCCTCTCTCCTGTCCCTCAGGGGCGGAACTTCCAAGGGGACCACGTTCAGCCTGTAGAAGAGATCATCCCTGAAGTTCCCCTTGGCTATCTCCTTGCGCAGGTTTCTGTTGGTCGTGGCGATTATGCGGACGTCCACTTTTATGGGCTTGGTGCCGCCGACCCGATCGAATTCACCCTCCTGGAGGACCCGAAGGAGCTTCGCCTGGATGGTTCCCGACATCTCGCCTATCTCATCTAGAAGTATCGTTCCCGTATTCGCGAGCTCGAACTTGCCCGGAACCGTTCTCAACGCTCCGGTGAACGCACCCTTTTCGTGTCCGAACAACTCGCTCTCCAGCAGGGTCTCCGGGATCGAGGCGCAGTTGATCTTGATGAAAGGCTTGTCCCGCCTTTCGCTCAGCTTGTGGATTTCCCGCGCTATGACTTCCTTGCCCGTGCCGCTCTCCCCGGTTATGAGGACCGTCGCCCGCGTCGGCGCAATCAACTTGATCTTCTCGCGGACGTCCTGCATCGGTTTCGAGGTGCCGATCAAGGCATGCACTTTTTCATAATACAGCATCTTGCGCTGCAGCGTCTTGTTCTCCTTCTTCAGATCCGAGAACTTGAAAGCCTGCGCTATAGTGTGCCTTATCTTGTCGATCGTGAAAGGCTTCTCGATGTAATCATAAACACCCATGCGCATGAGCCTCGTTGCTTTTTCGATGCTGCCATAGGCCGTTATTATGATGATTTCCATTTCCTTGCCCAGGCGTCTTACTTCCCGGATGAGGTCCTCGCCGCTCAACCCGGGCATGGCCATGTCGGTTATCAGCAAGTCGAAGTTGTTGTTCTTGACCAACTCGAGCGCCTCGTCGGGTGATCCGGTCGCGGTCACGTCGAATTCGGTTTTCAAGGCCTCCACGAGAAGGTCCTTGACCTGCGGAACGTCGTCCACCACTAGAAGTCTCTTAAGCTTCAAAACTTCCTCCTTTCACTTTCATATGCAAGGACACCGTCGTGCCCGATCCCGGAGTCGATCTCAAGGATACTGAAATCCCGGCCGCCGCCGCTGCTACGGCGACGAAACTGAGCCCCAAACCGAAATGCTTGGGCTTGGTCGTGTAGAAGGGCTTCCAGATGAAATCCAGTTTCTCCTGCTCTATTCCACATCCATCGTCCGCAACCTTGATCACGAATCCGCCTCGTTCCGTGCGGGCGGATCTTCCGCTCCTTTCCTCGGCCACGCTCAATGATATCCTTCCCTCGCCCCCGGTGCTTTCGTAGGCGTTTCTGAGGAGGTGGACAAGAATCCTTTTCAAGGCCTCGGGCTGCAGGAGAAAGATCCCTCCGGCCTCGTTGTCGATATCGACGGAGGCGTTCTTTTCGTTGAAAAGCGCAAAGGTATCCAAGGCTTCCCTGAATATTATTGCAAACGATGTCGGCCGGCGGGAAAACGCCCCTTTCAATCGGTATATGGAAAGGCCCTTGAGGAATCTATCGAAAGAGTCTATGTCGTTGGCTATGATCTCCGCGTACCTAGCTGCTTGCGCGGTATCCCGGACCGCTTGATCCAGCTCGCCCCTCAACAGTGAAGTGTAGCCCTTCAGTGCGCCCAGACAATTCTTGCCGTCGTGGATGATGGTCGACAGCACTTGTTCCAGATCGTAGAAAACGGAAGCGTATTCAGCTCCGTTCCAGCTGACCGCGGGGGCTATTCTTCCCGCCTGGCACTTCAACTCCCGGACGTTCCTCTCGTGGGCGGCAAGAATGGTTATCAACTTCTCCCCCGCCGTCCTCGTCTCGTTCTTTTTCTTTTCGCGTGATTTTCCGTGTTCCATGTCGATCACCACCCCTTCGATAGGCAACCGGCATGCCACGGAGGAGAAAAAAAGTCCTCATCGGGAAAATATTACCCTGGACAATGGATTAGAGGTCTTGCGGCGGGTAGGCACTTGGGAAGGATCTGCCCGAATTGAAAATATTTCATCCAGTGAGCGGCAACAATTCTATCGATTCTCTTTTCTCACTCGGCCGCTTCAGCGGAGTGCTTCTGGAACGACTTGAGCTTTTCCCGCAGCGTCTGACGGGATATACCGAGAATGTTCGCTGCCTTCGACTTGTTCCCTCCCGTCTGGGCCAGCGTCTTCTCTATCTGTATTCTCTCCATCTCTTTCAACGTCATGGGATAGAAGGATTGAGCCAATTGGGCCGACTTTCTGGTCTCTCCGCCCTTCTTTCCTCCCGATATCTCCGGAGGCATGTGGGAGATCAGAATCTCATTCTCGGCGTCGAGCAGCATGGCCCTCTCAATTACGTTCTTGAGCTCCCGGACGTTGCCCGGCCAATCATAGACCATGAGCGTCTCTATCAGTTCCTTCGACGCCGGCTGCACCTGCTTGCCGAGCTCCCGGTTGAAACGCTCGATGAAATGGTTCACGAGAAGCGGGATGTCTTCTTTCCTCTCACGCAGCGGCGGGATATATATAGGAATGACCTTCAAACGATAATAGAGGTCTTTCCTGAAATTCTTCTCCGCTATCTCCTTCTCCAGGTCACGATTCGTGGCTGAGATGATGCGTGTATTGACGCGGAGGTCTTGAACGCCGCCGACCCTCCTGAAAGTCTTGTTTTCTATCACCCTCAGGAGCCTCGCCTGCAGCGTTATGCCCATCTCTCCTATCTCGTCCAGGAACAACGTTCCGCCTTCAGCGAGTTCGACGAGGCCCTTCTTCCTCGACTTGGCATCCGTGAACGCTCCCTTCTCGTAGCCGAAGAGCTCGCTCTCGAGGAGCGTCTCGGGAACGGACGCGCAGTTTATCTCCATGAAAGGTCTGGGTTCGTCATGGCTGCAGGCATGAATGGCGCGGGCGACCAACTCCTTGCCGGTGCCGCTCTCTCCCGTTACGAGGATCGTGTTCGCCTTGCTCTGGCCTATCTTTCGTATCTTGGAGAAGATGTCCTTCATCACCTCGCTGTTGCCGATGAAATCCTTGAATATCGATTTGCTGGAGGATCTCGTTCGCAGGTACGTGACCTCGTTCTTCAACCTTTCCACTTCGAGCGCGTTCTTGATCTCCACTTTCAGTTTTTCCAATGAAAAAGGCTTGAGGATGAAATCATAGGCTCCGGCTTTCATCGCCTCCACGGCGGTCTCGATCTCGCCGTATGCAGTCATCATTATCACGGGGATCGATCGATCCGCCTCCTTGAGGGCCTTGAGAACCTCGAGGCCGTTGTTTCCAGGCAACTTGTAATCGAGGAGAACCAGGTCCGGTGATTTTTTCTTGAAGAGTTCCTCTCCCTTTTCCCCCGTTTCCGCGCTGAAGACCCGGTACCCTTCGTCCTCCAGGGCTTCACCAAGAGACCATCTGATGGTTTTCTCGTCATCTATGACCAATATCGCTCTCGACATGCTTGACGCTCCTTTGCTCTTTTTCGCGCTTGGAACCCGCCGGAGAAGTCGGCAGGAGAATAGTGAACTTGGTTCCTCTCGGCAGAAAATCACATTTTATCTTGCCTTCGTGCTCCTCGATGATCTGCTGGCTTATCGCCAACCCCATCCCGGTACCCCTCGTCCTTGTGGTTACGAAAGGATCGAACATGCTGCCGCGTATCTCCTCCGGCACACCCGGGCCGGAATCTATCACTTCGATCCTGGCGAATTTCTTCCTTCCCTCCAGGGTCCCGCTCAGGATGACGTTTATTTCGTCCCCTTGCTTGCATGCCTGAACGGCGTTGAGAACGATATTCAGCACAACCTGGGTTATCTGGTCGGCGTCCGCTCGGCAGCAGATGTCGCCCGAATTGTCCACGAGATTCAGCGTTATCCCTTTTCTTCTCGCGTTCTCGGAAAGCAGGTTGACGACCCTAGTCGCCACGTCACCGAGGAAACACGTTTTCATCCGGGGCTTCATCGGCCGGGCGTAATCAAGCAGATTCTTTATGATCTTGTCCAAGCGGTTGATCTCGTCACGAACGGCGTGAATGAATTTCTTTTTATCGTCGTCTCCCTTGAGTTTTCCTTCCAAGACTTCGACGCTGGTTGCGATACCGGTGAGAGGGTTCCTGATCTCGTGCGCCACGCCCGCCGATATCTGCCCCAGCGTGCGCAGGCGATCGTTCCGCCTTATCTCTTTTTCAAGGGCCTTCTGCTCGGTCAGGTCCTCGAAAATGGCGACGATCACCTCGCCGTTGAGGTTTTCGTCGACCATCTTGCTGGTACTGAGCCTGGCGGGAAAAAAACCGGATTCGTCACGCGCCGCCTCGACTTCGAGAACGTGGTTCACCTTCTTCGACCCGATGAGTTTCTTGAAAAAATCACGATCGAAGCTGTCGCTCTGGAACATGTCGTTGAAGTGTATCCTTCGTTTTTCCCCGAGAAGCGAGCAAAGCACGCGCGCCCGGTGGTTGAAAAAGTCCACGAATCCTTGCGTGTCGGTGGTGATCACTCCGCTGTTTATATTGTCGAGAACCTTCTTGTTGAAACGCCCCAATCTCCTGAGCTCGCTGATATAGGCCGCGTTGGCTACCTGCTCGGAGAATATGGTCTGGATGGTGTTGAGGAACTGGTAATCGATCTCGAACTCGGCGGGGGATTCGTAGAGCTTTTCCAGGATCAGGAATCCGAGCGCCCGGTTGCGGTGCCTCAGGGGGATGACGCTGATCCTCCAAGGTTTCGTCCTCTCGAGGCACGTCGAATTGTCACCGTCCTCGTAACCCTCGAGGCTGTGAATCTCGAGCGCCCTGGGATGACTTTCCCACGAGGTCAGCAGCGTATCGCATGAAGCGTTGAGAGTATCCTCGTCCACCTGAAAACTGGCCCTGGGAGTGAGAACGCTTCGATTGCCGCTGAAAAGAAGCAAAGCTGCGCCCTCGGCCTGCATGTATCTCACGAGAGCCATGAGAAAGCGATCCAGCGCATCGCTCCAGTTCTCGTTCTCCGATATGTCCCTACCCATCTGGTATAGAACCGTGAGATGGGAAACGCGCTTGCGAAGAGCCTCTTTCAGCAGCCCGATGTCGCGCGAGTGAAGCACATCGTTCCCTGGTTGAGGCCCATTCGACGCCGGCGGGCGGATGATTTTTCTCCTGTTCTTTCCTTTCACGTCTTTCGATCCGGGTTCATGAGATCGAGCGATCGGTTTCGCCGTCGGTTTATCCGGTGGTTAAGTTCTTACCACAGAGCAAGGGACCGGGCAATACCAAATGTTCTTCTTCGGGGGTGAAACGAAGAGGGGGTATAGAGCTAGTCGAGAAGCTTCTTGAATCCCGAGAGTTCCAGCGTCCTCTCGCTCAACTCTTCCAGTAGGAGATCCTTGATCTCCTGGTCGATGCGAAGCACCTCGCTGGTCACCTCGTGTATCTTGTTCTTGATGCCGATCGGAAGGTCGTTCTCGCCGAGGTCCATCGAGCGTATCTTGTCGCAGAGTTCACGGGTCACCGTCTCCCGCTCGCTCGTAAGTTCTTCCAGCTCACCGAAATCCATTCGCTTTAGCGCCGCCAGCTGCTTCTGGGCCACGTGATGCAGTCTCTCGTACAAGAATAGGATTTCCACGCTGTCCTCCCTCGGCTGATATCCATGAGAACGGTAACCGATGTTTGCCAGGATAATCGGCAGAAAAGGCGGGATCTTTAGGCTAAAATCGATCAAAAAGCCAGCTGGCGCAGGATGTAGGTTTCGAGCTTTTCCCGATGATCTTCCGTGATGGAAGTGAAATAACAGGCGATGTCATAGCTGTCCCTGCCCTCTTCCCTCGCCTCGGGTTCGGTGCGCACTACGACGCCTTCGCAGATGACCTTGTCCTCCGAGCCCCCCAGCGAATCTTCCCTGGGCAAGAGCAGGGTTATCTGCAGCTTCGTCAGTGGTTCTATGAATAGATTCGAGGTGAAATAGATTCCGTTGGCGCTTATATTGATGCTCTCCGCATGCGCGATATCTTTCCCGCTAAGCCTGATCTCCATGGCAAGCTTGGCGGGGACACGAGTTGCTCTTCTCCGTTCTCTCATGATCCTATCGGCCCAATGCGGTCACGGGAAAGACTGAGCAGGCGGAATGAAGGCAACACTTCGATGATCAGAATCAGCGGCCTTTTTTCTTGTGCCGATTCTTGCGGAGGCGCTTCTTGCGCTTGTGCGTTGCTATCTTTTTTCTCTTTCTTTTCCTACCGCACGGCATATCCTTGATCCTTCTTGATGCGGCTGCAATCGCTCCTGTCAGCCCTGGTTGTTGACTCTCGTTTTCAACTCGTTTGAAGCCTTGAAATAGGGCACGAGCTTCGCCGGCACGAATACGCCTGCTCCCGTCCTGGGGTTTCTCGCCTTTCTGGCTTTCCGCTCCTTAACTTTGAAACTCCCGAACCCCCTCAACTCCACTTTGTCTCCATCGGCAAGCGCCCTGCAGATATTAGCGATAATTTCATTCACCACAATGCTCGTGTCCTTCTTGTTGAGCCCCGTCTGTCTCGAAATCTCTTCCACCAGGTCAGCTTTAGTCATTTCCTTCACCCCGTTCAAGGTTTGAAAGACATACCTGCTACGAAAATTGACAGAAAAGTCGAAGCCCTGCTTGCGAGTTCCGCTACGCTGCGGACCTGCTTGAAGTTCCTGTCATGCTGCACGAGTCAGCGGACTTCACTCGGCAAAGTACCATACAACCGATTTGTTGTCAAATAATAATTTACGGCACGATGTATTTTAGGGCGATCCGCTGGCTCCGGTCCGGCAGGCCGATCCTGGCCGCATTCTCACCCCAGAGGCGCTCCAGAAGTGTTTTCCGCGGCCTCCTGCGCACTATCTTTGGCGTGCCCTCTATGCCCCCCATCCTCGCCGCCATGTCCACGGCGTCCTTCAAGGTGCCCAGCTTGTCAACCAGACCTTTCTCCAAGGCTTCCTCGCCCGAAAACAACCTGCCCTCGGCCACCTCCAGGACCTCGGACTCGCTCATTCCCCTTCCCTCGCTCACCGCCGCGACGAACTGCTTGTAGACCTTGTCCAGCAATCTGCCGATGTACTCCTTCTCTTCCTGCGACATCTTGCGGTAGGGAGATCCTATGTCCTTGTACTTGCCCCGTTTCACCACGGTGACATCCAGGCCGATCTTCTGAAAGAGTTCCTCGGTCCTCAAGAAAGTCGCTATCACGCCGATGCTGCCTGTTATCGTGCCTTCGTGGGCCACGATCGAGTCGGCGGCGCAAGCGACGTAGTATCCCCCTGATGCAGCCACCTCACCCATGCATGCGACCACCGGCTTTTTCGCGCGAAGCCTTCTCACCGTGTGATAGAGTTCCTGGGATGCCGCCACTCCCCCTCCCGGGCTGTTTATGTGCAGGACAACCGCCTTTACATGGTCGTTCGCCGCGTAGTCCTCGAGCTCCTCGATCTTGCTTTGGTCGTAGAATATCTCGCCGGTTATATCGACTACGGCCACGGCACGCCCGAAGGTTATGTCCTTCTGAAACAAGTAGAAGCTCGCGATGTAGACGAGGAGAAAAGCCATCGCCACCAGGAAAGCCCCGCTGAAGAGCACGACGAAAAGTATGTTCTTGTTCTTGGCCATTCTCTCCTCGAAGTCGCAGGGTTTGATGATCCGGGGATCCAGCGGACGATAGCAAAGGGGTGCGCCTATTGTCAACAAGACAGGACCAAAGAAAAGTTCCCCACTTTGTCGTGTGCTAGGAACCGTGAAACACAGCATCTATCCGAGGAATGGGCCCACGCCTAACAATACACGAGCAAAGTCGGGAACTCTATCTTCGCTTTGCCTTATATCAAGTCGCATGCCACCGCGAAAGGGCCGCCGGCTCCAGCCGAAGCCGGTTGGATACCCGCTGTAAGTTGTTGAAATCCTGACATTTGAATTGCCTGCGCGAATCGTTGCCGCCCGTGGAGCCCAAACCGCAATCGGCCGTTCCGGGGGAACTCGCCCACGCCGGTTGCAATGATGACCGCAAGTTCAACCATTTCAGGATGATGGGACAGCGTCCGCCGGGCGGTGGCTCCGCGGAAAAATGCCTGTCGATCGAAGGTGGGAGATTGGATTCCGCCCCGTCGTTCCCCGCGGTTGCGATGAAGGCTGGATGGGGGCCCGCGATGGAGAAAAGCGGTCGACGGGTGCCCGTCGTTGCTAGACGTTCCTCGAACTGAGCCGGGAAATCTCGAAGATTTTCTTGAACAATTGCTTGTGGGCCTTGCCGAACTTCACTTCTCTTCGATCCATCACGATCTCGGCCGTCTGCATCCCCTTTTCGAGATCATATACTTCGAATCCCTTGCTCGATCCCCATGAGAAACTGGGAACGAACTTGGGTGGAGGCTCGCTGCCGAATATGTTGCAGTTGAAACCGATCACGGTCCCGGTGTTGAACATCGTGTTGATGCCGGTCTTGGTGTGGTCGCCCATGATGAGCCCCAGGAACTGCCTGCCCGTCTCGCGAACCATGCCGGCACACCACATCCTCACCGGGCTGTAATTGTTCTTGAGATCACTGTTGTTCGCTCCGGCTCCTATGTTCACCCACTCGCCTATGTAAGAATGCCCTATGAAGCCGTCGTGCTGCTTGTTCGAATAGCAGGCGAATATCGACTCGTCGACTTCCCCGCCGATCTTGCAGACATCGCCGATCGAGGTCCCCTGGAGGATCTTCGCCCCGGGCTTGACGAGGCTCTGCTTGCCCACGTACACGGGCCCCGTGATCGTGGCATTCGCCATCACCATCGTTCCGTCGCCGATTATTATCGGCCCGGAAGAGGCGTCGAGAACGACGCCCGGTTTGATCACGGAAGCCTCCCCGATCACGATGTTCTCCTCCCCCACCAGCTGGACGCTCCCGAAAACGATGGACTCCTCGGCTTGCCCTCGGAAAGGCAGCTTCATGAAATCGTCTTCGATGGCCTTGGAATTCTCTTCTATCAACTGCCAGGGGAAAGATATCAGCCTGGCGTCCTGCGTGGTGACCACCTTGAGGCCGTGGCGTTCTATGAGCGAAGTGAGGTCCTTGGGCAGTTTCTCGACGACATCGTCCTGGCCCGTCTCGTGATCGTCCTCGTAGGATCCCTCGGCCGGGCCGCGGGCCATGATCAGCTCCTCGGTGCTCCTGGGACGGCTTTCGACCTTGGATTCCTTGTGCTGCTTGAGCTCTTCGCAGAGTCGCGCGAGCGCCTCTTCGGATATCCTCTTTCTTATGTAGTCTGCGAACTCGACTGCTACGGGCCTCGACAGCCGGGCCCCGACCACGTATCCGCCCTTGACGCCTATGCCGTTGGGCGGGATCTCCTCAAGGAGCCTTGCGACCTCGTCTTCGTAGCAAAGCAGCCTGCCGTTCAAGAACACAATCGATGCTTCTTCCACGCCCCCATCACCGGGCGGATCAGGCAGATCGTTTATCTTGAGATCAGGGTATCTCGCCGCCAGGGGTTCCGCCAGGTAATCCCGGCATATGACGCTCTGGGCGGGGGCCACGAGGTCGTCGAGCATACGCAACCTCAAATTCTGACATCCGATGCGCAGTTCGAAGACCGGCTGGGTCAAGGACAAGGGAAAGAAGTTCGAGAATTTCTTGTCTTCGAATATGCAGACCGATTCATTCAATCGTCGCACCCTCCTCCGGGCACCTCGGGCACATCACGGATTATACATTCGGAAGCCGCTTATGAAAATACACCTCGGATCCAGCGGAGAGCAAAAAAAATGGTGGAGTTGACGGGGATCGAACCCGTGACCTCTTGTCTGCCAGACAAGTGCT
>CAYXEN010000023.1:0-33558 GCA_964464035.1 uncultured bacterium | reverse complement strand
AAATGGCACTCGGCGACGTTCCTTCGTACCGGGCCGCGTTCAACGAACTCGATATCCTCGCCCTCGACGTAACGATCCCGTCCAACGGCATGCTTTCGGACGAACTCAAGAGCCTGGCCGTGAACAACATGGGCACGGCGCTCGCCGGGCGCGACGTTGCGGAAATGAAATTGTGGAAAGAATCGGGCATCGACGCCGGGTCCTTCGACCCCGCGGACGACACTTTCATGGCATATCTCTACTGGAACGGATTCGCCTGGAAGAGCACGCCCCTGTCGGAATTCATCCCGACGGGCGGCCTCCATTGCTACGTGACTTTCTCGACCTCGAGCACGCCGGTGGACGGAGTCACGTTCAGAGCCTCGATACCGATCGGCGGCATCGAAGTCCTGTCCGGGAACGACGGCCCGATAGACAAGAACGTGGTGAACAACACTACGCAGATCATATCCACCGACGAGTTGCTCGCTTATCTCCACAGTGACTCGTACACGTACAGTACGGGACAGAACATGCGGATCGAAATGACCGTGAAGAACCAGGGGCCGGATACCCTGCGAAACATCGTCCCTTCCAACCTGTCCATTCAGGGCACCGGTGGAACGACCCTCGTCTCGGGCCCTTCTCCTCCCGTGCTCGACCTCGCCCCGGGGGGCGATTCGACATTCGTCTGGATCTTCCTGGCGTCGGGAACCGGCGACGTGTACTTCTGCGGGGAAGCCGCGACCCAGGACAGTTCTTACGTATCCACGCCGACGTGCACAGACAGCATCACCATACAGTCGTCGGCAAGCGCGTTGAATCTCGCTCTATCCGACTTGTCACCCGTGGCCGTGAACAAAGGGCAGGAAAACGTATCCTTCCTCAAGGCCACCCTGACCTTCGACGTTTTCGATTCCACCACGGCGCCGGTGCTTTTCAATGGCCTCAAGTTGTGGGTGAAGGATTCCTCGGGACCGGTCCAGCCCTCGAGCGTTCTCGGCACCCTGACCATGTCGCATTCACAAGGGGGCCAGAGCGTACTGGCCGTAACGGACACGACTCCCAACCCCGTGACCCTGGTTCCAACAACCGAGATCGAGATCACCCCGGGCTCCTCGCTGGTTCTGAACGTTTTCGCGGATATCGCCGACACGACGACGGCTCCCGGGATCGGGTTCGAGATCGAATCGACGAGCGAAATCGACGTAGTGGACAAGAATTCGGGTCTCACGATCCCCCTGCAATCCCAGGATCCTTTCCCATGGAAAACGGCCACGGCCATGATCAATTCGCCCGCGGAGAGCATAGCCGTGACGTGCGAACCCAACGATACGATCTGCGCGAACATTTCACAGCAGGACGTCTCTTCGTTCCTCCTTCATGTCTACAATGATTCCCCACCGGACGGCGCCAACGCGCTTGTCACGAACCTGAGGATCAGTTTCCATGATTCCGCCGGGGCGAGCCTCGCGCCTGCGGCGGTGTGCAGCAAAATCACGTTCAAGTTCGAAGGCGCCTCGATACAAACCTCGACCAATCCTCCGCCAAGCGGAGACTGGGATGTGACTTTTTCCAATCCGCCGGCGATCCCACCGCTTGCATCGAAGGATCTCGAAATCCTCGTGGATATAGCCGACGCTCCGGGAACAGACGCGTTCTTCATGACGATAAGCGACGCAGGCTCGATCACGGCGAAAGACGACAACAGCGGCGCGCTGCTGCCGGTCGAGAACACGGGAGATTTTCCCCTGGTATCACGCTTCGTGATGATTCAACGGCCGGCATCAGGAGCCCGTGTCAGCTATACGAGCGATTTCGCTCCCCAGGTCCTGCCACTCACGCAATCCCTGGCGCCGCTCTGCCTCATGATAAGCCACAACGACACGACCAGGACTTCATCAATCGTCCTGGATTCGCTCGCAGTCTCCTTCGTGGACACCAACGGCCTGCAAATCCACCCGGGAGACTATTTCCAGGCCCTCTACATCGTGTGCGGCCCCGAGACCGTGGCCGCAGATACGGCCCTCGGCGGCACGTCGAACGTGGTCGAACTGCCCCTCACCCACGGCATCGACGTCGCGCCGGCCGCCACCGAGACCCTGACCGTGTTTCTGAACGTGAAAGGAACCTACGACCCATCTTCTTTCGCGTTGATGGTCGCCAAGCAGGACCTGCACGTTTTCGACAAGAACGACGGATCCACCATCTATGACCTCGACGGGGCGTTTCCCATAGTGTCGAATCCGGGGTTCCTCACCGTGCCCAGTTCGAACATATCCGCGCGAATCGTTTCACTGCTTCCCGCAAACATAACCGCGCGCCAATCCGGAATGCACGCGTTCGATCTACTGCTGTCCAATGACGAACAACCCGGTTTCACGGATGCAGAGATCGCCCGCCTGCGAGTAAACATCAGGGATGAAGATTACAAGCTCTTGAACCCGGCGGACTTCGTAGCTTCGGCCGCAGTCACCGCCGGCGACAGCACGGTAGTCACCGCCGACGTCGGTCCGTCCGGCATCACGTTCTATTTTCCGAACGGAGCGTTCAGGATACAACCGTCGACCACCGACACGCTTGGAGTAGTCCTCGACATGAACGCGGCGCTCACGAACAAGAACATAAGCTTCACCATCGAGGACTCGGCTTCCCTGGAAGTGAAGGACTGCGCCACCGGGGCCTCCATTCCAGTCGTCCCCGCCGTCGGCACATATCCTCTGGCGACGCTGCCCACCCACATCCTCGGGCAGGACGTACGCTCATCGTTCACGAATTACCCGAATCCCTTCGCCGCGGGCAGGGAGTTCACGACGATCACGTTCTACGTCCCCGTCCGTTCCGACGTGAGCCTCAAGCTCTACACGATATGGGGAAAACGAATAATCACTCTGATCGACCATCAGCCCTTCGACGCCGGCCTCCTTCAGACCTGCAAGTGGGACGGCAGGAACGCCGACGGGCAGACCGTGAACAACGGCGTCTACTACTTGGAACTTGAAATGAAGGATTCGAACGGAAGGACGACGAAGCTCAAGCGCAAGGTCGGGGTGATAAGATGATAAGGAACTTGCTCGGCACAATCCTCATCGTTTCGGCGACCATGCTCGCGCCGTGCCGAACGGCCCACGCCGGTTCGTACGGCACCGAGCTGCCCTTCGTCCTCGGAACCGACGCCCGCGCTTCGGCGCTGGGAATGGCCTTCACCGGCACGGGAGGGAAAGCCTCCGCGCAGTTTTTCAACCCGGCCGGCCTGTCGACCGTGGAGCGCAAGGAGATCTGCGCGTTCAGGACCGTTCTTTTCGACTCGAAATCCCTCTACCACACTCTGAGCTACACCCATCCCCTCCTGCGCCACGGAGCATTCGGGATCACGATGATGCGGCTCGACGTGGGCGGGATAGAAGAACGTGACACCGGCAACATGCTTCTCTCCAACGACCTGAAGAACAGTCAATCCAGAATCCTCCTCGGCTACGGAAGCAACCTCTACGGAGCTCTGGCCTTCGGATTCAATCTCAAGATCGACTACCAATCGTTCGGCGGCTTCTCGGCCACCGGCGTCGGGCTCGACATCGGTATAACGGCCCACCAGCATCTCACGGGCTTGAGAGGAATAAAATCGGTGAGCGAAGGATTGATGATATACAACGCGGTGGAGCCGACGCTCAAGCTCGCTTCGGAAAAGGTGCCCGACCCGTCACGGCTCGCGCTCGGCCTCGCGGTGCAAGGCGAGGCGGGTCGCATCGCGTTCCAAACTTTCTTCGATCTCGTCAATCCCAGATATTCACCGTTCATAGCCAGGTTCGGCCAGGAGCTCTCATACCTCGACATGCTGTCACTGCGTTTCGGCCTGGAGGGAACGACTCCGACCTACGGCTTCGGGGCGGCGTACGGGAACGTTTCATTCGATTACGCCTACCGCTCGGAGGATCTCGGCTCCAACCATCGTTTTTCGCTGTCCTTCGCCTTCGGGCCGTCGACCACCGAACTAAAGGAACGCGAGAGGGAAATGCTCGAATCCAGGATGAACCGCGGGATGAATGAAAAGATGCACGCGTGGGAACAAGCGCAGGTGGCTTCGGCTCTCCACTCGGCCGACAGCCTTTTCGCCTTGAAAAACTACGGCGAGGCCCGACGCTACTACGAAATGGCGGCTTTCTGGGCGCCGGAATCGGAAAGAGCCAAGAATCGGATAAAACTGTGCAACTACTACGAAGCCATCCGGAAATCGGATGAAAGGATGCAGGAAGGAGCCTACACGGAGGCATTGATGATTCTGAAGAACATCACGGCGATCGCACCCGATGACAGCATCGTTTCTTATCGCATACGGATTTGCAAGCAGAAGATAGCAGAGACGAAGAACACCGCCGCCCTTGCGGAGAGATTATTCAACCGAGGCGTGGATCTATACGCGGAGGGCAAGATTCTCGAAGCGTTGTCCCTGTTCGAAGAGTGCTTGAAAATCGATCAGCGCAACCGCCTCGCCTCGGAATACATAGACAAGATCACCATCAAGCGGAAAGCCCTGAAGGAGCAAAAGATGAAGGAAGCCCGCGTGCTTGCGGCCAAGAGGGACTTCGACGGCGCGCTCAAGGCGATCGATGAGGCTCTCGTCTACAATCACGGCGACCACGAGCTCTTGGTGATGATGAACGGTCTCAAACAGCAGAGGATCGTCCTCCAGCGCGAACGAAAGACCCGCCGGCACGAGCGCAAGCAGGAGTCGAAACCCGTCACCAGACTGTCGCGGTCCTTCATCGAGAAGCTCGAGGGCAAATACAAGGACGGCATGGAGTATTTCGAGAACGGCAGATACGAATCGGCGATAAGCGCCTTCTCCGAGGTATGGACCGCGGATCCCGGCTTTCACGACGTAGCGGGACTGCTCGCCAAGGCATACATATTCATGGGCATGAAACTGTACTCGGAAGAGAAACACCTGGACGCGATCCAGATGTGGGAAAAGGCGTTGACTGTGGATCCCGGCAATTCCAAAGCGAAGAGATTCCTGCAGAAGACCCGGGAAGAGATCAGGAAGTTGACGAACGTCGGTCATGGCTAGGAAAAAGAAGACGATAAGCAGCCTGCACTCGCTACGGACCCAGCTGTGCCTGGGATCGTTCCTCCTCTTGAGCGTGACGATAGCGATGATCAGCTACGCGCTGATGATCCATCAGAAGTCGATCCTGGAGGCCGAGATGGAGCAAACAATAGTATTCCAAGGACGCAACACGGCCCTCAGCAGCGAAAAGCTGCTCTTGCGCCAGGATCCCGAATTCGAGCTCTTTCCGATGGTGAAGCGCATAACATCCAGCGACAAGGATGTGACCTCGCTCGTGATAACCGACTCCGAGGGCATGATTCTCGGCGAGAAGAAGCTCAATCTCATCGGCAAGAAATACCGCTTGAACCTCAAGGATTACACTCCCGTGCAGAGCAACGCACTCGGAGAGGGGGAATCACTGTACCAGAACGATGCAAGCTTCTTCTTCACGACCCCCATCAAGAGTTCGGGCAAGGAAGTGGGACGCATCTTCCTGACATACTCCAAGGCATCGATGCAGAGGGCGATGCAAAGGGCGTTGATCATCACCCTCATCTGCAGCGGCTGTGCACTTCTGCTGAGTTTTCTGCTGTCGCTCGCGATATTCAGGAGAATATCACACCCCATGGACGACCTCGTTCAGGGAGTGGACAAGCTCGCCTCGGGGAGACTCGACACGAGGATAAAACTCAAATCGAGAAACGAATTCAGCATCCTGGCAGATTCGTTCAACGACATGGCGGCGAGGATAGCAAAGGCCCAGGATGAAATGGTCGTCAAGGAGAGGATGGAGAGGGAGCTCGAGTTGGCGCGCGACATCCAGCAGACTCTCCTTCCCAAGGAAGTTTGGCAGCCGGAAGGGTATGAAATCGCGGCGTACTACAATTCGGCCAACGAAGTGGGAGGGGATTACTTCGACGTGATACGCATCGACGAACACAGGACGGCGCTGGCGATGGCGGACGTTTCCGGCAAGGGAGTGCCCGGCATGGTGATAATGGCGATGGTAAAAGCCCTCGTGCAGCAATTCTCGTCGAGCGGCTTGTCTCCCAAGGAGGTGCTCCTCCACCTCAACCGATCGCTGAAGCGTTACATGAAGAAGAACATGTTCGTAACTCTCATCTACTCGATTCTCGACGTTCATACGGGCAAACTGACCTTCGCAAACGCCGGACACAACCCCCTTCTTCACTACAAGCACAGGGACGCGCGATGCACGTTCCTCAAGATGAAGGGCATGCCGTTGGGAATCATACCCGAGCGGCATTTCGCTTCGCAGCTCGGTTCATACACGCTGGATCTGGCCGCAAACGACCTCATTCTCCAGTATACCGACGGCTTGAACGAATCCCGAAACAAGGAAGGGGTTCTTTTCGACTTCAGCAGAATCTTATCGACATGCAACAGCCACGCAATCGAAGGAGCCAGAGCTCTTGTATCCAACCTTGCTCGCGCGGAGCAGACCTTCCGGGACGAGATTCCTCAAAACGATGACATAACGATACTCGCACTCTCAAGAAAAGTCGAAGTGGGAGCCGAGGCCTTCCGTTCGGCGGTGGAGGAACCATGATTTTCTCAATACGCGAACTGGATTTTTACGAGCACGACCTGGCCATCCAGATCGAATCGGGTCCCGGGGAGGACCTCGGCGAACAACTCTCCGCTTTCGCGGCCATTTGCAACAGCTTGGGTTACAAGAAGATGACTATCTACAACCCGGACGCCTCCGAGCAGATCCGCAAAGCCCTGTCCGGCCTCGAGTCCCCCGGCTCCATCGATATAGTCGTGGAGGACGGCATCCACTCCGTCGACACGCATCGGGATTCCGGCAATTTCTCATTTCAATTCAGGAATCTCAACGCCCACAACAAGGAAGTGACTTTTCCCAACTTCACATATGAATATCAAATCAACCTGAACGACATACAGCATCTCGTATCATTCATCAATGATTTCACGATATTGACCGGACACTCCCTGTTGCTGGACGAGATGACTCTGAACAATCTCAGGTTGTGCATCTATGAACTGGCGATGAACACTTTGGAGCATGGTTCCTTCAAGAAAGCGACGCCGTCAGTTTCGCTCTGCTATGTAACTTCCGATACGAGGATAAAGATAACTTACATGGACAACGGGGAGCCTTTCATCACCGCCCACAAGGCGCCCGTGGACATAAACCGCAACATCGAAGAGAGCCGCAAGCGCGGGCTCGGTCTCTACATACTCAATCGCATCAGCGAGGATTTGACCTACCGCCGCTACGGCAAATGGAACGTTACCCGCTTCACCCTGAAGCGATACGATGAATCACCTTTGTTTTCCGTGAGGAGGATAGGCATGGCTGATTTCAGTACGGAAGTAAGAGCGACCGACAAGGCGGATACCGCCGTTCTCAAACCGTCCGGGACCGTGGATTCGTCCGCGACGGAATCTCTGGAGACCAGATTGAACGAGCTCCTGGAGCAGGGCAAGAAAATGATCGTCATCGACTTCTCCGACGTCGAGTTCATAAGCAGCGCCGGCATCGGCCTGCTCCTGGGAACCGTTTCCAACCTGCGGGAAGAAGGAGGAGACCTCATCTTCATGAACGTGCCGCAACAGATAAAGAAGATATTCGATATCATCAACGTCAGTCCCTACTTCCGCGAGATAAAGAGCCTCGACGAGCTCAGGGACTTGAACAAAACCACGTGAGAGCCGAAGCCATGGCGACACCTATCAAGAGCAGAAAGAAAAAAGACGAGGCGGGCTTCTGGAAGAACAAGCACGACAAACAGCAACTCGTCTTGAATGCGCTTCTATCGCTCCTCAATAAGTACGGGACATCACTCGAGCTGCGCCGCCTGTACCGGGAACTTCTCCTGACCATCATGGGTCAGTTCCTGGCAAGGAACGCCGCGTACTTCGTCTTCGATGATATGACCTCGGAACTTCGCCCGGCCATGAATTTCGGTCCGCCTCGTGAGGCTGAACTCCATGCGGTCAAACTCGACGAGCGGGCATTGGCGGAACTGGCGGCGGCGGCGTTTCCCTGCTTCATGGATCCGCCTCCCGGAGGCCTGGCTGATTGCACGGGATTCAACAAACTCGGACGGTTCTACAAACTCTACAGCCCCCTCTTGATAAAGAGAAAGCTGGTGGGCGTCGTGTTTGCGGGGCCCAAGGTGACCGGTCAACCTTATTCGGAATCGGACTTCGATCTTCTGCAGGCGTTTTGCGAGGCTTCCGCCGTCACTTTCAACAATGCGAAGCTATACGAGAACGCAAAGCTCTCCGCGCGTGAAGTGAAGAGACTCATAGACATGAGAACGGAATTGATAAGCCGGATAACCCACGAGTTTCGCACACCCATCACGGTGATAAGATCCGGGCTCCACACCCTCGAAATAGCTCCCGAATACGAGGAGGTGATGAAGTGGATAAACTCTTCATTGGACAGGCTGGAGGACTTGATTCAATCTCTCCTGAGCATCAGCGAAGAAAACAGCGAAAGTGAAGTGAAGGCCTGGGATTATTTCAACCCCCTTGCAGAACTTGCCGCCATGATCTCGAAATACGGTCGGGAAAACGGCAATCGCGTCATCGAGCTCATCGACAACGGCATCAAGCAACATCCCCGTCTCACGATGTCCCGTACCGCGTTCGAGAAAACCATGCGCTGCCTCCTCGAGAATGCCATAAAGTTCTCCGGACCGGAAGCGATGATCACCGTGGAACTGGAGGGCAAGCCGCGCAAACCGGATCCGTCGAGGGATGGAATCGCCCTTTCCGATTGGAAGAGCTCGGTGAAGGAAACGCTGCAATCGTACGAAAGGCTGGCCGAACTCGAAAGCGGCGGCCGCTCGATCACCGATCCCGGAAAGGATCGGGCGACGCGGCTCTCCGAATCCCGAGACGAAAACTACTGGGTGTTCAAGGTCAGGGACGAGGGTATCGGCATACCGCCCGAAGAGGTTGAACAGATCGTCGAGCCTTTCCGCCAGGCATCGAATTCGCCCGAACGAGGCATCAAGGGAAAGGGGCTGGGCTTGACGCTGGCGTTGAAGCTCCTCCAGGAATACTCAGGATCGCTTTATTGCAACAGCCGGCTCGGCGAAGGATCCACCTTCACCGTTTTCATTCCGTGCGCGGCGGAGGAATGACCGAGGAAATCGTCGCGACAAGGGGGTCTCCGACGGTCTCCATGAAACCCGGCTGCGAACGAGGTCAAACGTTGTCGAGGGCTATGCGCGCGTTTCGTCTCATTCCCTCGGCCTTGCATCTCCGTATGACACTGCCCGCGGTGAGCGCCCGGAATTCCTCGTCGGATACGGAAACGAGTCTCTCCAGACCCAGCGAGACGATGGGAGCCTGCCCGATCGCCCTGAAGACCGAGGATTCGCGTGGACGCGTGTTGTAGGGGCATACCGTCTGGCATGTATCGCACCCGAACACGCGGTTCCCCATGCCTCGATGGAAACGCTCCGGGATCTGCCCCTTGTTTTCTATGGTCAAATAGGAAATGCATTTCCCCGCGTCGAGCAAGGAAGGCTGTTCGATGGCGGACGTCGGGCATGATTCGATGCAAAGGTTGCAATCCCCGCAAAGGGATTCCAAAGGGGAATCGGGCTCGAGCTCCATGTCGGTCATTATCTCTCCTAGAAATATCCAGGAACCGTATTCCGGCGAGATGACGCATCCATTCTTGCCGAGCCATCCGATCCCCGCCTTCAGCGCGAAGGTTCTCTCCGCAACCGGTTTGGTATCGACGCATGCCACCGTGGCGACTCCGGGGAATATCTCTTCCATTCGCTTCTGCAAGGAGCGAAGCATCCGCCCCATTACGACGTGATAATCCCCCCTTCTCGCGTACAGGGAGAACCGGCCCGCTGCCTCGAGCGTTTCTCCCGCGCCCGCTTCCTCCGGAACGTGATAATCGAGCGCGACGCTTATGACCGACCTGGCCCCGGGAAGCAGCCTGCCGGGGTCCCTCCTCGTGGGGGCGTTGGAGCCGAGGTAGCGCATGCCGGCCGACTTTCCCTCTCGAATCCATCCTTCGAATATGTCGTTGGATTCATTCAGGGCGGAGATCGAGGCTATCCCGGCGGCGGAGAACCCCGCGGCACGGGCGATGTCCTTGATTATCTTCTCAGGTGAAGCATTCAACGGCGGCGGAATCCATTCTTTCAGGCTTCATCCGCTTCATAGTACTCGCGGATCCGCTCCGCGAATCTCTTGAGTTTCACGTCGACCAGATGATGAACGGATCCCTTTTCGAACGACCCGTTTGCCAGGCGCTTTCCGGCTTTCTTGCCGGTGAGGATCTCGATCCCCTCGTCTATGGTCTTCACCGCATAGACGTGGAATACTCCCTTTTCAATGGCCTCGACCACATCCTTGCGAAGCATGAGGTCCTTCACGTTGAGGGCCGGTATTATCACGCCCTGCGTGCCGGACAGGCCCATGACCTTGCACACGTCGTAGAACCCCTCGATTTTTTCGTTCACGCCGCCGATCGGCTGGACTTCTCCCTTCTGGTTGACCGAGCCGGTGACGGCGAGATCCTGCCTGAGAGGCACTTCGGAAAGGCTGGAAAGGAGAGCGTATATCTCCGTCGAGGAAGCGCTGTCCCCGTCGACGCCGCTGTAGGATTGTTCGAAGCATATACTGGCGCTCATGGTGAGCGGTTTGTCCTGGGCGTATTGTCTGCGCATGTACCCCTCCAGAATCAACACGCCCTTGTTGTGAGTCTTGCCGCTGAGATCGGCTTCCCTCTCGATGTTGATGATTCCGGCGCGGCCCATCGCCGTTTCGGCGGTTATGCGGCTGGGTCTGCCGAAGGAGTAATCACCGAGGTCATAGACGGCAAGCCCGTTTATCTGGCCGACTTTCTTGCCCTTCGTGTCGAGCAGGATGACGCCGTCCTCTATCATCTCCTGGATCTTCTCCTCCGCCAGGTTCACGCGATGGATGCGTTCGCGCACCGCCTTGTCCACGTGGCGTTCTTCCACCACGGACCCCTGCTCCTTGCGGGACCAGTAGCTCGCTTCCCTGATGAGATCCGCGATGTCGCTGAAGCGCGTGGAAAGCTTGTTCTTCTGGCCGGCGATGCGGATGCCCTCTTCGATGACGGCCGCTACGGCGGATTTGTGGAAAGGGAGAAGCTTATCTTCCTCGGTCAAGTCACGAACGAATTGCGCGTACTTGCGGACGTTTTCCCGGGTATTCGGCATGACGTCGTCGAAATCGGCCTTCACCTTGAATATCTTCTTGAAATCCTCGTCGTAGTTGTAGAGCCAGTGGTAGGAATAGGCGTCGCCGATGAGAACGACCTTCACGTCGATCTCTATGGGCTCGGGCTTGATCGCGGAATACGGCATCAGGAGAAACGAATCGAAACCCTGGATCGTCACTTTCTGGTTCTTGAGAGCCCTTTTCAGAGCCGGCCACACCGGAGGTTCTTCGAGTACGTCGTTCAAGTTGAGCACGAGGAATCCTCCGTTGGCCCTTATGAGCGATCCCGCCCTTATCCTGGTGAAATCCGTGTGATGGTCGCCCTTGCTGTCGGTCACCCTGTCGATCGTTCCAAAGAGGTTTCCGTAACTCGGCGCAGTCTCGATTATCACCGGGACCCCTTCGGAACGCGAATTGTCCACCAGTAGATTGACCTCGAACTCCAAGCCCTTGTCTCTCGGGAGCGCGTCATCGTCTTCATCCGGTGTGTCCTTGAACATGGAAAGATTCTCCATGATATATTCCTTGAGGCTCTTGAGAAGGTAATGAACCTTGCGGTAGTTGAACTTCTCATTCATGTCCTTGACGCACATATTGACGATGGGACTCGCGAACTTCTTCTCGACCTCCGAGATCTTGTCCGTCAATTCCCTCTCCAGTTCCCTGCTGCGCTTGAGGAATTCCTCCATTTCCCGTACGAGGGATTCGTGCGCCTCCTGGATCTCGCCGAGACGCTCTTCAGTGAGCTTGCCTTCCTCGACGAGCGACGGCAGCTTGTCCATGCCGACGGCCTCGCCGTCGATCACGGGCATCACTTCCGGGCGAGTGAAAGGCCCGTATTGGACCTCGAAAAGCGAGAATCCTTTGTCCGCAATCAGCTTCTCGAACTGAGCGACCATCTCGTTCTTCTTTTCCTTGAATTCCTCGAGGATCTTTTCATGTTCCGCCTTGAACTTCTTCCCCTCGAACGTCTTGGGAACATGATCACGCAGGGTTTCGAAAAGCCTCTTCATCTCCCGCTTGAATTTCCTCCCCTCGCCTGCCGGCAATGGAATGCAAACCGGCATATCGGGTGTCTTGAAATTGTGAACGTAGCAAATATCCTTGAGATCTTTTTTTTCGGGCTCCATGCTCTTTAGCAGCCTCTTTATGGTCGTGGATTTCCCCGTGCCGGTCAGCCCCGAGACGAAGATGTTGTAGCCCCTCGTCTTCACTTCGAGGCCGAGTTTGATGGCGTTTATCGCTCTCTCTTGGCCGATTATATCCCCGCAACAGGGCAGTTCCGCAGTGGTCTCGAAATCGAAAACGTCCGGATCGACGTGCCACCTGGACTCCTTGGGGCTTACTTTGCTGGCAGCTTTGTCTGGCATCTACTCATTCCTCCGAATTTGATTCCGCGAATAAATCGCAATGAATGGATTGATCATCCGATGTCGGCCCTGCCGTGCAGGCTCCAGAGAAGCCGACGGCGCAAGCGGCTTGCAGTTGGCATGCTTTTTTCTTTCATAAAGATACGTTATTGCATGTTCATTAACAAGCTTTTGCACGGCGTCCCCGAGGGAGGAGGCACTTATGCGCCAAGTGACTGCCCATGAAGGATTTACGCTGGTAGAGCTGGCCATCGTTCTCGTAATCATCGGTTTGCTTGCTGCAATAGCGATCCCCAATTACATGACTTTCGCGGTGCGGGCGAAAGAATCCGCCGTCAAAGAGAACATGCACACGGTACAACTTGCCGTGGAGGACTACGCCATCAGCAACGCCGGCACCTATCCCGGTCCGGGTGACGAGGCCGCCCTGGTCAATATGATGCCGAGCGCTTCTTCGCCGATAAATCCCTTTACTCAAGCACCGACCAACCTGGTGTGGAACGCCGACCCGTCAGCCCAGGGCGAGATAAGCATCTCGAGCCTCCCGGGCGGAGGATACATCATCAAAGGTTACGGTTCAGACGGCCTTCTCCCCGCCGTCTTGCAAATGGGCGACTGATCCCCCTGCCCAATCCTTCCAGTCCCAAGTAACGACCCGACCGGACGCGGCGCGGGTTTCTTCGCTCGATGGCCCGGGATCAGTTTCCCTCCATCGCAGCCCGCTTCCCCTTGTACCAATAAGCCAGGGCGAGGCCGTGCTGCCGGAGCAGCACCTCGTCCTCCAACAAGCTGCTCGCCGGTCCCTCGGCGACGATCCTCCCCTTGGAGAGAAGAATGCACCTCGTAGCCGTTTCGCGGGCGAAATCCATGTCGTGCGTCGCGAAGAAGATCGTCTTTTCCGCGGCGCGGAAGAAGGAGAGCAGTTTCAGGCGTTGAGCCGGATCCAGCCCTCCCGCGGGTTCGTCCATGAGGAGGATTTCCGGCCGTGCCGCCATGATGCCCGCGATGGCGACTCTCTTCTTCTCCCCCACGCTCAACCCGTGCGGGGATCTGTCTCCGAGCTCCATCAGATCCATGGCGCGCAAAGCCGCCTCCGTTCTGCCCTCGACCTCGGATGCGGGAAGACGGAGCCGCCTGGGTACGAGCGAAACGTCTTCGTGCACCGTCCGGGCGAACAGCTGGTCACCGGGATTCTGAAAGAGGAACCCGATCTTCCTGCGGATCCGGGAAGCCGTCGTCCGGGTGAATCTCTCCCCCGCCACGAAGACTTCTCCTTCATGATCCACGAGGCCGGCGGCGGCCAGAAGCAACGTGGTCTTCCCGGCTCCGTTGGGGCCTATCAGCGCGACCTTTTCGCCCCGAGCTATCTCGAGCGTGACTCCCCTGACCACCTCGCCCGCCTTCGCGAAAGAACATCTTATGCCGCTCATGCGCAATGCCGGACTTCCGGCTCCCGGGTTCAAACCGACACCTCCCGCGCAACCAGCCTCGTTGCGACGACGATGATCACGACCAGAGCCACCGGCACCGGATCGATCCGGGTCGAGCGACGCGACTCATCCAAGGACGCGTCGTATCCTCTGGCCAGCATCGCCGCGTGGAGTCTTTCGGATCTCTCCAGGGCGCGCAGAAAGATTATTCCAACGCTCCTCGCGGCGAGAACGAGCCGGCCGGTGTAATCCCCGGAAGGTTCCCGCATCCTGGCCGCGGCGAAGAGGCGCTCCATGTCGGCCCTGAAGCAGCGCGAGTAGTTGAGCATGACGGCGAGGCTCATCACCATGAACGCGGGGACGCGCGCACCGGCGAGAAAATCCGCGAACTCGTCCCCGTCGATGCCGTTACCGAGAGAAACCGCGAAGACCAAGGCGACTAAGGACCGTGCGATAACCAGCGCAACGGATCCGATCCGCGAGGGATGAAAGGAAAGCATGACGGGACCGGCGACGATCGGGACCGAGTCGGCCCCTCCCCCCGTGAAGAGTTGAATCATCGCCAGGAACACGAAAGGCACCATGAGGCAGACCAGCAAGGCGATTCTCCTCACGGGCACCTTCGCGACCGCCGATCCGGCTATCGCGAGCGGACCCCACAAGAGGAGGGATTCCCACTCGTCGCCCGTAATAGTCGCGGTTCCCGCCACGAGCACCAGGAGAATCAGGATGCGTGTGCCCGAAGAGATTCCACCTTCGAAGATGCGCAAAGCGGGCACCGGTCATCACCTCTCGTTTCCCCGCCGGCTTTTCATTACGCCGGCGGCCATCCAGAGAAGCGATGGAACAAGAATGACCATGAGCCCCAGAAGCGCGGGCAGGATCCCGCCGGCTGCACCCGCCGCCTGCGAGGATGCGGCACCGTCGGTGGCTCCGGCGCCGAGCCCAAGCTCCCCGGCCACGCTCTCCAACCCGTCGGGGAGCCTGGACGAGTAGCGGGATAGGAAAACCACTATCGATACGCTCGCCGCTATGGACAAGAATCCGAGCAGGCGTTTCTTGCCGAATGCTTTCATCTCTCCACCGCCTTTGCTCCGAGTCCGGCCAGGCTTTCGGCCTCCACTTCGTAGAGGAACAGGACTATCAGGTCCGTGAGAACCGCCTCGCCGACTCCTATCACGGCGTGAACGCCCAGCATGGCCCAGACGACCAGTGGGAGCGGAGCGGCCCCGGACATTCCTATCTCGAGAGAAGCGAAGAGAGCGGCGAGTTCGACGGATATCCAGGATGCGAGCGCGACGGCGAGATGGAGCCCTTTTCTTCCCGGCACGAGCGCTCTCACCGAGCGAAGAACGATCCAGGAAACGATGACGCCGACGAAGGCCATGTTGAACACGTTGGCGCCGAGCGCGGTTATTCCCCCGTCATGCAGAAAGAAACACTGGACGATGAGCACCAGGGCCATGGCCACGCTCCCCAGGCCGGGGCCGAGAACCACGGCGCATAGAGTCGATCCCAGCAGATGCCCGCTCACTCCGCCCGGTACGGGGAAATTGACCATTTGGGCGGCGAACACGAAGGCCGCCGTGACGCCGACCAGGGGAACGGCCCGGCTCTTCAACCTGCGATCGAGCTTCCCCGCCGCAAGGGCGAGCAGCGCGAAAGAAGCGGCTGAAGAGACCGCGCTCACCTTTCCGCTCAAGAAACCATCCGGTATGTGCATGAATTCCCCCTGCCCCACGGAGCGGGCGCCGTGTGCATCACGGCAAATCCGTGACATCGGCCACGGGCGTGAAGCTTCCCAGCTTCACGCCCTTCGTACCGATCAGCTTGTCCGCGAACAACTGCATCCTTCCCATCTTTCCCCTGAGGATCACGATCTCGAGGCAGTTACGGTGATCGACGTGGATGTGCAGTGAAGAGACGATCATCTCTTCGACGTCGTGTTGCAATGACGTCAAGGTACCGACGAGACGGGGAACGTGATGGTCGTATACATAGCTGAGCACCCCGAACCCCTCGTCCGCCGAGGAGATCTTGGTCCTCGCCAGCTCGGCGCGGATCAGATCCCTTATGGCCTCGGAGCGGTTGGCGTAACCCTTCGCCGCGTTCAAGCGGTCGAAGCGCGCCAGGAGATCGTCTTGAATCGAAACACCGAAGCGCTGGATGGTGACCCTCCTTTTCGGTTCCGTCCCCGCGGGAGCGGACCCGGCGTGTTACCATTCTGATATTCGTGCTACGGCATTATAAAAAAACAAGACCGGGGGGACAAGGAAAATCACCGAGGGATAAACCGTTCCCGGACGAGCACCTCGGCGACCGACTCCGCGAGCCTTGCGTACCCCTTCGGGCGGAAGTGGCCGTCGAATCTCCAGTACAATTCCTTGGCATCGGGAGAGGCGGCCAGGGCGGAGTAGGCGTTGAAACAGGCGATTCCTCTCTTCGCGGCCGATTCCATCATCGTGCGTTCGAAGCGCTCGTAGAAATCCGCCCTTGCGCCTTTTGCTTCGAACCTGTCCTTTTGCGGGATCAGCACCAGCAGGTACTCGATCCCGTCGCTGGCGCATCTATCGGCCAGCTCGCTCACGTCGTCGAACACGCCTTTCATCGCCGCTGCATAGCGGGACGATTCGTTCTCCTCTCCCGCGCCCGCCGGCGCGTTGCCGCGCGCGCTGAGAAGCGCGATCCTGTCCGCGATGAAAGTGTAGAGATGCGAATTGCTCCGCAGGAAATCCCCGAGCGAGAAAGGCACGGGGATCCTCATGCCGAGGATGCGCTTTATCCTGACCGTCGCCTTGCCGCCCGATACCAGCCTGCCGTCACGGGAGACGGTCACCGCATCGCGACCGGCCATCTCGTCCCACACGTCGTTGGGCAGGACGTTCTGGATCACGAGATCCGGCTTCACTTCGTCCACGATGACGTCGAAGAGCGTTTTTTCGAGCTCGGGGTAGTAACGACAAACCCCGGCGTTCACAACGTCCATCTTTTTCCCCGGAAAGTCCCCGGCGAGGATGCGTTCGAGGGCGGATGGATACGTGTCCTCCTGCCCGGCGCCGAATCCCCATACGAACGAATCCCCCAACACGAGTATCCTGAACATGTCCGGCACCTTGTCTGCGATCTCGTCGTCGCGCAGGCCCAGCGAATTGGTGGCGAAACGCACCTTGAATTCCCTCGTCTCCAGCACACCCTCGAAACCCGGAGACTGGCAGAACGGCAGGGCGGGGTGCTTCCTGTACCATCCCGCCGGCGTCCTCTCCACCGTGATCTGGGGCTTGAAGACGCGGAGAGCGGCTTCCATCGCGCCGGCGACAAGGAAGCTCGCCGCGACGAAGACGAGAAGATTCAGCACCATACCCCTGGCTATTCCTGCGGAATCGGGTTTCGGCATGGGAGGAGAACTCCTTCAATCGAGCTGGAACAGCTCGCGCCAGTCCACGTCCTCTTCAAGGGGTTTCTGGTCATGCTTCTCCAGGTAGAAGCGATCCATCACCAGGACGTCCATGTTCGTGCGCATGAAACATAGGAAAGCATCGTGGGGAGTGCATACGATCGGCTCTCCGCGGACGTTGAAGGACGTGTTGATGATGACCGGGCACCCGGTGCGCTCTTCGAACCGCTTTATCAGCTTGTAGTAGAGCTCGTTGGTTTCCTTGCTCACCGTCTGGATCCTCGCCGATCCATCGACGTGCGTCACGGAAGGGATGACCCGCTTGTCTTCGCGCACCTGTGCAACGAGGAGCATGTAAGGACTCGGGACGTCGAGATCGAAATATTCGCTGCACCTCTCTTCGAGGACGGAGGGGGCGAACGGGCGGAAGCTCTCGCGGAACTTTATCTTCATGTTCACGACGTCCTTGTTCTCGGGGTTGCGCGCATCGGCAAGTATCGACCTGTTGCCAAGGGCCCTGGGCCCGAATTCCATCCTCCCCTGGAACCATCCGACGACCTTTTGATCCACTATCGCCTGCACGGTCTTTTCGAGCAATTCGTCCTCGCCGAGCTCGCGGAAGGCGGCTCCGCGCGCTTCAAGGTACTCCTTGATCTCCGCGGCGCTGAAGGAAGGGCCCAGGTAGGCGTCACGCCAGACGAAGCTCCTCTCCTTGCCCAGGAGCGAGTTCCAAATGTAGCTCGCCACTCCCACGGCGCCTCCGGCATCGCCGGCTGCGGGCTGGATGAACAGGTTCTCGAAAGGAGTCTGCTTGAGGACCTTGCCGTTGGCCACGCAATTGAGGGCCACTCCCCCGGCGAGGCAGAGGTTCTTGCTTCCCGTGCGCCGGTGCGCGGCCTTCGCCATGCGAAGCACTATCTCCTCGGTGACCTTCTGCACGCTCGCGGCCACGTCCTTGTGGAATTGATCCAATCCACTCTCCGGTTCCCTGCGCGGGCGGCCGAAGAGCTCATCGAAGTTCCCGTTCGTCATGGTCAAGCCGTAGTGGTAGGCGAAATACTTCATGTTCATCCTGAAGCCGCCTTCGTCGTCGAATTCGATGAGCTCGAGGACCTTGTCGTAGTATTTCGGCTCGCCGTACGGGGCGAGGCCCATGACCTTGTACTCGGCGCTGTTGACCTTGAAGCCCAGGTAGTAAGTGAAGGCGCTGTACAGGAGACCCAGCGAATGCGGGAAGCGGATCTCCTTGAAGAGTTCGATGCGGTTGCCGGCGCCCCTGCCCATCGTCGAAGTGGCCCATTCGCCTACGCCGTCGACGGTCACGATCGCAGCCTCGTCGAACGGGGAGACGAGATAGGAGCTGGCCGCGTGTGAGAGGTGATGTTCGATCATCAATACCTCTCCTTCGTACTCGAGCTCCCTCTTGATCATCTGGGGTATCCAGAGCTTTTGTCTCAACCAGAGCGGGATGGCCTTGAGCGCAGAGAGGTACGACCTCGGGAAAGTGGCCAGGTACGAGTAGAGGATCCTCTCGAACTTGAGCAGTGGTTTGTCGTAGAAACCGACGTAGGCGAGATCCTTCGCCTCGATGCCCGCTTCCCGCAGGCAATACTTGACGGCGTTCAGGGGAAAGTCGAAGTCGTGTTTCTTCCGCGTGAAACGCTCCTCCTGGGCTGCGGCGACCACTTCGCCGTCCCTGAGGAGGCAGGCGGCGGAGTCGTGGTAGAAACACGAGACACCTAGAATATACATGTGATCTCCCCTAGAACTGGCGCTTGCATCTCTCCAGCGTCAACTCTTCCGGTTCGCGTTCGTGCCAGAACGTTTTTCTTCCGCCGTCTCTCACCCCGAGAAGATCCCTTCGCAAGAGCTTCAGCACCAGAGATACCGGCCCCAGCAAGATGAAATAGAACAGACTCACCAAGACCTTGGTCTGGAACACACCGATCTTGTGAGCTATGCGCTTCCAACCGGCCGCTATTCTTCGCAGGATTCTTTTCATACCGTTCTCCGTTCGGGGCTCACCGGCACAGGCAGGGGATGCACAGAATCAACAAACCGCGGCGGTCGGTGTCAACCCTTGCTAATCGATGATACCACACATGATTACATTGTCACGCGTCGCTGATCCCAAAACGCCTCTCCAAGTCCCTTTAGCACGAAAGGTGCCATGCCGTCCCCCCTATTGGCACTACGACCGGAATCTGCTATATTGGGTCCCCCGCCTCGAATTCGGCGGGTGGAGCCGTCTCAAGAGCAAGGGAGAACACCATGGCCTGGATAAAGATGATAAGCGAAGACAAAGCCCAGGGGATGCTCAAGACCTTGTACAAGAAATACGGCAATCCCTTCGAGGGCGTGGACAACATCCTCAAGATTCACAGTCTCAAGCCGGAGTCCCTGCGCCACCACTACGAACTCTACAAGTATCTCTGCGCGGGGCCGTCGGGCCTGAGCCGCATGCAGCGGGAGATGATAGCGGTCGTGGTATCGAAGACCAACGATTGCCACTACTGAGTGACCCACCACGGGGAGGGTCTCTTCCGCTTGACAAAGAACAAGTCGCTGGTCGAAACCATAAAGACGGACTTCCGCAAGGCCGACATCGGGGAGAAGGACATCACGATGCTCGAGTACGTCGAGAAACTCACCGCAACTCCGTGGAAGATGACGAAGGGCGACATCGACAAGCTGCGAAAGGTCGGATTCAAGGACGCGGACATCCTGGACATAGTCCAGGTGACGGCTTACTTCGCCTTCGTGAACAGGATAGCGAGCGGGTTGGGAGTCGAACTCGAAGGCTACTGGAACGAGAAATGACCGGATCTCACACCGGCAAGGATCGTTTCCCCGATCCCTGCATCATCAGGGAAGGAACCTTTCCGGATGCTCCAGCTTCTCCGGCAGGTAGCGGTCGATCACGTAGTTCAATCCGTGCTTGGCCAGAGCCTGCTGCTCCGCCCTCACGCCCATCTTGATCAAACGTTCCAGAGCCCGCTGCCATGGCTTGTGATGAAGGATGAAGGGATCGTTCTTCAGCGCGTCCTTCGCGCGCTTGACGTCGACCTCCTTCAGCGGGTGCGTAGGCAGCTCGTAGTGGACTATATCGTCGGGGGTGATGCCCAGGAACCTGGCTTGGGGAACGCAGAAGAACTCGTTCAAGTGCGCGGCGTTTCCGCTTCCCACCTTCAACGTCCTGTATATGTTGCTGACGCCGTAGGGATCACCGTCCACGAAAACGTAGACGGGGATTTTCTTCTTGTCCGCCAGCCTCCGTATGAAACGGCGGCAGGCCCGGGTGGGTACGCCTCCCATCGAAACGAGGATGCAGTTCGCCTTTTTCCAATAGTTGTGTTTGACCAGGCGCTGGAACATGCCGGCCGTCTCTATCGCGAGGATGAAATCGGCCTTGGTCTCGAAGTCCAGATCTTCCACTGATATCGGGATGGAATAGGCGCCGCTGCCGAACTTGGTGCAGTCTATCCTCAGCGGCTTGCCGCTGTCCCTGTCCTTGTCGATCACGATCAGCTTGCCGGCCACCTCACCACCCTTCTCTTCCGGTATGAAACCGAGTTGCTCGCGGTTCAATCCGAAAAAGGCCTCCACGTCGTCCATCACCGCGTCCGACTCCGTCTGCTCCTTGAAGCGGGCGGCATCCCAGTTCTTGGACACGTAGTAGGCCTCCCGCTTGGTGGCGATGTCGTCCGTCTCCACCAGCTCCTTGGACAGGGCCATCATGCGCAGGGTCTGGGCGAAGGTCTTGACGGTATTCACGGTGAGGGTGCGTTCCTTCTTCCTGCCCCGCATCTGGAGGTAACCGTTCCGAGGATCGTAGCGCACGTTGGAGAGCGAGCGCAGGGGAAGCTTCATCGAGGGTTTCTTGCCCTGGAGGATGGAGGTCTTCACCTTCTTCGCCTCATCCTTTATGAGCTTGATGACCTTCTTGTTCGCCGGCACGCTTCCTCCTTTTGGAACTCATCCACCGAGTCTTTCCCAGCGCGGGGATCTCAGAACTTCCTGCTCCGCCTGAGTGTGTCTTTCAACTTCTCGACCACCTTGCGCTCATCCTTGTCTGGAAGAGCCAGGATCTCGCGCAGGGCGATGCCGATGTGGGGGATGTACTGCTCGATGTAGGAAGTCTTCTTCGCTTCCTCCCTCGCTCTTATCCCCTTGCGGATGAATCGCCCCAACCTTCTTCCGCACTCCTGCAGGCCCAGTTTGATCTCCTTGATTATCTCGGGGTAATGGGCGATCGCCTCCTTGCTCTCCGAAGTGAAGGGGACCCATACCGAGGCGATATGCACGATGACCAGCATGGGGGCGCAGGGAAGAGCCCCCCTGGCCTGCTGGACGCCGTAGCTCTTCCACGCGGTGGAAATGACGGACTGGGTTATGGCGCACGCACTCTGCTGGTATATCAGCGGAGCGCGGTTTGCGAACCGATACAAGGTTATCGTCTCGTCGTCGTTGAGCCGGGGGCCGCCGTATGCGATGGCAACTTCGACCTGAAAAGGATTACCCCGGTACACTGCCGGCGGCCTGGTTACGGCGGTGTAGAAGTCCGCCTCAGCTTCTCGTTCCAGGCTGCGAAGCAGGAGTTCCTCGCCTATGGCGATGAGGCAATTGGTGGGAGGCTTCATCAGTCTGGTGGCGCCGAAAGCCTTGATGAGAGCCTCGCCCTGATCGCGCGAAACCCTTTTGGGCGAAGTGGAGGGCGCCAGGCCGGCCCGATCGAGGATCTCCTCCGCGCTCTTCGCGCTTATTCTCGAGAACTCGGAAACGAGGAATCCGCGGACGTTCCGGGATTTCGTCGCCTTGAGCATGTCCATCAACACGCCGAGCTCCACGCCGTGCGGGTGCGGCTTTATGGAAACGGGCTCACCCGGTATCGAATCGGTAAGCCTCTCGTATACCACCTCTCCGTCCTTGGGGCTGCGATAGACCAAGCGCACGTGCGGGTTGGCCAAAGCAACTTGATGCAGATACGAATCGACCGATCTCATACCCCGCTTGTACGAGGCCTGGATCTCCATCTCGATTCTCGTTCCGTGGTCCCTCTCCCATTGAACCACTTTCTCGTCGACGATTATCGGCGTGTTGGTCTTGGTGTTGATCTGGATCTCGTACGAATTCGCCGGTCGGCCGGAACCGGTCCTGCTGATGATCCTGACCGGCTTGCCGGTCGTGAGCTGCGCGTACATCACCGCGGCCGAGATGCCTATCCCCTGCTGCCCCCTCGATTGCTTCAAGGAGTGAAACTTCGAACCGTAGAGAAGCTTTCCGAATATCTTCGGGATCTGGGTCTTGACGATGCCGGGGCCGGAATCCTCGACGACGATGCGAAGCCGGTTCTCCTCGATCTCCTTTATGTCGACGATGACGTCCGGCGGTATCCCCGCTTCCTCGCAGGCGTCGAGCGAATTGTCCACCGCTTCCTTGACGGCGGTGAGGAGCGCCTTCGGCAGGCTGTCGAATCCGAGCAAGTGGCGGTTCTTGGCGAAAAATTCGCTGATGGATATTTCTTTCTGCCTGAGGGCGAGAGATTGCGCGGTTTGGTAAACCGAGTCCCGCTTCTTTCTTCCGGCCCGTTTCTTGTTCCCGGTTTTCTTCGAAAGCTTTTTCTTCACTTCCGGCCCCTCGCTCGGTGTGAACAGCGGAAGATCACCGAAACCGCCTTCCGATGATTCCCGCTCGATGACTTCCGCTACAGGATTTTTCTCGCCCATGTCCATTTCCGGATCTTCCGTGAACGCGTTTTCGCACAATCGGCCCGCCGCCGCGGGCAAAGATCAGCGAAAACTAATCACAATCGAAGAGCATTTACAAGCAAAAACATGCACATGGTCGGGGGGATCCGCGGTCAGCGGCGGGAAAACGGCGGCCAAGCAAGAGGGCGCCGCTCACGCAGCGCCCTTTGCTTCGAGGGTAGAAACAGGGAAGGTCGGAACCTTTTACAGTTCCGGAAAAGGAGAGCTTTTAGCCCGGCTGCATCCAAAAAACCCTCCAGACACCACCTTCCCAGGCCTGATAGCTGAAGATGTCAAGCTCGTTTCCACCCTCAAATTCAACAGAGATTTTCCAGGCATGATGCATCAATCTTCCCGGTTCAGAAACCTACTGTCACTCCGCCCAGCTCCAGAATGCCGGAAGCATAATCGATGAACGTGACCTCGGCGGCTATCTCCACGTGACTGTCGCCGGGTGCTTTCAACTCGATCTTGATCGCCTCCGGCTCTCCCGTGACCGGGTTCGTCGCCGCCTTGACTTCGACCGGATCCCCCGCCTGGAGATCGGCATAAGTCTTTCCCGAGGCCGTATGGTCCTCGAAGACCGTCGAAGCGGTGACCGCGAGATTCACACCCAGCACGGTAATCTCGTCCGGCGAGACGGACTCGACCGCCGCCTCGTAAGACGTAGGATCTCCGCTCGATCCCTTCTCGATCGAAACTACGACGAGCGAACCCGATGAGTCCACTTGCGCCTCGACCTCCGCGAAATCCCCGGCCGAGAGAGAATCCGGGGGTGAATCTTCGGTTTCTTTCTCGATGCTGATTTCCACTGCATCGACAGATTCATCATCGTTGATGAAACCATGAACCTCGACCCACATCCCGACCACGAGGTCGCCGAACGCGAGAGTGACGTCCTCGGAACCCTTTATAAGGGTGCTGTCCGAAACGTGCACCACGGTCCCGAAAACGGTGAGATCAGTTCCCGATATGCTCTCTATGAAGCCCTTCAGTTCGACGAAATTGTCGTCGTGATCGTCGATGACGTCGTCACCGTCGCGATCCTCTTCCATATCGTCCGGGATGCCGTCGTTGTCGTCGTCGGGGTCGAGGCTGTCGGGGATACCGTCGTTGTCGTCATCGGGGTCCACGATGTCGATGAGCCCGTCGCCGTCCGTGTCCCGCTGCGACGAGATAAGCATAGATCCCAGTGGACCGCCGCTCGCTCCCGTGATCGAACTCGATCCGCACGAACCGAGAAACAAGGATACTGCAAATACGATCAGTATTGCAAACGGTGCTGTTATTCTCTTCTTCATTGCATCATCTCCTATGAACCACGTAAAGATTGTCGACGTTCCTCGGACCGCTCAGGGCAAAAGAGGGGCCGAAAAGCAATCATTCTCGTAACTTGCCTCGTCACAACATGATACTGCAAGAGTGGTCATTTGGGGAGCATCTCTGGCCAACCACTATCCGCCACCGCCTACCCCGCATCCCCGGCTGTTCAGACATAATCGATTCAAGCACAACGTGTTGCGCACTGGCGAATTTTCGCCTGCAAATGGCGAAAATCCGCCGTTCAAGACCCCGGCGAGTTCGAACGCAGATCCCGCCATTCGCCGACTGGAGCAGGGCGCTAAAAAGAGGAGGCGACACTAAGGTGAGAATCAGAACGAGAACTTCGTCCCCAAGCCGTAGGTCGTTATCCGGTAGTCGTGATCGGGATCGTTGCTTTCGCTGTCCTCGTAGCGGACGTAGAACATGAAAGACGACCAAGGCGTGAGCTCCGTCTGGATCGAGGCCTGGAAGACAAGGGTGTCGTCCACGCGCTGAGGGGTCCCGGGCACCTCCAGGACCTTTTCGGCGAAATGCCTGCGCTGAAAAAGGCCGAAGACATCCAGAAACGCTCCGTCCTTCTTCGCCACGATGGAGCCGATGACGAGGTTCTTGCGAAAATTGTACGCGGTGTCTTCGAGGAAGCGGATGCTTTGCAGTATTCCATCCGTCACTTCCTCCCCGCTTTCACGTTCCTCCTCCAGGTCCGACCCCGGAAAGAACAATATATCCATCTCGTCCCGCTGGTAGACGTACTTGCCCATGAGAATGAGATTTCTCCGGAAATGGTACCGCAAGGACAAGTCCATCCACGTTCTCCGCCCGCCGATCGAACGGGGGAAGATGAACTCCACGCTCTCGTAATCGCGCCGGAGAATCAGGTTGGCCGTGAGCGCGCCCGACGGGCTGTACCTGGCGGTGACGCCCAAGCCGTTTGCGCGGCTTTCCCGGAGAATGCTCCGCGGCTTGCTGCGATACAGGTTTCTGTAGAGAGCTCCCAGCTTGATCCCGGTGGAAAACGAACTCTCCATCTTGAAGCGAAAAGAGTTGTACAGCTGATCCCTTCCCCGGCGGTTCGGATAGGTCGTGTAGCGATACTTGTCGCTTGCAATCAAGACGAGCTTCCTGCCGATCCTCTTTCTCGCGTCATAGAGAAGGAACATCTCCCCGCGGTCCCATTCTTCGAAATCCTGATACTTTATGTAGTAGGGCTTGGCCCTGAAGTTGATCTGGTAGCCGCCGGGAGCCGTCACCTCCAAGCCTGCGCCTCCGTAGAGCAGGAAGCGGACATCGCCTATCACCCCGGCACCCGGAGTCGCCTCGGAATTCCTGTCAGCGTTGGAATCGTATCCTCCCAGCACGCTTCCATAGATATCCTTCAACTTGATGCCGGCTCTCGCCCCCTGGGAGGCGGCGACGACCACGGCGGCCATGATCCCCGTCATTATGATTCTCTTTCTCAATTTTCCTTCTCCCGGTAATCGGCTGCTTCCAATCCCTCGATGAAACGAATGTGCTCCAGATAGTAGGCGATCGCCTCCCGCGCCTTCTCGAGAGCGGACGTGATCTCCCCCTCCCGCTCTTCCAATTGCTTGATCTCGAAGGTCAATTCCTCCTTGTCGAAATCATCGAAGAAACTGGCACCCTCCACTCCGGCGTCCTCCGCCTCGTCGAGCAGTGCCAAGAGGTCTCTTTTCTGCGTTATCAGCGTGCGGGCCTCGCTCCGCTTCCTGGCAAGCACGGAACTGTCTCTTAGCGCCTTGTCCATCTGATCCCACATCATGCCCATCAAGAACCGCCTGTCGTCTTCCGTCCTGAGATAGTTCCTGATCACGTCCTCGGTGAAGAGGGGATACTCGCGGCGCGGGACATCATGGTCCCCCAGATCGGACAGCCTTCCTTCCAGATTCCTCGTCGATTCCAGCGCCGTTCTCGCATCCTCGAAACGATGATCCCGAATCGCTTCCAGCACGTTCGCCCAGCCTGCCGCGACGAGTTTCTCCAGGCAGGCCCGCAATCTTCCCCGAGCACTCATGCGGGCGCTCCGCCGCCTGCTCTTCAGCCGGGCGAGAGCCTCCATCTCGTCGGAGAGCGATCGGGATTTCTTGAGAAGCTTCTCTATTCTCATCCTGCTCAAGACGCCCCGACTTCCCGGTCTTCCCGCCTTCTCCTTCCCTATTTCTCGCGTGACCGCCCCGAGCCTGTCTCTCAGCGCGGCGAGCTTCGCGTCGAGTCCTTTCAGCTCACCGTCACGCTCCTCGATCACGGCGGCGAGAGAATCGATTTCGGTTGGGCTGCAAGCCCTGGTGAGACGGGGATACAAGAAGAGCATCAAAGCCAGGAAGGCGAGTGTCATACACCTGCGTTTCATAGGCCGTATTTCTTCAATTTGTACCTCAGCGTACTCCTGCTCAGAGAGAGCAGCTCAGCCGCCTTGGAAATGTTGTTGTCGCAAGACGCCATCGCATCGGCTATGAGCTTACGCTCGTAACCGGCCACCTTCTCGGTGAAGGATCCGGGCTTGGCACCGTCCTCGGCCTTGAGTTTTCCATAGAAGGGAAGCGAGGAGACCTCGATCCACTCGCCCTTGCTCAAAACCACGCCTCTCTCGACCATGTTTTCCAGCTCTCTGATGTTACCCGGCCAGTCGTATTGCATTAGAGCCTTCTCCGCCTCCGGAGTGAAACCCCGGATCCTCTTGTGATTCTGCTCGCAATAACGCTTGAGAAAGAAATCGACGAGCACGGGTATGTCCATCTTTCTCTCTCTCAGTGGGGGCAGATGGACGGGGACCACGTTCAGCCTGTAGTAGAGATCTTCCCTGAACTCGCCGATCTTCACCTGTTCCTCCAGATCACGGTTGGTCGCAGCCACGAGCCTCACGTCGACTCTTATCACCTCTGTGCCGCCCACGCGTTCGAACTCGTGTTCCTGGAGCACCCTCAACAGCTTGGCCTGGGCTGAAATGCTCAATTCGGCTATCTCGTCGAGAAATATCGTCCCCTTGTCCGCCAATTCGAAACGACCGAGCTTTCTCGCGTGCGCGCCGGTGAACGCCCCCTTCTCGTGACCGAACAGCTCGCTCTCGAGAAGCGTCTCCGCGAATGCGGCGCAGTTGGCCCTTATGAACGGGCCCCTGCTGCGCGGGCTCCTGTAATGTATCGCCCGGGCGATCAACTCCTTGCCGGTGCCGGTCTCACCCAGGATGAGAACCGCGGCGGAGCTTGCGGCGAGCTGCTCGATCTCGCGCTTGATCGCCGACATCTGCGGGGACTCGCCGATTATTCCCTCCGGATCGTAGAAATGTTTCATCTCGCCGCGCAGGAGCTCCGCCTGGCTCTTGAGGGTCAGGAGCTCGTTCTTCAAAGCCCTTTGATCCAGCGCCTTCCTGATCTTTACCACGATCTCGTCGGCCGGAAAGGGCTTGGTGAGAAAATCGAGCGCCCCCATCTTCATCGCCTGCACGGCCGTATCGACCGTACCGTAAGCGGTCATCACCAGAACCGCCGTATTCACGTTCTTGGACTTGACCTTTTCGAGCAGGTCCAGCCCGGACGCATCGGGAAGCTTGAGATCGGTCACGACGACCGAGAATTCATGTCCTTCGATCAGCTTGGAAGCCCCGGCTCCGTTCTCGCACGTGAAGACTTCATGGCCCTCCTGCAGCAACGCTTCCGATATCCCCCCGAGAAGAGTCCTGTTGTCGTCTATGACCAGTATCTTTGCCATCTGTTCGTTGCTTCCCCGGTTACCGAGCCGCAATGAAAGTACGCCTCCTGCAGCCGAGCACGCCCGGCGGGAGACGTCGACGCCGCGAGGTTCAACACTGCAATGGAAGGGTGACGAAGACCGTCGTCCCTTCGCCGGGGTTGGATTCTATTTCCACTCTGCCCCCGTGGTTCTCCACTATTCTCTTCGCCAGCGCCAATCCCAGGCCCGTACCATGTGCTTTCGTCGTGAAGAAAGGCGTAAAGATCTTCGATAGAGTACGAGGATCGATGCCCTGCCCCGTATCTCTTATGGATACCACCACGGCTCTCTTTCCCGGTTCCTCCCGGCCGGCATCCCCCGAGAGTTTCATCGCGACTTCGACTTGTCCTCCGTCGGTAATCGCCTCGCATGCGTTCCTGATCAGGTTCAGGAACAACTGCATCAGCTGATTCCTGTCCGCGTTGATCCTGAGATCTTCGAGGCCGCCATACCTTTCTTCTATCCTGATTCTGTCGAAATGTTCCTCGCGCCTTGCAAATAGAACAGCATCCTTTATCACGTCCGCAAGTGTAAATTCACTGAACTCCAGCCGCAGGGGCGAGGAATACTGTAGGAAACTGGTCACGATGCCGTTGAGCCTCGATACTTCCGAAGATATCTTCGCGATGAACTCATTTCTCTTCGCTTCGTCGGTCTGCTCGCGGGCGAGCAGGTCGATATAGATCTTTATGCTCCCCAGCGGATTGCGGACTTCGTGCGCGACGTGAGCGGCGAGCTCGCCGACGGCTGCAAGGGTGGCCTTCTGTTTCACTTCCTCCTGCAGCCTGACGAGCTCACTATGATCGGTCAAGACCATGTTCCCGGCTATCGACTCTTCCCTGCTTTCGTTCGAAGGGGAAACGGATACGCCGAGATGGAACCGTCTTCCCTCGGCATTATCGTATTCGAGCGGCCGCTCCCTCGCGACCTCTCCCCTCGACAGGCTCCCTTCGAGAAGATCCCGGAACGGACGCAGGCAATCGAGCTCCAGGTAATGCATGCCGATGACTTCGCTCGCATCGACGCCGAAAATCCGGCAGGCCTCGCCGTTACACACCCTGACTATCCCCCGCCCATCCACCGACACTATGCCCGTGGCGATGCTTCCCAGGATGGTCTCCACGTACCGCCGCGCTTCGCCCGCCCTCTCGGCCTCGGTCTTGTAGAGCGACTTCAGCTTTTCCTCGTTCTCCCTGATGCTTTCCGCCATCTCGTTGAAAGCTTCGACCAGGTACCCGATCTCGTCTTTCCCGCCGGGGGAAGAGAGCACGGAGTACTTGCCTTCACGGATGCCGCGGGCCGCCGCTGCAAGGCGAAGTATCGGTGAAGCCACGAAGCGCGAAAGAAGAACGGACAGGACCAGCACGGCGGAGACACTGACCAGCGTGATGAAGACGATCAGGTTGCGGAAGGTTTCCAGCTCGCCCAGGAACGCGGCACTGGCCTCGGCGACCAGCAGACAGACGACGTCGCCGCGGGAGTTCCGTACCGGCGCGTACCCGGACTTGTACAGCTTGCCGTCTTCGCCCCGGTAGACGACCGAAGCGCTCGCAATGCCCTCGAGCGCCTTCGCGATCTCATCACCGGCCGTTTCAAGCAGGAAGACTTCGTCACCGATGCGGAGGTTCCTGCCCGCGTCGATGATCGCATGCTTCTCGAGATCGACGAGGAGGACGTCGTTCAGGCTGAACGCTTTTCTCGCCTCGTCGAGTTTGGCGTGCAGGTTACGGTAGGTTCTCGTGTCCTCGTCTCCCGGTTCGAGGCGGACGAGATAATCCCCCTTCACACCGGAAGCGATGAAACGCGATATTCCGGTCAGCTTGGCTCCGAGATCTTCGTCAAGATATTGCCTGGCAACAAAATAGAAGACCCAGAATGAGACGTTCACGATAACGAGGAAAGCCGACAGAAAAGCTGTCAATTTGAATCTTATTCCTCGCCATTTCCTCACGTCGTGAGCATATAAAAAAGGCTGAAGCCTGGCAACCGGCATCCCCCCGCCTTGCAAAATGAGGCATTCCCATCGCAAATTCGCCTTCCCGGCACCTCGCGCCGGTCCTTTCCGGCCGGCCCATGCCGCCCGGCACGCCGCTTTCGGCCGGACGGGAACGTTCCTTGCAGGCTAAGGCATTGCCAAGAGTGCCATTACCAAGCGCGGCCATCCCCAGCCTGGCCGCGATCCCATCCGCGCCGACCGCCCGAAATCGGCCGCCGAGGGTACGGATATTGCATTTCAATTGTGGATTTAGCGCCGGCCGCCGGGGGCGGCTCGAGCCCATGCTTTCGGGTCCGCAAAGATCAGAAGAAGAGGGGAACGAGATGAGAATCAGATCACAAGCAGGTGTCAACTTGGCCGAGCTGATGGTGGCCATATCCATCATCGGCATCTTGATGGCAGTCTCCATACCTGCATTCGTAAAGAGGAATTCCGCCCAACAGCTCCAGGTCGCGAGCAACTTGATCTCGAACAAGATCATGTTCGCCAGGCAAAAAGCCATTGCCAGCAAGAAGAAATACATGCTCGAATACAACTACAACACGAATCAGTTCAGGATCCTAAGGCAGGATTCCATCGGGGTCTGGACCACGGACCCGCCCGGCAACCTCTACAGCCTGCCGCCCGGAATCTATATTAGCACGACGAGCACACCCTCCGACGGCACGATCGAGATCGAGCCCCGGGGAACCATCTCGATCAACGACCTGCCGATCACAATAAAGCTCAAGGACAGGAACAACGTTCTCAAGAGCATCAGCGTGTCGCGATCCGGCATGGTCCAGGAATTCTCGCACTGGTAGGTGAACAAACAGGAGAGGAAGGAAATGTTCTCATTCCTAAGCAATAAGAAAGGCATGACGCTTCTCGAGATAATGGTGGCCATCATCATCTTCGCCATCGGGTTGTTGTCCATGGGGATGATGATACCGTACTCGACCCGCAAGATCACCCACGCCAAGGCGAGAACCACTTCCGTGACCCTCACCCAGAGGTTCCTCGACGAAGTGGCGGCTTATGCGTTCGACGAGAAAGAAGCCGATGGAACGTTGGCCACTCTCAATCAAGTCACTCCCAACAACATGACCCCGCCGGGCATGCTCGGGCCCGATGCGAACGAAAGTTACGGGACATTCGACGACGTTGACGATTTCAACGGTTTCTTGCTGGATCCGATACCGAACTACGACAATTTCAAGGCGGCCATATCGGTTTCTTACTGCTATGCCAACGGCGATACCACCGCCTCGACGCCCACTTTCTACAAGAAAATAACCGTCAAGATCACGCCGGTCGGAGGAAACGAACCCGTCAGCATATCGACGGTGGTCTCTTACAAGGGGTAGCGAGAATGAAAGCAACGTCGCACGGACATAAGGGCTTCTCACTGGTCGAACTCGTGGTCACCATCCTGGTTTTCGGAATGGTGATCGGAGTGATATACAGGCTTCTCATTTCCAGCACGAAGTCGGTAGGCCGCGGCAAGATGGCCGCGAATATCGAGCAGAACCTCCGCGTCGGCATGGACGAGATGCTCAAGGACATCCGCCAGGCGGGGTACGGGATCGCCACCCTGCCCGCCTTCACCAAGGCCGGGCGTACCAAGGTGGCTTTCTGGGCCGACATCGACAACGACAAGCCCACGGACCTGGTGGTATATTACGTCGGCGATTCGACTGAGTTGTCCGACACGCCGAACCCCCATGACGCCTATCTCTACCGACGTGATCTCACCGATCTCGCCCAAGGATCCATCCCGATAGCCAGGGGGGTACGAAAACTCGAGTTCCAGTACTATGACGCCAACGGCGTCCCGCTACTCAACGGAAGCGGCGACGACGCCGTGGTGGAATCGGACACGACCGTCGCGGACTTGAACGGGAACGGCGTGCCCGACATCAATGACATCCGCTCGGTCGAGATCACTCTCACGTTCGAGTCCGAGACACCAGACCCGCGTATCAACTACAACAACGGCTATCTCCAATACGTCCTGAACACGAGGGTGTACCCGATCAACCTGGAGTTGCTGGCCAAGCAGGCGAGCTCCGACAACCTCTTGGACTTGACCATAACACCCGACCCGGCGCAGGGCATCCTGATAGGAGACGATTTACAATTCTACGCCACCGCTACGTACGAAAAAGCCGGAGCGGTGGACGTGACGACTTATTGTTTCTGGAATTCGAGTGATACCTCGGTGGCCAAGATAGGAACGTTCATCCCGGGATCGGGGATGGAGAACAACGAGGGTCTCGCCACGGGAGTAGGACCCGGGATCACAAGGATATCATGCATGTACAAGGGAATGCCCAGTTCCAACTCCGTGCTGCTCAAGGTCGGAGGGCCGGAGACGCGCTTCGTGAAAATCAACGGATCGAATACGTTCGCCATGATCGAGGGGTCCACTAACAACGTGCTGTTGACCGCCGAGGTGAACGACATAGGCTTTGGAAGCGCAAACATAGTCGGCGCCAGATACGACGTTCCATCGCTGAGCGTCGGCAACAGCATGGCCCCGAACGACGGCGCCTTCGATTCACCTGTCGAAAACGTCTACGCGGTGGTCGACATCACCGGATGGACCGCTGCAGGCAGCCCGTATACTTTCTACGTGAAAGGCCGGGATGCGGACAATCCCTTCTCGTGGGGCCCCCCGGAGACGGCAACGCTCGTCATCATGGCAAGCGACAATCTGGGTCCCGTGGTGACCAACATGAGCGCCAGCCCCTCGTTGACGATCCCCGAGGGTACGGCGTCAATAACGATAACGGCGGACATAGACGACACGCCGACGGGCGGATCCAACATCGCATACGCGGAAGCCTTCGTCAACACCATGGGTCCGGGCGGAAGCGGGGCGCCCTTGACCCCAGTGGACGGAGTGCTGGACTCACCTCTTGAGACCATGACGTTGACTCTCAATACGTCGACATGGATGTCCATCGATTCTCCTTACAAGGTGTACCTGATCGGCAAGGACGTCGTGGGCAACTGGGGTGACGAAAACTTCATCGAGATAACGGTGACGGCTGCTGACGGCGACGGCCCCATCGTCACCGCCCTGACCGGCCCGGGCAGCATAAACGCAGGCCAAGCATACGTAACGGTTACTGGAACGGCGAGCGACGCAACCACGGGAGGAAGCAACATAGCGGCCGTCGAAGGATTCGCCGACAGTGACCCGGGAGCCGGAAACGCAACTCCCATGACTCCCACGGACGGAGCGTACGACAGTCCGGATGAAGGATTCACGGGAGACATCTCGTCTTTCCCCTGGCCGGTCGGCTCGAACCACGTCATATA
>CAYXEN010000022.1:0-34874 GCA_964464035.1 uncultured bacterium | reverse complement strand
GTTCCCTGCGGATTCGATCCAGACTCATGTGGGGGGTGCCGGCGGGTCTCAACTCTTTTCTTCCGGGCCGTCGTAAATCGCCTCGAAGGAGCCGATCCTGCGCATCGGTTTCTCCCTGGAATTCTCCTCGAACGCATGTGCCACGAGGCCGGGGGTTCTCGATATTATGAAGAACCCCTTGCCCATTCTCCAATCGAAGCCCATCTCCGAGATGAGCGCCGCGATGGCGCCGTCCACGTTGAGAGGAAGTCTCCTGCCCGTCTTCTCGAAGAGCTCCTTTTCGACGGCGAGAGCGAGCTCCACGTATTTTCCGTCGAGGCCGTCTTCACGGGCGATGTCGAGAAGCGCGCGGCTCCTCGGATCCACGGCATGCAATCTGTGGCCGAAACCGGGGAGTCTGCGCTTGCTGCTCCTGAACTCTTCGACGATCTCGGCCGCTACTTGCCCGGCTCGTCCGTCCTGCGCCCGCTCCTGGAGAATCCTGGCGCACTGTTCGATAGCTCCTCCGTGCGAATCGCCTATAGTGAGAATGCCCCCGGCTACGGCGCTGTTGAGGGGATTGCCGCCCGAGACGACCATCCTCGCGGCAAGCGACGACGGAGGGGTGACACCGTGGTCGATCGAGCTCACCAGAATCGCGTTCATAGCCCGGCGGTGATTCGCGGGAGGCGGCGAGCCCTTGAGCAGGAGGTAGATCGCATCCGAAAAGGAGCTCTCTTTCATTAGCTCGTCTATCGCGCGCCCCCTGACCAGGATCTTTCCCGGCTCGATCTTGGTCAGAGCCGTCCTCCACGGAGCTTCTTTTTTCTTCTCAGTCACGGAATTCTCCTTGGACGGGGGAACGTCATTCATAGTCATAGAAGCCCCGGCCGGTCTTCCTTCCCAGTCTTCCGGCGGCGACCATCTTCTTCAGCAGCGGGCATGGGCGGTACTTCGAATCACCGAGGTCGCGATGGAGGACCTCCATGATGTCGAGGCACACGTCGAGACCTATGAGATCGGCCAGGGTGAGCGGCCCCATGGGATGCGCCATGCCGAGCTTCATCACCTCGTCGATCGCTTCCCTGTTCGCCACTCCCTCCATCAGGCAATATACGGCCTCGTTGATCATGGGCATGAGGATCCGGTTGGAAACGAAACCCGGGTAATCGTTCACCTCGACCGGCACCTTTCCCAGCCGCCTGCATATCTCCATCGTCGCGGCCGTCGTTTCGTCGCTGGTCTCCAGCCCCCTTATCACTTCGACAAGCTTCATCATGGGAACGGGATTCATGAAGTGCATACCGATGAAACGCCCGGGGTCACCGACGAAAGACGCGAGAGTCGTTATCGATATGGAAGAAGTATTCGAAGCGAGTATCGCACTATCGCGGACCGTACTCTTCAGTTCCTCCCAGACCGCCTTCTTGACTTCCATGTTTTCGAACACTGCTTCGACGACGACATCGCAATCGGACGCATCCTTCTTGCTCGTACTCGTTCCAATCCTCTCCAGCGTCCGGCTTCGATCCTCCTCGGTTATCTTTTCCTTCTTGAGCATCCGGTCGAGGCTCTTCTTTATCGCTTCCATGCCCCTTTCCAGATACGGTTCCTCCCGATCGATCATGATCACTTCCATGCCCGCCCGGGCGAAAACCTGGGCTATGCCGTTGCCCATAGTGCCCGCGCCTATCACGGCGGCCTTCTTCACGTCCATCTTTGCCTCCCTTCCAGACGATCCTCGGATCAAACTGCCACAAGAAACCTTCGTTCGACTACATCGACACGGCCATCGCCACCGCGTTCCCGCCTCCGAGGCAGAGCGTAGCCAAGCCCTTCTTCGCGTTCCGCTTCTTCATCGCGTGCAGCAGGGTGACCAGTATCCTGGCGCCCGAGGCGCCTATCGGATGTCCCAGAGCCACCGCGCCGCCGTTTACGTTCACACGCTCGGGCGGCATCTCGAGTTGTTTCATCACCGCCACCGCCTGGGCGGAAAAGGCTTCGTTCAGCTCTATGAGATCGAACTGCCCTATGTCCCCGCCCGTCTTGGCGAGAAGGTTCTTGACCGCCTCCACCGGCGCCATCATCACCCACTCGGGCTCGACACCGCCGGTCGCATAGGCGTCGATGTACGCCATTACGGGTTTGCCGAGCTCCTTGGCCCTGCTCTCGCTCATGACGAGAAGGGCCGCGGCGCCGTCGTTTATCGTGGAAGCGTTGCCGGCCGTCACCGTCCCGTCCTTCTTGAAGGCGGGCTTGAGGGAAGCGAGTTTCTCCAAGGTCGCATCACGCCTCGGGCCCTCGTCCGCGTCCATCACGAGGGGATCCCCCTTGCGCTGCGGAATCTCGATGGGGACGATCTCGTCCTTGAACGCGCCCTGGTCCTGGGCCGCCACCGCCTTCTTCTGGCTGCCGAGGGCGTATTCGTCCTGCATCTCCCTGGTAACGCCGTACTTCTCGGCCACGAGTTCGCCCGTGCTTCCCATGTGGAAATCGTTGTAGCAATCCCACAGTCCGTCGTGGACCATGCAATCCACCAGTTCACCGTGCCCTAGCCTGTGTCCCGTTCTCACCCCGGGCAACAAGTAGGGCGCTCTGCTCATGCTCTCCATGCCTCCCGCCACGACCGTCTCGGCGTCCCCAGCCTTTATGGCCTGGGCGGCCAGCATAACGGCCTTGAGTCCGGACCCGCATACCTTGTTGATAGTCACCGCGGGAACCTGCGGAGCGATCCCCGCATAGATGGCCGCCTGCCTGGCCGGATTCTGCCCGAGGCCGGCCTGGAGAACGTTGCCCATGATCACCTCGTCGATCGCAGACGAATCCAGTCCCGCCCGCTTGACGACCTCTTCCACTATCTTCGCTCCCAGTCTGGGCGCGGGAAGGCTCGAAAGGCCTCCCATGAACTTGCCTATCGGTGTTCGCAATGCTTCGACTATCACTGCCCTTTCCATCTTGTCCTCCTCTCTCCTCTTTCAGCTGCGAGCCGGCGGGATCATGCCTAATCCCGCAGGTAGTTTCTCGCTATGATCAATCTCTGTATCTCGCTGGTTCCTTCGCCGATCTCGGTCAGCTTGGCGTCCCTGAAGAATCTTTCGACGGGATAATCCGTGGTGTATCCATAGCCGCCGTGAATCTGGATCGCGTTCGTGGTCACGCGCATCGCCATCTCGGAGGCGTAGAGCTTGCACATGGCCGACTCGATCGTGAAGGGCTTGCCGGCGTCCTTGAGCCGGCTCACATCGTAGACCATGAGCCTCGCCGCCCGGATCTCGGTCGCCATGTCGGCTATCTTCTCCTGGATGGCCTGGAACTCGGATATCGGCTTGCCGAATTGGTATCGCTCCTTGGCGTAGCTCACCGCGGCGTCCATCGCCCCCTGGGCGAGCCCTATAGCCATGGCGCCTATGGAGATCCTGCCGCCGTCCAGGGCCTTCATGAATATCCTGAACCCCTCACCTTCCTCGCCGAGGAGGTTTTCCTTGGGAACTTCGCAATCGTCGAAGACTATCTCGGCCGTGCTGGACGCCCTCACTCCGAGTTTCTTTTCCAGCGAGCCTACGCTGAATCCGGGAAAATCCCTGTCGATGATGAACGCGCTGATGCCGTGAACTCCCTTCGAGGGATCCGTCACCGCCGTCGCCACCATGTACTTCGCCATGCCTCCGTTCGTGACGTAGATCTTGGTGCCGTTGATGATGTACTTGTCCCCCTTGAGCTCCGCCCGGGTCTTGGTGCCGGAAGCATCACTGCCTGCGCCGGGTTCGGTGAGGCCGAAGCAGGCAACGGCCTCGCCGGAGGCTATGGGAGGCAGATATTTCTTCTTCTGCTCCTCCGTACCGGCGATTATGATAGGCATCGCCCCAAGGGAGTTGTGCGCGGCCACCGTGAGTCCGGTCGAACCGCAAACCCTGGACAGCTCCTCTACGACTATCGAATAGCTCAACGTATCCGTCCCGGTCCCCCCGTACTCGCCTGGAACGACGAGGCCCATGAAGCCCAATGCCGCCATTTTCTCGATCAGTTCGAGGGGATACTCCTGCTTGCGGTCCATTTCGCCGGCTATGGGGCGCACCTCCGTCTCGGCGAATTTCCTCGCCATGTCCCTTATCATCTCCTGCTCTTCGGTAAATTCCATGCTTGCCTCCGCTCGTTGTCCTAAAGCTTGCGATAATGCCCAGCCCTTCCCCCGAACGCTCATGCACCCGGGAAGAGCCCCTCGATGAATTCCACTATCTCCCTGGTATCCGTGCCGGGACCGAAAATCTCTTTCACGCCCATCTCCTTCAATTTCTCGGCGTCCTTGGGCGGGATTATGCCGCCCCCGATGAGGTGGACGTCCCGGAGCCCCTTCTCATCCATCAGCTTCTTGACCCTGCCGAAGAGAGTCATGTGCGCCCCGGACAGAATGCTGAGGCTCACCACGTCCACGTCCTCCTGCAACGCCGCTTCCACTATCATCTCGGGCGTCTGATGCAGCCCGGTGTATATCACCTCCATTCCAGCATCACGAAGCGCATTCGCAACCACCTTTGCGCCGCGGTCGTGGCCGTCCAGTCCGGGCTTGGCTATGAGAACTTTTATCGGCTTCTTCATGGCCTCCTCCTGCCTTTGCAACTCGTCATTTCACTCGTGCATCGAACGATGTCAAGCACCGGCCCCCTCGTTCCGGGCGTCATTCCGATCAGAAGTAAGCCGGCTCCCTGTATTCACCGAATACGCCCTTGAGCACGTCGGTTATTTCGCCGAGCGTGGCGTAGACCCTCGCGCAGTCAAGGAGATAGGGCATCAGGTTCTCGGTGCCCCGAGAAGCCTTTCCGAGCGCTTCGAGTTTGTCCGTCACCGCGCCGTTGTCTCTCTCCCGGCGGAGCCGCTCGAGGGCGGCGACCTGATCCTTCTCCACTTTTTCGTCTATCTCGAGAATCGGTATGTCCAGCTCCTCGTTGCCCATTTCGAAACGGTTCACCCCCACGATGATCTTTCTTCCCTCCTCGACCGCCTTCTGATACTCGTACGCGGCCCGCCCGATCTCGCGCTGGAAGAATCCTTCTTCTATCGCGGGAATCACGCCTCCGTATTCGTCGATCCTCCTGAAATAATCCTCGGCGGCCTTTTCCATGGCGCGGGTCCTGGCCTCGACGAAGTAGCTGCCCGCCAGGGGATCGATCGTGTTCGCCACGCCAGTTTCATGGGCGATGATCTGCTGCGTTCGCAGCGCTATGCGGACCGCTTTTTCGGACGGGAGGGCAAGCGTCTCGTCCATCGAGTTCGTATGCAGCGACTGCGTGCCGCCGAGAACGCCGGCGAGCGCCTGAAAGGCCGTTCTCACGATGTTGTTCTCGGGTTGCTGTGCGGTGAGCGAGCAACCCGCCGTCTGGGTGTGAAAGCGCAGAAGCCAGGAGCGGGGATTCTTGGCGCCGTACTTCTCCTTCATCCGCCGCGCCCAGATGCGCCTCGCCGCCCTGAACTTGCATATCTCCTCGAAGAAATCGAGATGCGAGTTGAAGAAGAATGACAGCCGAGGGGCGAATTTGTCGACGTCAAGGCCGGCTTTCATCCCCGCTTCCACGTACGCGAAACCGTCGGCCAGCGTGAAGGCGAGTTCCTGCACGGCTGTCGAGCCCGCTTCCCGGATATGGTAGCCGCTTATGCTTATCGTGTTCCACCTGGGGACGTGCTCGCTGCAGAAAGCCATGACGTCCGTGATGAGCCGCATCGAGGGTTCGGGAGGAAAAATGAACGATTTCTGGGCGATGTATTCCTTGAGGATGTCGTTCTGGGTGGTCCCGGACAGTTTCTCGAGCGCCACGCCGCTGTTCTCGCCGTTGGCCAGGTACATGGCGAGTATTATCGCGGCCGGACCGTTGATCGTCATCGAGGTGGAGATCCTTCCCAGGTCTATGCGATCGAAGAGAATCTCCATGTCCCTGAGCGAGTCCACGGCAACGCCGCACTTGCCGACTTCACCCTCGGAGAAAGGGTCGTCGGAATCCCTGCCGTATAGAGTGGGAAGATCGAAAGCTACGGACAGGCCCGTCTGGCCCCCTTCGAGAAGGTAGTGGAACCGCTCGTTCGTGTCCTTCGCCGAGCCGAACCCCGCGAACATCCGCATCGTCCAGAGCTTGCCCCGGTACATGTTTGCATGAACGCCCCGTGTATAGGGGAACTCTCCCGGGAAACCGAGCTCCTCGAGATAATCCAGATCCTCCACGTCGTCCGGCGTGTAGAGTATCTCTACCGGATCCGATGAAACCGTCGTGAAATCCTTGTCCAGGGTGGGAAGGGACTTCACCTTTTCCATGTATTCCTTTTTTTTCTCCCGGATTTCCTTCTTTTTCTTGGGATCCATTTTCATTCTCCGATCTTTCCCTTCGTGAACGCACGGAGGAGTATCCTCGCCGCCTCATACGGCGATCTCTCACCGCTCATCGATTCGTTTATCAATTCATCCATTTTCCTCTTAATATAAGCGTTTCCCCAGAAATTTTCCCTAAGTCTTTCTTCAACTATCATGGATATTCTGTTTTGAATGAACGACCTCTTCTTCCTTGCCATGCCTCCTTCCTTATCCAGGAAGCCGCGGTGATCGAGCAAGGCGCGATCGAGCTCCTCGAGCCCCGCTCCCTTGACGGCGGAAGTCGATACGACGAGGGGACACCAGCCGTCCGAAGAATGTCTGAGCTTGAGCATGGATTTGAGATCGTCAGCGTATCTCCGGGCGTTCTCCCGGTCGGACTTGTTGACGACGAAAACGTCGCCGATCTCCATGAGTCCTGACTTGAGGCTCTGGATGTCGTCGCCCGCTTCGGGCACGAGGACCACCACCGTGGTATGCACGCTGAACCCTATCCTGTATTCCTGTTGCCCGATCCCCACTGTCTCGAGGAAGATCACGTCGCTGCCGAAGGCGTCCAAGACGTCGGCGAGTTCGTCGGCGCAGGAGCTCAGCCCGGTGTCGCTGCCACGGCTCGCTATGCTCCTGATGAAGACACCGTCGTCACCACTCACTTCCCCCATCCTGATGCGGTCGCCGAGGAGCGCCCCGCCCGAAAACGGGCTCGTCGGATCCACCGCTATGACGCCGACTCTTTCGCCTTTGTCACGCCGGAGACGGGAGAGCCTGTTTATGAGCGAGCTCTTGCCCGCGCCGGTGAGGCCCGTGATTCCTATCCTGTACGCCCGCCCCACCTTGGGAAACACGGCGTCGAGGACTTTCTCCGCCTCTTCGCCCCCGCGTTCGATCATGGACATGAGCCGGGACGCGGCCAGTGGATCCCCGGAGAAGAATCTCTTCAAGTAGTCTTCCAGCATCGTACCGCCTTGGCCGTCCCCCCGCCGGGGGCTGCACCGACAAATGGACTTGTTCCCTTCGATTGAAAGAGCCCGTGAAATTCCGACCGCCCCGGGTCCTCCGGGGCGACTCGACGATGGAAAATGTCGCGAGGGTGTTTCCGGCAACCCGACTACCGGCTCTCGATCGACTCCACCTCACATAGGCCGGAAAAGGCGAATCACGATTGGGACATCCGCTTCGATCATATGAAAAATACCCTACGCGGCCGATCCGTGTCAATTCTCTTTTGTGCCTTGAAGCAAAGTGATCTTGTTCTACTGCAATCGATTATATGCATCAAGGGAGTCGGTCGGCGCTCCGTTCGCAAGTTTTTCCCGCTTGGAGCCACACCGGCGGCCGGTGATCGATTATCGTCCTACCTCGACTTGTATATCGCCTTTATCGCCCCCCAGGTGGAGTTCTCCACCGGCGTGACGCATGCGTTGCCCGCGCCCGGCGATGGATTGCAACCGCTGCCGAGGGGCGGCGTGGACCCGCCGTAAGGGTTCAGCCCGTCGAAAATCACCCACTCGGCCGGCGCATCCGGATTGCGACCGACCGAGCGGTCGTCGAGCACTTCGAAAGCGCTGTACGTGTAGCTGTCCACGAGGACCGTGTCGAGCGCATCGACACGGTACAAGAACACCGTGTCTCCTGCGTTGTTCAGACTCAGGCCGTACGCGGGACGGCCGCTTGCATTCTGCCAGGCGATGGCATCGGAACCGTATACCACGCGAACCTCGCCCGGTGCGATCACGCCGGAGAATGCAAACCTCCAGGAGTAGCCTCCCGACTCGTCCGAGAGCCTGTAGGCGGACAGATCGACGGGCGCCGTGCCCGCGTTCGTTATCTCGACCCATTCATCGTAGCGGGCGCCGATGGATCCGTCGCCGTTCCAGTCCGACGCCGGATCCGCCAGGATCTCGTTCAGGCGTATCTCGGCATAGACATTGGAAGAAATCAGGCATGAACAAAGGATTGAAAAGAAAAAAGCGGCTTTCTTCATCATCTTCCTCCCTTCCCAACCGGCCGCCGGTGGAAAAACTTGAAACGGACTTCAAGCCTAGCATTTTCCGCTCGGGAGCTCAAGAATTTTCCGCAGGGTCACGAGCGCTTGCTCGCCTCCCGCGTCCACAGCGCTTCTTTCACCGCCTCCAGAAAGCCGTCGAGTGAGAACGGCTTCGAGAGGCACTTCACGCCCTCCTCCGGTTGCTTTCCCGGGTCATCGTCCTGCGACGGGCATCCGGTGAGGATGAATCCAACCGCATCCGTCTTCCCTCTGAACCATTCCACGAGATCGCAGGCTTTCACGTCGGGAAGATACGCGTCGGCCACCACGAGCGCCCAGGCTCCCGGCTCCCGTTCGAAGACTTCGCGTGCCTCGTCGAAATCAGCGGCCACGAACACGTGATAACCCTCGAGCCTGAGAGCCTCGGCGGCGAAACCTCCAAGGTATTCGTCCGGCTCCACGAGAAGGATTCTCTCGCCCCTCCCCCGGTTCTCCTCGACCGCGCCCCGTTTGCGACCCGTCGCTCCTTCACTTCCGCTCACGGCCGGGATATACAACGTGAAAACAGATCCTTTGCCCTTCCTGCTCTTCACGTCGATCCACCCGTTGTGCTGCTTCACTATTCCGTACACCTCGGACAGCCCCAAGCCGGTGCCTTTGCCCATTTCCTTCGTCGTGAAGTAGGGATCGAAAATATCCGGGAGGATCGCCGGGTCGATGCCCGTGCCTTCGTCCTCGACCTCCAGCTTGACGAAATCACCGCTGCGGGCTTCGGACATGGAAACGGCCTCTTCGCGGCCCAAGGTTGCATTCCGGATCCTTATCGTTATCCTCCCCCCGTACGGCATGGCCTCCTTGGCGTTGATCGTGAGATTGACGAGCGCCATCTCGATCTCTTCCGCGTCGCAATGCACCTCGTATAAATCCGGATCGTGTTCCAATACGAGTTCTATCCCTTCGCCGAGCAACCTCTCGAGCATTCGTGCCATTTCCTTGGCTCTTTCGCCCAGATCGACGATCTCCATCTTGTGCACGTGCTTTCCGCTGTAGAGGAGCAGTTGCCTGGTCAGGACCGATGCTCGTTGCCCCGCCCTTTCAACGGCCTTGAGGTAGTTGACCGCCGGGCCTTCGCTCCGGACGGCCCTGAGAGCGAGTTCCGCGTTGCCTCTTATACCGGTGAGGAGATTGTTGAAGTCGTGCGCCACTCCCCCGGCCAGCCTCGCAATAGCTTCATTCTTGCGGAAGCTGCTTAGCCTTTCACGCCTTCGCTCGCTTTCCTTCTCCGCGAGCCTGCGCTCGGTCACGTCCACGATCATTCCGCTCAGCAAATCGTTTTCCAGGGAGGCGGACAGACTTATTATCTTCGTCCTTCCCCTCGCGGTCCTTATCGACGTTTCGAAATCGTTCACCTTTCCTTCGGATTTCAATCGTTTCAAGAGCATGTCGCGGTCGCTGTCGTTCTTGTATATTTGAAGGACATTTCGGGACATCATGTGTTCCCGGGAGTCGAACTCGCATATCCTGGCCAGGGCCTCGTTCACGTAAAGAATGTTGCCGTAGAGATCCGTCTTGTAAAACCCGACCATGGCATTGTCGAGGAGGTCCCGATACTTTCTCTCCGATTTCTCGAGCGTTCGGACTATCCTCGCCCTTTCGGACAAGTCGTGAAAGAGGACGAGAACGCATGATCTCCCATCCCTCACGGCGGGCATGACATCCATGATCACCGGCACGCATGAATCACCCTTCGTCTTCAGCCGGATCCCTGATATGTTCCTCGCCGTCCGACCCGCTCGATCATGCCCGGACTCCACGAGGAAGGTCGAATAATCCTCTTCCGGCAGGAGTTTCTTGAGTTTCCTGCCCTTGATCTCGGATTTGTCGAATCCCGTGACTTCTTCGAGCCTTCGGTTGCAATCCCATATCCTCCCCGTATCCGCGTCCAATACGATGATGGCGTCGCTGACGTTCTCGAAAATACACGTGTTCAAGTCACCGCCGCTCTTGGAGGGGGGACCTGCGGCGTCGGCTCGTGTCTTCCTTCTTTGCGCACCTGACGACTTCAGCGGCCGCTTTTTGGCTTCCTGCATGCTTCCTCTCTTCGCTGACCTGTTCCGGGGTTCGAATTCCCCGCAGCCGGGTGCTCTTCAAGCTCTGTCCGACATTCTCGACCTGCATGATCAACCCTCCGTCACTCCTGATCTTCGGAGACGATCCGTGGTCGATTTAGCAAAAAGATGATTCTTGTCAAACTATGCCCTCGACCCCGGCGCCATCCGGCTAACGCATTGCATGGCTTCGTGATATAACGACGGCTTGCATGAGTCGACGAGATGAAAAGCGGAAATTTAGTGCTTGGTGGTGGGAAAAAACTAGCTCTCGTCCTTCTCGAGAGTTTCGGTCACGATGCGGCGGACGGCCTCCGGGTCGGCTCTTCCCCCCGTTTTCCGCATGATCTCGCCCATGAAGAAAGTGACGAGCTTCCTCTTGCCCGATCTCCATGCGCTCACCTCGCGCGGATGCTCGCTCATTATTCTCCGGGTCATGGTTCGCAGGATCTCTGAATCGTCGATCAAGTCATACTCCCCCGAGCCCATCAGGCTCGCGGTGGATGTTCGCTCGTCTATCGCGCGGCGGAACAACTCCTTGGCCGCCGGCATGCTCACGCGGCCGGCATCCAGCGCCGTTATCACGGCGGCCAGATCCTCGGCTCCTATGCCCAGTTCATCGACATCCACCTCCCGCGCATGCATCTCCCTGAGCACTTCGCCCATGATCCAATTGCTCGCGGCTTTTGCATCCTTGACGGAGCGAGCCACCGCTTCGAAATAATCCGCCACTTTCACATCGGCGGTGAGGACTTCGGCGTCGTATCCGGGGATGCCGTACTCGCGGATGAATCTCTTCACCTTGTCCGAGGGAAGCTCGGGCAGGGCCGAACGCAATTCGGCCGCGAGTTCCTCGGATATCTTCAGCAAAGCGAGATCGGGCTCCGGGAAATACCTGTACTCACGCGCTTCCTCCTTCGAGCGCGACGTGATCGTCCGTTTCTTCGCGGCATCCCACAACAAAGTGTCGGGCGCGATTTTTTCTCCCCTCGCCAGGAGACGGTCCTGGCGCTTCACCTCGAAATCCACCGCCGCTTCGATCGCTTTGAAAGAGTTCAGGTTCTTGATCTCCGTCTTGACCCCTTCACACCCTCCGGATGCATCATCCAGCGACACGTTCACGTCACATCGCAGGCTTCCTTCCTCCATGTTCCCGTCCGATACGCCTAGATAGCGAAGAATCGAGCGGATGAGCCTTGTTGCGGCGGAGGCTTCCTTTCCCGACCTGATATCGGGTTCGGTCACGATCTCCACGAGCGGGACCCCGCTTCGGTTCATGTCCACGCGGGTCCAGCCGTCGCCGTGGATCGATCTGCCGGCGTCCTCCTCGATGTGAACCCTCCTGATCCCTATCCAGGTCCCGTGCGCGGGGAGAACGAGGGCTCCGGCCTTCCCCAGGGGCCTTTCGTACTGGGTGATCTGGTACCCCTTGGGCAGATCCGGATAGAAATAATTCTTGCGCACGAAACGGCTCCTGTAGGAAATGCTGCAACCGAGTGCCAGGCACACTTTCAACGCATACTCCACCGCCTTCGCGTTCAGCACGGGAAGCGCCCCCGGCAGGCCGGCACAAACAGGGCATACGTCGGTGTTCGGGGGGGATCCGAACGCAACCCGGCAACGGCAAAACAGCTTGCTCCGCGTGGACAGCCTTGCATGGATCTCGAGCCCGATCCTGGGCCGAGGATCACGCGGTGTTCTTGCTTCTTCCTTGGGCCATCGATTCAATCGCGTACGCTCCTCTGAGGACCATGTCTTCCTCGAGCGGCCTTCCCACGAACTGGACCCCGAGAGGAAGCCCCTCATGCTCGCCGAAAGGCACGGAAACGGCGGGAAGGCCAGCCAGGTTGGCCGGCACCGTGAAGACGTCGGACATGTACATCTTCAGGGGATCATCCTTCTTCTTTCCCGCCTCGAAAGCGGGTGTGGGGCTCGTTGGAAGCATGACCAGGTCGCATGCATGGAAGGCTTCCGTGAAATCGCGCGCTATCAAGGCGCGCACTTTCTCCGCCTGCAGATAGTAACGGTCATAATACCCACGGGAGAGAACGAACGCGCCCAGCAGAATCCTCCTCTTCACTTCTTCACCGAAAGCTTCGCTCCTCGTCTTCGCGGTCATCGAGGAGGCCTTCGCGCACCCTTGGGCGCGATATCCGTATTTCACGCCGTCGAATCTAGCCAGGTTCGAGCTCGCCTCGGCGTCGGCGATGACGTAATAGGCGGCGACGGCGTAGCGGAGATGGGGGAGGTCAATTTCCCTCACCGATACTTTCTCTTTTTCCAGCTCAAGTAGGAGCTCATCGAAACTCCCGCCCACCGCTTCGTCGACTTCGCCCGTGAAGAAACTGCGCGGGACGCCTATGGTGAGATCCTCCAGACCTTGTTTCAACCCCTTGGGATCGTGCTCGAAGCGCGACGCGCTGGTCCTCGCGTCCCTGTCATCCGGACCCGCCACCAGGGACAGGATCAAAGAGGCATCCTCGACTGTTCGCGCAATGGGGCCCACCTGGTCCATGGAACTTGCGAAAGCCACGAGGCCGTAGCGCGAGACCCTTCCGTATGTCGGCTTGAGGCCCACCACTCCGCAGAATGACGCGGGCTGCCTGATGGATCCCCCCGTGTCGCTTCCCAGGGCCGCGACGGCGGTGCAAGCGGCGACGGCGGCGGCCGATCCTCCGCTCGATCCCCCGGGCACTCGTGAACGATCATGAGGATTCATGGTCGGACCGAAAGCGGAATTCTCGGTGGATGAGCCCATCGCGAACTCGTCCATGTTCGTGCGCCCGCACACGACGAAGCCGTGGGCTTTGAGCCGCGCGACCACCGTGGCGTCGTAAGGGCTCCTGTAACCGGCCAGTATCCTGGATGCGCAGGTGAGTCTCTTCCCTTCGACGGCGATGTTGTCCTTCACCGCAATGGGGATTCCTTCGAATGGTTTGGAGGGGGTTTTCGCCTGCTTGAGGCGCCGGGATTCGCGGGAGAGGTCGTCGACGAAGACCTCGAGATAGGCGTTGATTCCCGGTTCCTTCTCATCGATGGCGGCGAGCACGTCGTCTATGATCTCGCCGGGATTTATCTCCCCCCTATCGATCAGTCGCTTGAGATCGCAGACGCTGCATTCGTTCAAACGCATCTCACTCAGGCTCCGAGGGCTTTTCGCCCCGCGCTCCATCAGTCCTCTCGAATACCCCGGGTACCTCGAGAAAGCCGTCCTCTTCCCGCGGCGCCATGCGCCGCAATTCAGATCCCATGCCGGAATCATCCGCCTCGTCGGGGCGCATCCTGGTCTCCAGCCATGGCATCGTGAAACCCTCCGCGCCGACCGACGACGTGTCCACGGCGCCGAGCCTCTCCACGAAGACGATGATTTCCCCGACCTGCCCAAGGAGTTTCTCGGACTCCGGGCCGGACAGGTCGATCCTGCACAGTTCCTGAAGATAATCGGACAGCGCCTCGTCGATTCTCACGGTCATCCTCTCTCCTCGGCGCCCGCTAGATCGGCCTCATCGGGGCTAGACGGGCTATGAACTTTCTCTCGCCGCCGCCGTCGAAGAAAACGGTCACGCGAAGATCGCCGCCGCTCCTGTCGATCCGCCTCACGATCCCCCTTCCGAAGTCGTCGTGCTCGACGCGCATCCCCACTTCGTAGCTGATTTGTTCCTGGGAGCTGTTCTCGTAATCGGGATGAGCCTGGGCACCGAAGTACGGCGCATCCACCGCTCCACCGAACTTCGACTGCACGTAGCCGTCCATCTCTCCATCCATGTACCCGGCGCTCCCCCCGCGGCCGCTCCCCGCCTCCACTTCCAGCAGTTCGTCCGGAATCTCGAAGAGAAACCGCGACGGGGCGAAAGAGTTCATGGAGCCCATGCGCCTGCGCATGTTCGCGTAGGACAAGTAGAGGAGCTTGCGAGCCCGAGTCATTCCCACGTAGAAGAGTCTCCGCTCCTCCTCGAGGGATCTCTCGTTGTCGATCGAGTTGTAATGAGGAAAGAGCCCGTCCTCGAGGCCGGCTATGATCACGCAGTCGAACTCGAGCCCCTTCGCGTTGTGAAGAGTCATGAGAGTCAGCAATCCCTTCTCCTCGTCGAGATTGTCGATGTCGGCGACAAGTGCGATTTCCTGGAGAAATGCTTCCAGGCTCCCGTCCTCGCCCCCCTCGGCGAAAGCGTCGGCCGCGGCGACCAGTTCGTTCACATTCTCGATCCGGGACTCGCTGTCATTGTAGCTTCGTTCTAGATAGGATCGGTATCCCGTCTTCGTGATCACCGCCTCTATCACGTCCGGGGCCGGCTTGTGCTTCGCCATCTCGATGAGTTCCTTCATCATCACGGCGAATCCGGAGCATCGCTTCTGTTGAGGCGGGCTGAGAGAGTTATCCCCCGAAAGGAGCAACTCCATCATCGTCACCCCGCGCTCCGCGGCTTCCCTCTCCAGCGCTTCCACCGTCGTCTTGCCGATGGCGCGCCTCGGCACGTTTATTATCCTCCTCAAGCTCACCGAATCGGCGGGATTCGCGATCACCTTGCAATAGGCGAGAACGTCCCGGACCTCGGCCCTCTCGTAGAAACGCACCGAGCCGATGATCTGGTAGGGAACGCCCCCCATTTTCATCACGTCCTCGATCGCCCGCGATTGCGCGTTCGTGCGGTACAGAACGGCTATGTCCCTGTACTGGTACCCGGACTCGGCCAGTTCATGGACGACGTTCAGAATGTTGACTGCTTCAGCCTCCTCGTCGAGCGATTCCATCAATCTTATCTTCTCCCCCTCTTCTCCATCCGTCCAAAGATTCTTGCCCTTCCTCGCCCGGTTGAAGCCTATAACCTGGTTGGCCGCCCTGAGGATCGTTCCCGTCGACCTGTAATTCTGTTCCAGCCTGATCAGGGTCGTGCCCGGGTAGAGCTTTTCGAACTCCAGGATGTGCTCCACCCTGGCTCCACGCCAACTGTAGATGGACTGGTCGTCGTCACCGACGACGAACAAGTTGCGCTTGTAGGAGGAAAGGCCGTCGATCATCAACATCTGCACGGGGTTGGTATCCTGGAACTCGTCCACGAGGACGTACGTGAAGCGCCTCGCATAGCGATCGCGCACTTCGGGATGAAGCGAGAAAAGCCGCACCACCTTGACTATGAGATCGTCGAAATCGAGGGCCTTCGCCTTGGCGAGTTCTTTCTCGTACTGCTCGTAGACGAAAGCGGTTTCGCGGTCCACGTTGCTGAGTGCTTCCTCGTGAGCGCGGGCGGGATCGATGAGCTCGCACTTCCAATTGCTTATGATGGACTGGAGGGAATTGACGGATCTGAGCACGCTGCCTTCCATGCTGTGGCGGCTGACGATGTTCCTTATCAAGTTCAAGCTGTCGGTGGAATCGTATATCGAAAAGTTGCGGGGCACGCCTATTCTCTCGCCGTCCCGCCTGAGGATCTTGACCCCGGTACTGTGGAAAGTCCCGACCCAAAGCTCCGCAGCCGCGCCGGGGATCCTTCTTTCCAGCCTCTCCTTCATCTCGCGCGCGGCCTTGTTGGTGAAAGTGAAGGCGAGGATGTTGCGGGGAGAGACGCCCACGTGGTCTATCAAGTAGGCTATCCTCTCGGTGAGCACACGGGTCTTGCCGCTCCCGGCCCCGGCCAATACCAGGACGGGGCCTTCCGTCGTGGTGACGGCCTCACGTTGCTTGTCGTTCAATCTTGCGTCCAAGGGAGATGTCATGGTTGATCGCCGGGTGCACGTACCGGTCTTTTCCACTCCATGCCAGTACGGTCAGAAGGCGGGACCCAGGAAAAAGTGGAACTGCTGGTCACCGACCGAATGGAGATCGGTTTGCCAGGCGAATTGGAAATTCAGCAGCAGGTAACCGAAACTCAAGTAGGTCCCGAATCCGAAATCCGCGTGCAAGTCCTCCAATTGTAGTCGATTCACGCCCTTCTTGAAAGGCGTAATGTCGCCTTTTTCCCATGCGGATCCTATATCGAAGAACAAAGTGCCCCCGATGTTCGTGAACCCCCATCGCGTCGGCCAACCCAGTATGAACGCGTCTATCATCGGATAGCGGTATTCGATGCTCGAGAGCGCGATACGCGTGCCCTGGAAAGCCAGGTAGTCGTAACCCCGCAGCGTGACCGGTCCCCCGAGGAAGAAACTCCTCGGGTCCGAGCCCTCGCTAGCCGCCAGGGCCAGCCTGAAAGCGATGGAATTACGGTAGAACAGCCGCTTGTACCACCGGTAGTCGAGAAAACCGGTGGACCGCGACACGTCGCTGCCGCCGAAGGCGATTCCCTTGGAGACGCTGACGATCCATCGCGAGCCCTCGACGGGCCCGAAACGGTTGTAGAAGGAGGCGTCGTGAACGAACGACAGGGTGGGCTCGATCAGCCGCCTTCTCGACTTGGTAGGCGCTACGAGAAACAGCTGCCCGGTCAATGGATCCTCTTCGACCCTGTCGAAAAACTCCCTCTCGGAGACGAACCCCTCGAACTCGAGGTCCATGCGGTTGAAAGTATTGAAAGGAACGCTCACCAGGCCGAACACGCCGTAGTTTCTTTCGGTGAACAAGCGGTAGTCGAGGAAATCCTCCCCGATCGTGCTTATCCTGCTGTTGAGAAAATTCTTGAACTGGAAGATGCCGAATCCGTAATCGATGCGATTCTTAAGGTAGAAATACGTGAAGAGGAAGTCGGAATCCTCCAGGTCCCTGAAGAAGTTGAAAGAGAAGAGCATTCGGTGATTGCCCAGTATGTCGCTCAGCGCGATCGTGTTCGACAAGCCGAAACCAAGGCCGGTGGAGAAATACAAGCCTGCTCCCTGCCCGATGAAGTCCGGCGAGAGGCGTGTCTTGTATGGAACGACCGTGGCACCCCGGTTCTTGACCTCGCGCCCGGTCACCGGAGTGTGCAGGCCTTCCACGATCGAGTCCGCTGGTGATGGATTAAGCCCGCCGTTTCGTTCGAGACCGGAGCCGGCGGCGGGCTCGAACCCTTTACTCTCCACGCCCGGCCCGACTACGGCGGCAAGGGTGGAATCCGCTTCGGCGGGCACGGGGAGGGCCGCCCGAACCCGCGAGCGCGTGGAATCGACTCCAGATTCGGCCGACGCGCCCTGCGTTTCCACGCCGCCCTGCTCGACGAGGTTCCTATCCACGGGCTTCTTCGCCACCTCGATCGGAGGAGGTTCACTCGAATAATCGTTCTTCAACAATTCATCGAAATCGTCGGAAACGTATATGTCCCATCCTCCGTTCACGAAGGCGGAGAAAGTGACGCGCCGCTTCTTCTCGTTGACATCTGGAGTGAAGATGCCACCCAGTACGTCCGTCAATCTCCTGTATTTTCCCGTCTCCACGTCGACTACGTAGAGGTTGTTTATCCCCGATTCGTTCGAAGTGAACAGGACGCGCTTCCCCTGATCGAAAACCACGGGGCTCGTATCGTCCCCTTTCGTGGTCACGAGCGGCTTTGAAGCGGCCGTGGCGACATCCATCGTGTAGATGTCCAGAGACGCCCCTTTTTGAACATTGTCGGACGAGAGGAAGTCCATCTCGCGCAGGAGCTTGAGCCTCTTTCCGTCGAAAACGTTCGGCGTAGGGATCGTGACCTCGGGATAATGCGTGTAGACGATCGTCCTGCCGTCGGGGAAGAATCTCGGGGTCAGCTGGTCGGCGGGGTCGTTTGTGAGTTTCTTGTAGGAACCGGTCTCGAGATCCACGAGAACGAGGTCGCTCTGGCCGCGCGCAACCGCCGTCACCACGATCTTGTCGCCCATCGGCGACCAATCGGGCGCCGACAGCGCGTCGGCGTATACGTCGATTCTTCTCTTCACCTTGCCGCTGCCGGTATCTATCAGATAGAGCACGTCTCTGCCCTTGGACTTCGCCACGAGAGCTATCATCGATCCGTCCGGGCTGAAACTGAGACTGCTGGTGAACGAGTGCAGCGACTCGAATCGATTCGATCTCTCCCCGCTGACCAGCTTCTTGAGCACCTTTCCGTCCAGCGCCGACATGAGGTAGACGTCGGTGAGGCCGTCTCGGTCCGAGAAGAATGCGATCTTGTCGCCGTCCGGCGAGAACACCGGTTTCGTGTTGTAATAACCGTGATCCTTGACGTGGTCCGTCAGCTTGCGCCCCAGGTCTTCCACGTCTTTCTTGTCCGCGTACATCGGCCAGTAGTGCTTGCGCAGGCTCTTTTCCCATTGCCTGCTCAGTTCACGCGTGTCGATGCCTATCGTGTGCTCGAGGGCGAGATCCGATCTCCGCGTGGTGCTCAAGACGCGAAGGATCTCGATCACTTTCTCCTTGCCGTAGGTGTCGGCGATGTAGTTGAAAACGGATTGCCCCTCCTTGTAGACGTAGAAACCACCAGCGTAGTCCAGGTCCACCAGATAATCGTATATGACGGCGTCCCTTATGAACATGTCGGAATCGGCGTCCCAGCCCACAGACAGGTACTCGGCGACTCCTTCCACCACCCAGAGCGGGAGGGAGAAGAGGTAGTTGCGGGAGAAGACGTTGTCCATCAACTTGTTGTACACGATGTTGAACGTGAAGACGTGAGCCAGCTCGTGGATCGCCGTGTGCTGGAAAGACTGGAAGGAGCCCGTGAAGGGAAGGACGATCCTCTTTCTCGAAGGTTCCGCGAAAGCCTGCACCCCTTCGGGAAGCAACCCCTCGGAGATATTGGTCTGCAGGAAATCGTTGTGCGACGAGTATAGGATGATCGGGACTTTCCAAGGGAGATCACTATTGAGCTTGTCGGCGAGCATCTGATAACCGTTCTCCAGGACGAGCCCGGCCCGCACGGCGAACCCCTCTTCACCCTCGTAGAAATGAATATCGAAATGAGGCGTGCTGAGAATCCTCCACTTGTAATCTTTTATCTGAACCTTGTTCCTTCCGAACTGCTGGGAAGCGACGGGAGAACCGAGCAGGAGGAGGCAGGAGAAAAGCATGATCGACAACGGATTCCGTAACCTGGATGTCATATCGTATCCTTGCAGGTTTGGCACTCGAATCAACCGTCCCATCGTAAATCTACAAGTCCCGGCCCGTGGGCTCAAGCAAAAAGCCTCGCGGCGTCGAGCGCCCGATCCCCGGCTCGCCCCGTTGCAACACCGCCCTGATCAATACTCGAAGCGCAGTTTGATATCGAAGTTTATCTCGTCGGTGGCCTGGCTGCTCTTGCCCAGCAAGCGGTTACCGGAATGCCGGATGATCTGGGAGCGCAGGATCAGCATATTGCCCAAACGGTACTCTATATCCACTTCCCGTTCGGTCGTTATCGAGAGACCCTGCCGGTACTTGAGGTAGAGATCCTCCGACAGGTATTTCCCCACCGCGACCGTCATTTCCTGCTCTTGTCTCCGGTCCTTGCCGACGGATCCCAGGGAACGTGACTCGACGTCTATCGTCATGTCCTTCATCCGCGCGTTGAGCAGGGACTCGAAGTAATTCGACGCCAGGCTCCTGGCCGTCCCGGCCGCGTCCCACCCGCCGGCGTTGGCACCGGCATCTCCCGAAGGGATGAAAGAACCGCCGAGCATCTTCCATATGTCCGTCTCGCTGTAGAGGGGATCGTCGGAGCTCAACGTGACGTGCGGTTCCTTCTTGTCGCGAGGCCAGGAAAGATTGAGGTATACCCTGTGCTCGATCTCTCCGTGCCTGTACAAGTTGTAGGCGTTGATGCTTATCTCGGGACGGAAAGACGTAGCCGTGGAAAAATCCAGGAAGCCGTCCGTTATCTTGAACTTGTTGCCGTATAGATTGTATGAACCGCGCAGAACATTCAATTCTCCCCGGAGGTACAAACCGGTCTCGTCCCTCTTGAGTATCACGTCGCCGCCCAGCTCCATGTTCAAACCGGGGTTCTTGACGAAGATCTTCTTGGGAGCATTTATATCTATGCTGCCGAACCACCGGGGGTTGTCGGTCGGAACGGCGAGCGGCGAAGTCTTGGCCATCCCGCCGCCTATGGGAAAAGTGATCGTGGCCTGCTTGATCTTCAATCTGCCCGTGACTTCAGGCGTCAATCGCCTCTTCTCTTCGCCGCGGGACTTCACGGTCAACACCCCGTCCTGGATCGAAGTGAAGTCGTGGATCGAGGCGAAAGGCAGATCATTGAAGTTGAAATCGACGCGGTAGTCGACAGGCCTGAAGCCGGACAACTCCAGATACCCCGAGCCGAAGAAAGAACCTTTCTTGCCCGACCTGCCGTTCAAAGCGGCCAGCTGAACGAGATTCCCCAGCATGACCACCCTTCCCTCCATCTTTCTGTATTCCTCCTCAAGGCTTGAAAGCTTGAGAGAACAATCCCTGAAATCCAGGCTCCCGGAGAACCTTGGATCCACCAATGTCCCGGCTATCTCCACTCGCCCTGCGAGCCTTCCCGAAGCATCGTCGATGAAATCGAAGTAATCCTCCAGGCCTGAGAGATCCGAAGCGTCGAGCGAGAACTCTAGCCTCAGCGGAGACTCCCGCAAGGGCCTGAACCCATGAACCAGGTCGAACTCGGCTGGAACGGTACCCGTGAGAGTCCCCTTCGCCCTGCCGTCGTCGAATGAAAGAGACTTTACCTTTATGGAATCGTCCTCGCAGACCAGGAACAACTCGACGTCGGGAAAACGCACCGACGACGATTCGGCGGGAGCCACGGTTCCCTTCGCGGCCAGCTTCGAGCGGGTCGGATTGCCGCTGATCGTGATCGAGCCCGAATAGGCCAGATCCAGAGGGGGACTCTTGTCGAACAGTCTCAGGATCCTTCCCACCGGGTAACGGTAGCTCAGGCACGTGAATTCCATTGCGCTCGCGAGTAGATCTTCCTTGCCGACTTCTTTTCTGGAAAGCTCCAACGGCGAGCGCCCCAGTTTCCAAACGCCGGAACCGACGAGCGAGTCTTCTCTTTCGACCAATACGAGTTTCTTGAGCGTATAGACCGAAGCGTCGTATTCACCTGCGAGATCGAGCCTTCCGATGCGCAACTCGTCCAGGGAACCTTCACTCAGGCCAAAAGACAGCGTGAGCGCCGGATCGTCGACGCTCCCCGTCGCCGTGACTTCGAAGCCGCACTTTCCCTCCAGTTTGAAGGGCAATCCCAGGGATCGCGCCAGAATGGAGGATTCGACGTTGTCCCCCTCCGCGGACAGCTCGATTTCCTTCCGGGCGGCATCGTACGACAGATCGACTGCAAGCTCACCTTTCTTCGAGGTGAACCGGAGGGAATCCAGAGCGTAACGGTCACCCTCGATGCGCAGGACCGCGGGTCGCGCCGTCATCCACCTCTCTTCGGGCAGAGTGATCATCATGTGCTTGAACACTATCTCTTTTGCGTTCTCCCGTGAACTTATGTCGAAATCGGATGTGATGAAAGTATCGCCCTTGGAAAAACTGAAATCCTTGACCTTGATCGTTCCGGCGCCGGCTTCGAGCAGGATGTGCGGAGATTGGAATGAACTTCCTGCGAGGTCGATCGCGTCGCCCTTCACATCCACCCTCGCGATCACGCTGTCGCTCGGTACGTTGAGAAGCTCGGCCTTGACGGTCCCCGTGTCGACGGCGGCGAACAGGAAAGAAGCCCGGCTGATGGCGCCGTTGAGGTGCATCTCCAGATCGTTCACGTATCCTTCCGCTTTCCCCCGCAAGTGCGTTCTGCACTGGAGTCGCGGCAGGGACAGGTAATCCCATAGATAATCAAGGCTGTCGCCCTGGACATCGAATATCAAGTCCGCTTTGCCGGAAGGATCTATTCCACCCTTGCCCGATATGGTGAAGCCGTCGTTCAGGAATTCGATACCGGCGAGGCTCATCCCGTTCTTCTCCGTCCAGCTTCCCCTCAGTCGCAACTTCCTCGATCTGTAACCGGCGATCGCGCTGGTATCGAGGTCGGCGCTGAAGAGATACGTGTTTGCGGCACTGTCGTACTTGAAATCCACCGTCCCCGTGAAATCGGTATCGGGTACGCCATCTCCCGGCAGAAATCCCTGCGATATGTCCAATCCTCGACACACACCGGAGAAGGAATATCCTCCTTCATCCCCCACCACGTATCCCATCCTTCCCTTGACGTAGGACCCAAACACTTTTCCTTCGACCGAGGACAATTGCAGGCGTGAACCGGCAAGGAACCCCTCGAACGAGAATCCACTGAACAAGAGCCCGAATGCTTTCCCGGTGATCGTGCCTTCCAGATCCAGGCTGTCGCGGGTACCGCTCACGTTCAGGCTTCCACCCACTTCCCCGGAGTTCGCCGGATTCAAACCAAGAGAGGAGATTTCCTTCAGGTCCACCGGGTTGAAAACGAACTGCAGCCTATCGATCTCGCTGCCCGAGAATTCGCCGTTGATCATTATGTAGGATCGATCCAGGCGCGCCGTGAAATCGCGCAAGATCGTGCTCCCCGGCGAGAAGCCGATCCGGAACCGCAGCGAGTTGACCGGCGTGCCGCTGTCCTCCAGGAGGGCCCTGCTGTCCGTCACCTCGATCTCCCCCGCTCCGCCGGAGTAGTTGAACCTGCCCTTGAGGTCCAGGTCCTTGACGTGGGCCGCTTTCGAGCCCTGCTCCACGGTCAAGTCCACGTTCTCGAAGGAGAATGCGTGGATTTCGATGTGCGGCGCGTTCGCGGAAGTAGCCGTACTTCGGTCCAAGTGCGGTTGCGGCAGGAGCATTCTTCCGCCGGGCCCCCTCCTCAGGTTTATGCTGGCGCCCTTCATCTTCAACTCGTCGATCACGAGATTGAGCTTCAGGATTTCGAATATGCTGTAATCGAGTTCGATTCTCCGCGCCGAGAAAAGATCATACGTTCCGATCTTGGCGGCGATCTTGACGTTTTCGAGGACTACGTGGCTCACCAGATCACCCTTTATGGAACCACACGTGAACTGGAAACCGCTTCCGCTCAGGTAGTGCTCGTTGATGTACTTGCTCAAGCGGTACGGCAGCACGTTGCTCTTCTTGATGATCGCGTAGGCGACCACCAGGCTCACCGCCAGGGCTACGATCAGTGATATCCTTCTGTGAAATCTTATTCTTCTCTTTGCAGCACTCATTCTTAGCCTAGAAAATCTGTCCCAGGCTCACGTGGAACCTGCCGAGTTTATCCATCCCGGCTTCCCGTTTCACCGGGATACCGTAGTCCAGCCTTATCGGCCCGACGGGCGTATTGTATCTCAATCCCATCCCCACGCTGTAGCGATAGTCTTCGTCGCTCACCGCATCCTTCGAGACCTGCAACCTGAAATCCCTCGCCTTGACCGCCCGCAGGGAGCCCCAGACGTTGCCTCCATCCACGAAGAAAGCGCCCGAAACGTTGAATCGGGACAATAAAGGCAGAGGCAGGCGCATTTCGACGTTCGTGAGGAGAAGTACCCTCCCCCCCGTCACTCCGCTGGAGGCCAGTGCCGAGGACGACTCCACGACGGAACCCTTGGGGCCCAGGCTGTTCTCCTTGTACCCCCTGACCGAGTTGCTTCCGCCCGTGAAGAACCTGTTCTCGATGGGAACGCCCTTGGATGCGGATGGTCCGAAAGCGTCGGCGTAACCCGTTCTCAAGCGAAGAGCAACCACGCTTCTCCTGCCCAGGCGGATGTATTTCTGGATCGCGAGGCTCATGGTGTAGAAATCGTTGTCACCGCCCAGGAGTCCTCCCGCTATCTGGAGGCGCAGAGACCTGTAGCTGCCGCTCGTGGGATTCAGGATGAAGTCCCGCTTGTCCCTGGTGATGCTGCCCGACAGTATCCTGGACGTGGATTTTTCCCGGGGCAGGTCGGGAAGCTCTCTCGTGATCCGCTCGTGGGAGAAACTGAGAAAGAGATCGGTATAGCGACTCATCCTCCGGTTCGCGATGACCGAAGCACCCAGCGTCTTGATGTCGATGGGTTCTACGGTGGCGTCCTCTTCATAGAAAGCGTTCAACCCCGTCAACACCTTCGTTCCGAACAGGTGCCTCTGGTTGAATTCACCGTCGTAGCGGGCGTATTTTTTCCTGAACTTGAGTTTGCGCAAGCTGACCTGGTAATCCTTGAATATATCGAATGAGTATTGAGCTTTCAGCCTGATCTTTCTTCCCGTTCCGAAGAGGTTCCTGTCCCCCCACTCGGCGAGAGCCCGGCTGCCGAGCACGTTGCCCACTCCGAAACCGAATTCGATGTAGGTCGACTTGCGCTCCCTGACCCTGGCGGAGATATCCACCGTTTTCCTCTTTAGATCTATGTGCTCGGGCTTCAGTTCCACTTCCGTGAACAGCCCTGTATCGAAGAGGTTTCTTCTCGATTCCAGGAGCTTGTCGAGGTTGAATACCTCTCCTTCCTTGAAGGTGATCTCCTTTATTATTATGCCGTCTCTTGTCATCCTGTTGCCCTTGATCGTAACGCGGTCTATCCGGATCTTGGGCCCGGGATCCACCGCGAAATACACCGCCACTTCATGATCGTGGAAGGCGAGGGAATCAGTCGCCAAGGCGGCCGGGTATCCCCTCTTCGAGCATTCGTTCTTGAGCATGTACTTGTCCGTTTCAAGGAGGGATGGATTGAACGGGCGATTCTTTTTCGTCATCAACTTCTTCTTGACCGCTTCCATATCGAGTACGTCGGATTTCGACAATTCGACATCGGAAACGATCGTGGGCTGTCCCTCCGCGATCCCGATGATGATATCGACGAACCTGTCGTCCCGCAGGTATTGAAGTTTTTCAAGCTTCACCGCAGCCTCGAAGTATCCCTGCGAATGATAGAACGCCTCGATTGCGGCTATGTCTCTTCTGAGGTAATTCCAGTTGAGCCGCGGCTTGGTGAATATCGCGAACATCGAAGGTTCTTTGGTGTACATTTTTTTCTTGAGAGTCCCGGCGCTGAAGGACTTGTTCCCGTGAAATATGATGCGATTGACGAAGGGGTTCTTCCGCCGCTTGGCTTGTTGCGGATCATCCCCGGACCCAGCCCGGCAGGGCAGAGCGAACGAGCTGACGAGAAGCACTATAACAAGCATCCGCATCATGATGCGCTCCTTGACAACGCAAATTCCACGTTGTAGCTTATACCCCGTTCCAATGAAGCCGTTTCAGGTCCGGAGGCGGCCGGGCAGAACGCCCTCCCGGTGCGCAGCTCAATCAAGGCGCCCGGTATCATGCAACGAACCTTCACAGCATGGAGAAATGGAGCGATGAACTCGAGATACTTCAGCGAAGGCCGCGTCGGCGCCGGGCCTTCCAAACGCCGGAAGACCTCTTCCCTCGCCTTCGTTTTGCTCTCGGTGGCGATCCTGGTTGCGCTCCATCCCGCCTGCGGAGGAAAAGACAAGGAACCGTCCGCAAAGATCACCCTGACTCCTGACGAGGAATACCTGATAGACACTTACGTGAAGATAGTGGAGGCACGCGACCTCTTCCCGGCGGATTCCCTGCAAGCCTATAACCTCTTCGCCAGGCTCGATTCTACGACAGACACGCTTCGCATTGCAAACACGATTCGAGCGCTCAACCGGACGCCGGACAGGTGGATAGCGGTTTTCAAGGAACTCGACGAAAAACTGCAAACCGGGGTCGACAAGGAAAACTAGAGCACCCCCGGGGATATTCCCGAACACCGGCTGAGATCCATCAAGACCACGAACACCATCAAGACTATCAATAGAATGAACCCCGCCTGCGTGAGAATCTCCTTGTAACGATCCTTGACTTTTCGTCGCGTCACCCCCTCGACGAGGAAGAAAAAGAGATGACCGCCGTCGAAAGGCAGGACGGGAAGCAGATTGAATATGCATAGATTGATGCTGAAGAAAGCGAGGAAATACAACAGGTAATTGAACCCCCATCTCGCCATGTCACCGGCCATTTGCGTTATAAGGATCGGCCCCCCGAGCGTGTCCATTCCCGCCTTGCCGGATAAGAGCATCTTCATGAAACCAAGGATCTCCGCGACCATGCCGTTGGCGGAAGAAAATCCCATCCCGAAAGATTTCAAGATCCCGATCTTCTTGTTCTCGTAATAGGGTCCAACACCCATCTGCCCGACCACCGTCGTTTCGGTCTTGCTTCCTTCCTTGAGGACTTTCTTCGCCTCCGGAACGATGGTGTCAGTATGCGCGATGCCGTCCAACGACCAGCGTATCACGAGCTTTTCCTCGGGGTGGGCGTGGATGATCCTTTCGATATCGTGGTAGCTCGTGATGATCGTGTCGTTTATCGCCTCTATGACGGCACCCCGCCGAATCCCAGCCTTGTAGGCCGGCGATTCGAGTTTTACGCGCCCGATCCTGGCCGGTATATAGGCTCGGAAGCCGAGAACCACGTACCCGTCTTTCATCCCGCTCTTGAACGGTATACCGAATGTTTCTCCATTCCTCGCCACTTTGATGATCTTGGTGCTGTCCCTGTTTTCGAGCACTTCATCCAGCACTTCGCTCCAGTCGTGAACCGGCTTTCCGTCGATGGCGACGATCTCGTCTCCAACCTGCAGGCCGACGGAGTCGGCCGGTGTTCCTCCTATCACCTCGCCTATGGTGGTCGTGGGCAGAACCTGAAGCCCTTGAAAAAAGAAAACGCCTACGTAGATGAAAACCGCTAGGATGTAATTCATCAGCGGGCCGGCGAAAACGACCATGCTCTTGACGGGAATTTTCTTGTTTCGGAAATACCGCGCGGGATCTATGTCCGAGTCGCTTATCTCGTCATCCTCGGGGGCACGCTCTTTCTTCTCTTCTTCTCCCTCCTCGGTTTCACCCGCGAACTTCACGTATCCCCCGAAAGGAAGCACTGAGAGAGCGTATTGCGTCTCACCCCACCTCTTCTTCAGCAGTTTTCTGCCGAATCCCACGGAAAAGGTCTTCACGAACACCCCGGTGATCTTGGCTACGATGAAATGCCCGAATTCGTGGACAATGATGACTACGCTGAGTACGAACAATCCGGCCAACAACGTGATGTACATTTAAGCAATCTCCCTTGCATTCGATGATTTTCAGTTGTTAAGGCTTCCTATCTTCATGCGCGCGATTTCGCGGGCTTCACGATCGGATCGGAATATGTCTTCGAGCCCATGCAGGTCGCGCTGCTCGACGCGCTCCAGCGCATCGGCGATGACCTCCGGTATCTGTCTGAACTTGAGCCTTCCCGCGAGAAACGCTCCGACCGCCTCCTCATTAGCTGAATTCAGCACCGTCGGGGAGTTGCCGCCCCGCTTGGCCGCTTGCAGGGCGAGCTCGAAGCATGGATACCTGCCCGGCTCCGGCTCGCTGAAGGACAGATCCGGAAAATCCGTTATTCTGCTGTTCGCCAAGTCGCTCGCGATCATGTCGGGGTAAGAGAGCGCGTGAAGGATGGGAAGTCTCATGTCGGGAACCCCCATCTGGGCGATTATTGATCCGTCTTCGAATTCGACCAGCGAGTGCACTATGGATTGCGGGTGGATCACGACATCTATCTTGCGGTAGGGCAGATCGAACAGCCAGTGCGCTTCCATCACTTCGAGGCCCTTGTTGATCATGGTGGCACTGTCAACCGTGATCTTTTCGCCCATGTTCCAGGTGGGGTGCCTGAGCACGTCTTCCACCCCGGCCTTTCCGATCTCGCCCAGCGGTTTCTCCCTGAGTGCTCCGCCGGAGGCGGTTATGTAGACCTTTCTCACTTCCTCCATCGAACGGCCCCTCAAGCATTGACTTATGGCCACGTGCTCGCTGTCGATAGGAATCAGGGGCACTTTCTTCTCGCCTGCCTTCGTCTTCAGTATCTCGCCGCCCGCGACGATCGCCTCCTTGTTCGCCGTCGCGACGGGGATGCCGGCCTCGACCGCGGCGAGCGTGGGTCTCAATCCCACGAAACCAACGAGGCAGTTCACCACCAGGTCCGGCGAAGTCTCCAGGATCAATCTCTCCATTGCTTCTTCGCCGTACCCCACGCATCTCCTGCCGTAATCCGCTCCCATGGAGGTGAGCCTCCGATAAGCATCCTCCGTCCCCACTGCACAGAGGCTTCCCGGGAAGAGATCGCACTGAGACCCGAGCCTGGCCACGTTGCCGCCTCCCGCCAGGCCCACCAGCTCGAACTCATCCCTGTGATGCTTGACCACTTCGAGGGTGTTTCCGCCGACTGACCCGGTTGATCCCAGAAGGACTATCTTTTTCATCTCGATCGCCTCTATCAAACGAAGACTATGAATTTCAAGAAGTAATATATTAGCGGCGCAGTGAAAAGTAAACTGTCGAACCGGTCGAGCACTCCACCGTGCCCCGGTATCGTGGACGACGCATCCTTGATATCGGCGTCTCTCTTTATCATCGATTCGACCAGGTCCCCCAGCTGCCCGAAGGCCGCCGCGAACACTCCGATCGCAAGCGCCTGCCAGGTTTCCAGGAACGGCGCGAAGGTATACTTGGCCGCGATTGCAGCGCCGACCGAGCAGACAAATCCTCCCAGCGAGCCCTCGCGGGTCTTTTTCTTCGACACTCTCGGCAAGAGAGGTCTCCTGCCCAGGAGCGTTCCCACGACGTAGGCGCCGGTATCCCCCGCCCAGGTGACCACGAAGGTCAGGAAGACGAACGAGCCTCCGAGCCCATAATCGAGGTTCACGCTCGGGGGAAACTCTCTCAACAAGACCAGGTGCGAAGCGAGAAAGGACACGTATATGGTGCCCAGGATGGTGGTCGAGATGTGGTACGTAGCCGTGCGCACCTCCTTCCTGGCCAATTCCAAGCACATGAGCAGAAGAAACATGAACGTGAGGAAGAAGTTCGCATATACGCCGTTACGAAAATAAACGTACCATGAGAGGGCGAGGGCGCAGACTATGCCTATGCCCTTGTACGGCTTTATCCCCTTGGATTCCATCATTCGGTAGAACTCCCACGTACCTATGAATATGATGATGTCGATCAGGGCGAGGAATTGGAGCCCTCCCCTCTTCGTTATGATTATGAAGCAGGGAATGAAGACGATCGACGCGGCGACGCGGCGGAAGACCGACGAATACAGGAAGGAGTTGCCGGATCTTTTGTTCTTGTCGATCATGGGCGTCAAGTTATCAAGCCGAAGCGCCGCTCCCTTTTCTGGTACGCCTTGATGCTTTCGATCAGGTCCCGCTCGCGGAAATCGGGCCAAAGAACGTCGGTGACGTATATCTCGGTATAGGCGATCTGCCAGAGGAGGAAGTTCGACACTCTCATCTCACCGCTCGTTCTTATGAGCAGATCGGGATCCGGTACGGAAGGGTCGTATAGATACCTGCGGAAGACCTCCTCGTCCACCGACTCCACGTCCAGCTTCCCTTCCCCGACCTCGCGCGCAAGACTTCTCACCGCATCGAGAAGCTCGGCCCTGCCTCCGTAGCTCAACGCCAGGGTGAGGATCAACTTGGTGTTGTGCGCGAGCTTGGCCATCGTGTCCTGGAGCGCGCGCCTCGTGTTCCCGGGGAGCATGTCCAGCCTTCCGACCGCGCGCAATTGAACTCCGTTGTCGTTCAGTTCCCTGTATTCCTCCTTGAGAACCTGGCGGAAAAAAGACATCAATCCGCTTACTTCCCGTTTCGGCCGCTGCCAGTTCTCCAGGGAGAATGCATAAAGGGTGAGATACTTTATGCCGATCTTGGCGCAGGTGCGCACGACCGTTCTTACCGACTCCCGGCCCGCGCGGTGGCCCGCCAGCCTGGGCAGTCTTCTTTTCTTCGCCCACCGCCCGTTGCCGTCCATTATCACGGCGATATGGATGGGGAGGTTTCCGGACTGTTTGAGATCCCTTATCTGGTTTTCTATGTCCTGGGCCATGAAAAAGGTGAGGCGGCGGAATAAGTCCGGCCGGGAGGGACGAGAAACCCGGCTATATCTCCATGATTTCTTTCTCTTTCACTTCCACGATCTCGTCGATCTGTTTGATATGCTCATCCGTGAGCTTCTGGATCTCTTCCATCCGAAGGTGCATCTCGTCTTCCGATATTTGATGGTCCTTCTCCAGCTTCTTCACCTTCTCGTTCGCGTCGCGTCTGACGTTCCTCACGGCTATCCGCGCATCTTCCGCCATGCGTTTCACCACCTTGACCAGATCCTTTCTCCGTTCCTCGGTCAGCGGCGGGATCGGCAACCGGATCAACACGCCGTCGCTCTGCGGGTTGAGTCCCAACTCTGAAGACATGATGGCTTTCTCTATCTCGGGCACCAGGGTCTTGTCCCAGGGTTGCACCGTGATCAACCTGGCGTCGGGCACGGCGATGTTGGCCACCTGTTTCAATGGAACCGTCTGCCCGTAATAATTCACTTTCACCGTGTCGAGCAACGCAGGATTCGCCTTTCCGGTCCTTATGCCGGTGAGTTCATGACGAAGATTACCGATCGACTTGAGCATCGACTCCTCGGCTTGTTTCAGAATCTCTTTTACCACGACGGTCCCTCCTCATCAAGAGACTATGGTACCTACACTCTCACCGCTCATGAGACGAAGCAGGTTGTTGCTCCCATTGAGATTGAACACGAGTATGGGCAGGGAATTCTCCATGCACAAAGATACCGCTGTGGCGTCCATAACCTTGAGCTTCCGGTTTATCACCTCTATGTAGCTCAACTTGTCGAACTTCTTCGCATCCGGATTGCTCATCGGGTCGACCTCGTATACGCCGTCCACCTTGGTCCCCTTGAGGACCGCGTCGGCTTCGATCTCGATGGCGCGAAGGGCGGCCGCGGTATCGGTGGTGAAGTAGGGATTGCCCGTGCCGCCGGCGAAAATCACTATCCTGCCCTTCTCGATGTGGCGTATGGCCCGCCTTCTTATGAAGGGTTCCGCCAGCTGCTCCATTTCTATCGCGGAAAGCACGCGGGTCTCGATGCCCTCCTTTTCCAGACTGTTCTGGAGGGCGAGGGCGTTTATCACGGTGGCGAGCATTCCCATGTAGTCGGCGCTGACCCTGTCGAGACCGGCTTCGCTCGCGATCTGGCCGCGGAAGATGTTGCCGCCCCCTACGACCAGGCCGATCTCGGCGCCTTTGCTCTTCACCGCCGAGATCTCTTTCGCGATGGATTTCAACTTGTCGAAATCAAGCCCCTCGGAGCCGGCTCCCGCCAGGATTTCCCCGCTTATCTTGAGAAGTATCCGATTGTATCTCAATTCAGCCAAGAGTCACCTCGAGTCGAATAGGTTTACGGTGACGCTTCTCCAGCGGAAAGTAGCCGGCCTCCGAGCCCGCCTTCAACGCTGCCCCAACTGGAAACGTGCGAAGCGTGAGATCCTCACGTTCTCGCCTATCTTGGCCACCAATTCGTTCAGGAGATCTTTTATCTTCTTGTCCGAATCCCTTATGTAGACCTGATCGATCAGGCAGGACTCGGAGAAGAATTTTTCCATTCTTCCCTCGATTATCTTCTCGATCACGTGGGCCGGCTTGTTCTCCTGCTCCGCCTGCTTCTTGCAGAATTCGCGCTCCTTCTCGATCACCGCCGGGTCGAGCTCTTCGCGTGTAACCGCCAGCGGGGACGTCGCCGCTATCTGCATGGCAATGTTCTTTGCGAAAGCCTGGAATTCATCCGTCCGCGCGGCGAAATCCGTCTCGCAATTGACTTCGAGCAGCACCCCAATCCTGTTGCCCGGATGTATATAAGAAACCACCAATCCCTCGGCCGTCTCGCGCTCCGCCTTTTTCTGCGCCTTGGCGAGTCCCTTGAGCCTGAGGAATTCTATCGCTTTCTCGAAATCCCCCCCGGTCTCCTGGAGGGCCTTCTTGCAATCCATGAAGCCGGCACCCGTCCTGGCACGCAGCTCTTTCACGTTCGATGCGGATATTTCCATTTGTACCTCCGTCTATCTCTCTACTCAGCCGCTTCTTTCTTCGCTTCGACTTGCTCCGGTCCGCCCGCTTCGGCCCGCCCCTCTTCGCCCTCCGCCTCGATCTCCCTCGATTCGAGGTACTTGGCGCGACCTTCGATGACGACGTCCGCCACCATCTTGCAGAACAGTCTTATCGCGCGCATCGCGTCGTCGTTGGCCGGTATGGGATAGTCGATCTCATCGGGGTCGGAGTTGGAATCGACGAGCCCCACGATGGGTATCTTGAGCTTCCTGGCCTCCCTGACCGCGTTCACTTCCTTAACGGTATCTATTATGAAGAGCATTCCGGGAAGCGTGGTCATGTTACGAATACCTCCCAGAGCCCTGAGGAGCTTTTCCTTTTCCTTGCGAAGTTTGAGTATTTCCTTCTTCGAGAATTGCTCTATCGTGCCGTCCGCCTCCATGCTCTCCAGTTGCTCGAGCTTGTTCAAGCTCCTGCGCACCGTCTCGAAATTCGTGAGCGTGCCGCCGAGCCATCTCTCGTCGACGTACGGCATGCCGCATTTCTCCGCCTCCTCGCGCACCGCGCTCTTGGCCTGCATCTTGGTGCCGAGAAAGAGGACCATCTTTCCCGACTCGGCGACTTCGCGGATCGCTTGCGTCGCCACGCGGACGGCCTCCAGCGTCTTCTGCAGATCGATGATGTGGATGCCGTTCTTCTCCATAAAAATATAGGGCTTCATTTTCGGGTTCCACCGCTTGGTTTGATGCCCGAAATGAACCCCTGCCTCCAAGAGATCCTTGATGGTGATCTCCTCCATCAATTGTACCTCCTTCTGGTTGAGCCTCCACTGCCCCGTCCGCCGACCCGGATTCTTCCGGGCACCAGGGCGTCCGGTTTCGCGCAGTGTGTGGATTCAGTAGCAGTCCGGAAAGCTTCCCGGCAAGCCGAGTGGACGGATCTCCATCAACGCTTGGAGAACTGGAAGCGTTTCCTTCTCCCCGCGAGACCGTATTTCTTCCGCTCCTTCATGCGCGGATCACGGGTGAGCAACCCTCCGGCCCTGAGCGCTCCTCGCAGGTTTTCGTCGGCTTTGACCAGGGCTCTGGCGATGCCGAGCTTGAGCGCACCGGCCTGGCCGGATATGCCGCCCCCGCAGACTCTCGCGTGGATGTCGTACTTCCCCAGGGAATCCGTTATCTCGAGAGGTTGTCTCACCTGCATGACCAGGGTTTCGCGTCTCAGATAGTCGACGAGGTCCTTGCCGTTGACGAGAGTCTTACCGGTGCCGGGGCGGATGTAGACCCTGGCCACGGCTTCTTTTCTTCTACCCACTGCAGAGTACTGAGTTTTTTCCATCGATCGAAATTCCTTTTCGCGTACCGGGCACCCGCGTGCAGGCTCAAGTGGAAATGATCAATTCCTTCGGTTTCTGCGCCTTGTGCGGATGCTCACTGCCGGCATAGACTTTGAGTTTCTTGAGCAGTCTTCTGCCCAATCTGTTGTGGGGCAGCATGCCTTTTACCGCCCGGACGATGACCCGCGTGGGGTCCTTCTGCATCATCTGGTCGAAGGTCTTGACCTTGAGGCCGCTCTGGTAGCCGGAGTAGTCGTAATAGAGCTTCGCCTCGCGCTTGCGGCCCGTCACGTGAATCTTCTCCGCGTTGACCACTATCACGTGATCACCGAGGTCCAGATGGGGCGAGTAGGTCGGGCGATGCTTGCCCTTGAGGATCCGGGCGATCTCGGTGGCCAGTCTGCCGAGAGGCTTCCCGGAGGCATCCACCACGTACCACTCCTCCGTTATGTCCGAGGCCTTTACCGTATGTGTTTTCATCATCTTGTACGATCCTCACCGGGGTTCCCGAAGGATCCCGTTCAACAATTAACCCATGGCAGTCGCATGGGCTCCAGGCTACAAGGGATTGAAATGAACTGGGCTCTAAAAGCTGGATTCCTATCTATATAACAGGCCGTCCCGCGTGAAGTCAAGCGAAAAATAATTAATAACTTGTGCCCCCCCATGGATTTCGCCCCTCGGGGGGTGCCTGGTGCGCGGACTCGTGCCCCCCGGTGCGCCCCCTGAGCACCGCCCAGTACGCCACCGCCAGGCAGGCGAATTCAGGCGGCACGAGAGTGAAGTCGATGGAAGCGGCCGGGTGAATCATGATGATCTTCTCGAGGAGCAAGCCGGCGAGAACCAGCGCGGAAACGCCGGTGACAATACACACCCCCCCCCCGCACAGTTTTTTATCCTCACCCCGTCCGTCATCTTTGCTATGGCCTCTGCATCTATGAGGTTGCGGGTCTCCTTTGTAAGGGGCACGTGAATGGAGATAAAGTCGCTTTTTTTAAGAAGTTCCTCGAAGCTTACGAGCACAACACCGAGCTTGTCCGCGGCCTCCTCGGATATGTAGGGGTCATAGGCCAGAACGTTCATCTTGAGCCCAAGCGCCCTTGAGGCCACAACCGCACCTATGTTGCCCACACCGAGTATGCCGAGATTCTTGCCGGTGATCTCTGTACCCTGAAATTTCTTCTTCTCCCATTTGCCGGCCTTCATGGAGGCCGTTGCCTGCGCGATGTTCCTTGATAGGGCGAGCATCATGTCAATGACGTGCTCGCCGTTGGTCACGGAGTTTCCGCCCGGGCTGTTCATCACCACCAGCCCACGTTTTGTGTCGCGGGGCACACCGTTGTGGTGGACGCATGTTCG
>CAYXEN010000021.1:0-36305 GCA_964464035.1 uncultured bacterium | reverse complement strand
GCTCACTTCGTTGCGCGCGGCGGGGGCCCCGAATCGCCGCCACCCGCTGCTTGGTTGTTGGCCGGACCGATTGCGGCCGTGGGGACGTTGACACGATCTTTTCGGGGGTGTTAATGTAGCAACTCGAACTCCACGCGGGGGAAAAGCTTTGCGGATCCGTTCATCCTTTGCCCACGTCCTCGTAACCGCTTCGATCATGGCGGCCGTTGCTTCGCAGGCAGCAACTCCGGGTACCCTCGGGGGGTCCCGCCTCTGGCCGCTTTCCATCAAGATAAACCTTTCGTCGAGTTTCGGCGAGTACCGCGAAGGGCACATCCATGCGGGTCTCGACATCAGGACCTTCGGCCGTCGCGGGATTCCGGCAAGGGCCGTGGAGGACGGTTCGATAGTGCGGATCCACGCATCTTCGCGCGGCTACGGCAAAGCCTTGTATCTGAGGCTTCAAAGCGGTGAAACGGCTGTCTACGCCCATTTGAGCGAGTTCGCCCCGCCTCTGGAGGAGTATCTCTATCGCAAGCAGTTGGAGGCGGGGCGCTACGAAGTCGATTTGTATCCGCCCACTGGCTCGTTCACGGTGCGGGCGGGCGAAGTGATAGGTTATACGGGAAGCACGGGAACGAGCGCTCCGCACCTTCATTTCGAAGTGCGGGACGTGAGGGGGAGGCCCGTGAATCCGCTCAGTCGTGGATGGAAGGTGGAAGATCGCATGGCTCCCGTGATACGCGCAGTCGCGTGGATACCTCTCGAACGCTGCAGCAGAGTGGACGGAGAGGAGAACGAAGTGGTGGTCGAGCTGGAGGAATCCGGGAGGAACAGCTTCATCGCCTCCGACACGCTGGTCCTGGAGGGGACGTGCGGGCTCGGAGCCTTGATCGTCGACCGCACCGATCGCAGTTCCGGGATTCTCGCTCCCTACGTGATCGAGTTGTCCGTGGACGGGCGCATGATCGCCCGGGTCGTAAGAGATCGATTCAGCTACGAGGAATCGGGTGAAGTCGACCTCGAGTACGAGATGGGACGACTCAGGGAAGAAGGAAGGCAATTCTTTCTCCTGTTCCGCAGGAGGGGCGAGACGCTCCCGGGGAGAACTTTCGTCGCCGGGGGGAGGATATCCGCAGCCGATTCCTCCTTGCTGCGGGGTGGAGAGGGAGAGATCCACGAAGCAATGATCAGGGCTACGGACAGGAACGGTAACACCTCCGTGGCGGTTGTGCCTTTCAAGCTTGGGTGCGGCCGCGAGGGCGGAAACGTCGGGAAGCGTGGAACTCGAAACACGGGGAGCCCCGGCGGGCTGTTCGCTTTCGAGGATATCATGACCATGCCGGTGGAGTCACTCGCGGACGACTCGCGCAGGTTTCTTCGAGCCTTGTCGCTTGGTTCCGGCGAACCGGATTGCATATGCGGGAACCGCCGCGTGGTCCTCACCGCCTCCGACCTCGGTGGGGAGCCGGTGGATGTCATATTCGGTCGAAACGGCCCCGGGAGGCGCATGCGCGTCTTTCCCGTCCGGGAGGGTGTTGCGGTCTCCTGCATCGATCCCGGCTTGGGCGTCGAGATAAGGGCGGGAGCATCCGCGCTCTACGCCGGCGGCATTCTCTATCTTGCCGGGTGTGATGCCCCCCGGGGTTCCGCGGGCCCCCGAGAGTTGGAGCCCGTGTCCCGGACCTTCCAGGTCGGTCCTTCATCGGCCGCCTTCAAGGACGGGATCGAGATACGTCTTGGGACACTTGAAAGAATCGAACCCGGAGCAGCCGTCTATCGCTGGAACGACAAGAAGAAAACCTGGGAATACTGCGAATCGACACTGGCCGGGGACACGCTGGTATGCCGGACGAAGGTTCCGGGCGCTTTCAGAGCTTTCATCGATGCGGTTCCTCCCCGCATCGAGACACCTTCCGTAATCGGCCACCGCATGTACGCCACGGGTGAGATCTTCCCCGAAGTGGTCTTCCCGCTCGAGGACGGGGGATCGGGTGTGAACGGGGAAGATACTGAGGTGTATATGGATGGAACGAAGATGATAGCACGCTGGGATTATTTTTCGAAAAAGATGTTTGTTCTCGTCAGGGAGAAAAATATAATAGGAGACCACGAGCTCGTCATCATCGCACGCGATAATTCCGGCAACGTCTCGCGCTTGCAAACGACGATAAATATCAGTCCGAAAGGAAAAGCCGCATCGAGAGGTTCCGAGAAAAATGCCCAGTAACTTCATTCATCTTCACGTTCATTCCGAATACAGCCTGCTCGATGGAGCGATAAAAGTAGAGAGACTCGTGTCCCGCGCGAAAGAACTGGGGATGAATGCAGTCGCCTTGACCGATCATGGAAACATGTTCGGGGCGATCAAGTTCTTCAAGACGGCGAAGCAGGCGGGTATCAAACCCATCATAGGAATAGAGACGTACCTAACGCGTGGAAGCCGCTTGGAGAAAGGCAAGAAACGCGGGGAACTGTCCAAACTCGAGCACCTCGTCCTTCTCGCGAAAGACATGCGGGGCTACAAGAATCTCATGCGCCTCTCTTCCGCGGCCTACCTGGAAGGTTTCTACTACAAACCGAGAGTGGACATGGATCTTCTCGCGGAGCATTCGGAGGGCTTGATCGCTTTGAGTTCATGCGTGAGAGGAGTCGTGGCGCGTTCCGTCCTCGAAGAGGGACTGGACGGTGCGACGGCCAAAGCGGAGCGATTCCGATCCTTGTTCGGCGACGGCAACTTCTATCTGGAGATCCAGGATCACGGACTGGAGGAGGAAAAGAAGGTCATCGAGGCGTCCCGCGAGATATCCAAGCGCACCGGCATCCCTCTCGTCGCCACCAACGACGCGCATTACCTGCGGCGGGAGGACGCCGAGGCTCACGAGGTTCTTCTATGCCTTCAAACGGGCAATACGCTGGAGGATCCCAACCGTTTTCGTTTCAAGTCGAAGGAGTTGTATTTCAAGACCGAGGAGGAGATGAAGGAGCTCTTTCCCGATCTCCCCGAGGCTCTCGAGAATACCGTGGCCGTCGCCGAGATGTGCGATCTGGATCTCTCGGGAAACAAGGCCTGCCTGCCGACTTTTCCGCTGCCTCCAGGCTACGACAGCGATTCGGCCTATCTCCGGGACGAGGTGTTCAAGGGGGCGGAGCGACGCTACGGCGGGACGAGCGATGAAGTCCGAGACAGGTTGGAATACGAGCTCTCCGTCATCGAGAAGATGGATTTTCCGGGCTATTTCCTCATCGTAAAGGACATCGTGGATCACGCCAAGGAGTCCGGTATCCCTGTCGGCCCCGGGAGGGGAAGCGCGGCCGGCAGCCTGGTCTGCTATTGCCTGGGCATAACCGACGTGGATCCACTCAAATACGACCTTCTTTTCGAGCGCCTCCTGAACCCCGAGAGGGTGAGCATGCCGGACATCGACATCGACTTCTGCTTCGAGAGAAGGGACGAGATCATACGCTACGTGATCGACAGGTACTCGAAGGAGAACGTCTGCCAGATAATAACGTTCGGGACGATGGCGGCCCGAGGCGTGGTGCGCGACGTCGGGAGGGTGTTGAAGATCCCCTATGCCGAAGTCGACCGCATCGCCAAATTGATTCCCGCCCAGATCGGAACCACCCTCGAAGAAGCTCTCGAAAGCGTTCCCGACCTGAAGAAGATGGTCGAGGAGAACCCGCTATACAAGAAATTGATGAAGTTGTCTCTCACCCTCGAAGGTCTCACGCGCCACGCGTCCATCCACGCGGCCGGCATGATCATAACGCCCACGCCGCTGGTGAATCATATCCCGCTCTATCGGACGAACAAGGGGGAGATAACCAGCCAGTACGACATGAAGAGTATCGAGTACATCGGTCTTCTCAAGATCGACCTGCTCGGCTTGAGGACGCTGACCGTGATCGACAAGACGATCCGGATGATAAAGGAGAATCACGGCGTCGAGCTCAAGCCGGAGGACATCCCCACGGATGATCCCGATACATTCGAGTTGCTCCGCAACGCCAGGACCGTCGGTGTGTTCCAGTTGGAAAGCGCCGGGATGAGGGAGCTCTTGAAGAACCTCGAGCCCGAAGGCTTCAACGACATAGTGGCCGTGAACGCGCTCTATCGCCCCGGCCCCCTGGGAAGCGACATGGTGAACTACTTCGTCGAGTGCAAGCACGGCAAGAAGAAGATCGAATACGAGCATCCCTCCCTCGAGCCGATTCTTCGCGAAACGTACGGGGTGATACTCTACCAGGAGCAGGTCATGCGGATCGCGAGCAATTTGGCCGGTTTCTCGCTGGGCGAGGCGGACCTGCTGCGCAAGGCGATGGGAAAGAAGGACAAGAAGGTGATGGTCAGCCAGCGCAAGAAGTTCATCCAGGGCGCCGCGGCGAACGGCATTCCCAAGACCGCCGCGCAGAAGATCTTCGGCAAGATGGAGAAATTCGCCCTCTACGGTTTCAACAAGTCACACAGCGCCGCCTACGCCGTCATCTCGGTCCGCACGGCCTACTTGAAGAAACATTATCCCGCTGAATTCATGGCGGCATCCCTCACCAGCGAGATAGACGACAGCGACAGGATAATCGTTCTGCTGGACGAGTGCAGGGAGCTGGGCATCGAGGTCGTGCCCCCGGACATAAACGTGTGCGACGCCGAGTTCCGCGTGGTGAAAGGGAAGATAACGTACGGGCTGGCCGCGGTGAAGAACGTGGGCATGAACGCGGTGAGACACATCATAAAGGAGAGGAAGGCCAACGGGGAGTTCTCCTCGCTCACCGACTTCTGTTCCAGGGTGAGTTCGAAGGTGGTCAACAGGCGCGTGATCGAGAGCCTGATCCAGGCCGGAGCTCTAGACTCACTCCCCGGCCACCGCGCCCGGAAGATGAAGAACCTCGACCGCATACTCGAGCGGGCGCAGAGGAGGTCGCGTGACGCGGAAATAGGGCAGATAACGTTCGCCTTTTCCAAGGACTCGTCGCCGGGAAGCGAGCGACTGGAGGACTGCGAACCCTGGAGCCCCCAGGAGCAGCTCCGAAGGGAGAAGGAGGCTCTCGGCTTCTTCCTTTCCGGGCATCCGCTCGACAAGTTCAAGCATGTCCTCGAGATGATGAGCACGATGACGACCGCCGACCTCAAGGCCGGCCGCAACGGGAAGCACGCCGTGGTGGGCGGTATGGTCACGGCCGTCAAGACGACGTTCGACCGCAAACAGAATCCGATGGCTTTCATCACCATCGAGGACGGCAAGGGACAGGCCGAGGCGATCGCCTTTTCCGAGGTGCTAGAAAAGTACCGGAAGATGATCATGCAGGACAGTCTCGTGATCCTGGAAGGCAAGATCTCCTGCTTGAACGGCGGAGAGGGAAAACTGCTCGTCAATTCCGTCGCGGTGGTGGACGACGACCACATCCCTCCGTCCAAGGAACTCCATCTCTTCCTCGACTTGAGTCTCGTATCCGAATCCAAGATAGACGAGCTGAAGAAACTGCTTTCCGGCAAGGAAGGGAGCGCCAGCGTTTTCTTTCACCTCCACGGCGGCGGCAACGAGAAGTGCACGATCCGCTCGCGCAGACTTTCCGTCGATCTCGACCACGATCTCTTGCGGAAGCTCTCGGCTTCGGTGGGGGTCCAGAACGTGCGGCTCGTTCCAGCCGGTTACAAAGGATAGGCCATGAATTCCAAGAGTCTTATTGCGATGATTCTGCTGATCTCCTTATCGTCCGCCGTTTCGTTTGCGCAGATGCCCGCGCCCATATATATTGTGGACCATCCCACCGCGGGCCTCCTGGAAAACGGCGAGTACCACATCTACGGAAGAATAGGCCCGGAGAGCAGCATGCTCTTCGGTTTGAGAGTTGGGTTCAAGGGCGTCTTCCAGGTGGGAGCCTCGTTCGGGATGCAGAGACTCTTCGAGAGGGGAGACGTGGACGTCAACGACCGGGTTGGTTTCCAGTTTCGTATCCGCCTCCTCGAGGAATACATGGCTCCGGCACTGGCGGTCGGGTTCGATTCGCAGGGAAGGGGCTTCTACCACGAGGATCGTGAAAGGTACGACAGGAAGTCGCCGGGATTCTACCTGGTCCTGAGCAAGAACTACCGGGTGGCGCTCGGTGATCTCTCCCTTCACGGCGGCGCGAACTACAGTTTGGAGAACAAGGACGACGATGATCCCGATCTCTTCGTCGCCGCCGAGTGGTCTCCGATCATGAATTTTTCCCTGCTCATGGACGCCGACGCGGCTCTGAACGACAACGTCGAGGGAAGTCCTTTCGGCAAAGGAGGCATCTACCTCGACGGGGCGATCAGATTCAACTACCGGGACAACCTATCCTTTATGTTGATTTTCAGGGATCTTACGGGTAACTTCAGGGGGGCGAGCGGCGTGGGAAGGGAATTGGAGATATCGTTCTGGGACGCTTTCTGAGGAGAATCACGTGGAGGCAAAGAAGGATCCACATGCGGGCGGCAGGCAATGCCTGGACTTCGAGAAGCCCATCGTGGAGCTCGAGGAAAAGATAGCCGAGCTCGAGGCGGTGGCCTCGGTTCAGAACGTCTCGATGGACGAGGAGATCCGGAAGGTTTCCGAGAAAGCAAGGAAGCTTCGCGAGAGCATCTATTCCAAGCTGACTCCCTGGCAGAAAGTCCAACTGGCGAGACATCCCGCCCGGCCTTATACGCTCGACTACGTCCGGTTGATGGCCGACAAGTTCGTGGAACTGCACGGTGACAGGAGTTTCGCCGACGATCCGGCCATCGTGGGCGGCTTGATGACGATGAACGGCAAGAGGATCATGCTGATCGGCCATCAAAAGGGAAGGAACACCAAAGAAAACATATACCGCAACTTCGGCATGCCGCACCCGGAAGGATACAGGAAGGCGTTGCGCTTGATGAAGCTGGCGGAAAAATTCTCGATTCCGATAGTGACTTTGATAGACACTCCGGGTGCCTACCCGGGGCTCGGGGCCGAAGAGCGCGGGCAGTTCGAGGCGATTGCGCGAAACTTGAAGGAGATGGCGCGTCTCCGCGTGCCGATCCTCGCCGTAGTGATAGGGGAGGGGGGCAGCGGCGGCGCGCTGGCGCTTGGCGTCGGAGACAGGATACTCATGCTCGAGTACGCCATCTACTCGGTGATCTCGCCGGAGGGATGCGCCGCCATCCTCTGGAAGGACCAGACGAAGGTCAAAGAAGCAGCCGAGGCCTTGAAGCTGACATCGGATCATCTCTACTCGCTCGGAGTGGTGGACAAGGTGGTCAAGGAGCCGGAAGGCGGTGCCCACCGCGATCACGCCGCGATGGCTGATGAACTGAAGCGGGTGATATACGAGGAACTCGAGTACCTGGGGCATTTCGATCCCTCGACGCTGATCGAAAAGCGACGCAAGAAATATGCGGGGATCGGGTACTACAAAGAAGATTCGGCTTGACATGCATCTACTTGTAAAATTATAATTTAAGAACCAGCCAAATGCTTCATCTGCGATGTCGTTAGTGATGTATTGCGTGTGTCCTGCCCCGATGTAACCTCCAGAACCGGGAGAAGTTATGATCAAACCTGAGCTACTGAACATTCTCGCCTGCCCGAAATGCAAGGAGAAAGTAGTCCTCGACGAGGATGGAAAGTTTCTTAAATGCGAAAAATGCAGGCTCAAGTACCCGATCAACGATCAAGGGATTCCGATAATGTTGATCGATCGGGCGGAGAAATACTGAGCCTGGGGCACCCCGGTCTGCGAGGGAGTCAACGGGTTTGTGTCTCTATACTCATATAGTCGCCGGCGCATTGGCGGGGGCCGTTGCGCCGCATCCTGTTTGGGCGCCGTTTTTCGGCCTGGGAAGTCATGTTGTCCTGGATGCTTTCCCGCATTACGACTTCGAGAAAGTGAGCCACGAAATAACCCTCGGTCTCGTTGTCTTCTTCCTGCTCGCCCTTTCCGGCTGGATGGATGGAAAGGCATTCTTGGGAGCCGTTTTCGGTGCCGTTCCCGATTTCGAAAACCTGCTCTGGAAGAAGGGAGTCATACCCGGTTCGAGCAAGGTGTTTCCGTCCCACAGCGGCCTGGTGCCTCACGGCAGGGAACTCGGCAGAAGCAATCTACTGGTCCAAACCGCCCTTGTCCTTGTATTCGCCATTCTTCTCGCGGAGATTTGAAGATGCGGCTCATCAAGCATGCCATGACAGGACTCCTCGTCGTCTTCGCCGCGATCTCTTCGCAGGCCGCCGGCTTGCGGGTTCTCGAGGAGAGGGACGGGTACATGAAAATCGAAGTGGATTTCTCCGGATCGGGAGATTCCCCTGTCTCCGTTCACACGCTCTACGCGGATGGATTGCCCCGGCTCTCGTTCGTTCGCTTTTTCGTCGCCGTGCCTGAGAGGGGAGGGTGTCGCGCGACGATCGAAAGCGGTGATCATGAAGAGGAGGCGGGCGGTCTTCCCCCCATCACCCGCGGTACCGACACTCCCGAGGCGGTGCGAGGCGAATTGCCTCCCACCGGTTTCTATCCAAGCGCGCCCGTTTCGGTTTCGAAGCCGTTCTACTATCGCAAGAAGCCGGTGGTGGCCGTCGACTGCTACTCGGAGCGAGTGGATTACTCGCGGGGGGTGAAGGATGTCTGGAAGAAGATGACTCTCAATATTACGTATCCCGCGTCCAGGGGGAAAAGCGGATCGGAAACGAAGGATCCGCTGCTCGGCAGAGTCGTTCTCAACGCCTCGCGGGCGGGCGATTACCCTGGACGGAAGCGATCGAGCCGCGTCGCGGCTCCGGCTCCCCATTTCTCGTTGTCTTCGAACTGGGTGAAGATCGGGATCATGACCAGAGGCGTTTACTACATAACCGGCAACGACCTCTTCAATCTCGGTTTTTCCCTCGATGCCGTCGATCCCGGCTCGTTCCGCCTCTTCACGGCGGGCGGCGTCAATCAGAATCCTTCGTTTGCGGACAGCAGCGGCACCTGGCTCCCTGGCAACTGGATGCGGGAATGCGACATCTACGTGCTCGACGGTGGTGACGGCAGCTTCGATCCAAACGATCGCATCGTCTTCTATGCTCTCGGGCTCAAGGACTGGCTGGATTATTTCGACCCGAGCGCTCCGGACACGGTTTTCTATGATCATCCTTACGCAACGAGCAACTACTACTACCTGACGTGGGGAGGAGCGTTCCCAGGCTCGGCGGCAAGAATGAAGAAGACGGACGCCGCTCCCAGCGGAAACCCGCCGAGGACGACTTTCCCCGACAGGCTGTATTTCGAGAAAAACATCGTGAAGAATTTCGACTTCGGAGGAGACGGGTGGTTGTGGTTGGACATCGGTCGAAACTCCGTTCCCAACGAGGAGAAGCTCTTGCCCGTGTTCCCCGTGAGAGACCTCGTCGAGACACGCCCGCAGGTCTTCCGCACGACAGCGTTTTCGAGTTACTGTGGATCGCTATGTTCCGGTGATACGATAGACTCGAACGCGAACCATCATGCCGTCTACATCATGAACGGAAAGATCGTGACCGAGAAGATTTGGAACACCTTTTACGGAACCAAGTACGAGGACGGCTATCCCGTCTCGGCGAGCGGTTTCTTTCTCCAGGAAGGCCAGAACCGGCTCGTCCTGCGCGTTCCGCGTGATCTCAATCCCAAGGATTTCATGTACTTCGATTATTATTCCATCTTCTACGAGCGAAGAATGACGGCCGTCGCCAACGAGCTGGCTTTCACCGGCCCCGATACTTCCGGGATCGTCGACTTCGAGGTTTCCGGTTTCCTGGGATCCGATTCGCTCTACGTTTTCGACGTGACCGATCAATACCACCCCGGTTTGTTGCGGGGCTTGAGCGTCTCGAACGTGGGAGCTACGCGGAAGGTGGCGTTCTCCTGTGCAGCCTCCGGCGGTCGGAAACACTTTTGGGCCTGCAGCGCGGGCACGTTCAAGAAGCCTTTCGAGACGAGGAGATACACGCCGGTCGATCTGCGCGGCGTTACCTCGTCCCCGAACATGCTGATCGTCTACCACGAGGACATGCGTGCCGCGGCGGAGAGGCTGAAGAACTTCAGAAGCTCGCACCTCCCGTATTATCCCAACGGGGACGTCGCCGCGGTTTCGATCGAGAGCGTGTTCGACAACTTCTCGGGAGGAGTGCCGGACCCGATGGCGATCAGGAACTATTGCAAGTTCTTGTACGACAATTTCACAGTCGGGGGAGTTCCGCTCCTGGCCTACGTTTGCCTCATGGGAGATGCGAATACCGATTACAAGAGGTACGCGTCCGTTCAAGAGGATTACCTTCCCACCAACCTGAATCTACATGCAAGAGGAACGCCGATAGCGGAGGCTTACGCGACGGACGAATGGTATGCCTACATGGATCCGCAGGACGAAACTCCCGGCTTCGGCATTCCCGACATAGCGGTGGGGCGTCTCCCCGCGGCCAACCTGTCGGAAGCGAATATATTCACGGACAAGATCATCTCCTATGAGACGACGACCGATCTCGATCCCTGGAAGAACGAGATCATCCTCGTCGCGGACGACGAGAACTCGGGAACCTCGCGACACACGGACGACACGTTCATTCTGCAGTCCGAGCTGTTGGCCAATTATCATCTCCCGTCTTTCATCGACGTGTTCAAGATATACTTGACCGAGTTCCCCGCCATTCAGGGAATCAAGCCGGAGAGCAGGAAGACTTTCGTCGATCAGTGGAACAAGGGCAGCCTGTTGATAAACTACATCGGCCACGGAAGCTCTCAGCAGATGGCGGATGAGCAGGTGTTTCTGGGCTCCGACGTCGGCTCCCTCAACAACGGATCGCGGCTGCCCCTCATGATAGCCATGAGTTGCACCATCGGGGATTTCGACAACCCGGTGGCGAGGAGCCTGTCGGAGAAACTTCTTCTACGCGAGGAAGGCGGGGCGGTGGCGGTTGTCGCCGCCTCCCAGGTCACCTACATAACTCCGAATTTCGGCCTCAACTACAACCTCTTCGACAAGGTTTTCCCGCCTTCCCAGGGAGAGGGCGTTCCGCTGGGGATCGCCTTGAACGAAGCCAAGATCAACATGCTGCCTTCGGCCCAACTGTTCGTCCAGGAGAACAACGAGAAATACAATCTGCTCGGCGACCCCGCAATGACTTTGAACATACCGAAGAGGAGAGTCGAGTTCCTCGCTTCCGACGTCGATACCATCTTCTCGGGGAGACCGAAGAGGATCCGGGGTTTCGTGATGAGCTCCTCAAGCGTGGACACGACTTTCTCCGGATCGGTGGACCTGGTCGTGCGCGAGTCGGACGATACCACCGGATACAAGAGGGACGATGGTTTCTTCATTCCCTATCGTTATCCGGGGGGAGAGATATACAGGGGAAGCGCCGCCGTGATCAAGGGTGCTTTCGAATTCGACTTCCATGTGCCGAGGTATCCGAACCCGGGCAGGTACTCATTCGTCATGGCCTACGCGGAGAACGGAATGCTGGACGCTTCCGAGGCCAAGAAAAACGTCAAGCTGCTCTATCCTTCGGCTTCGGACTCCAACTTCGCCGATCCGAAGGACGGGCCGCCTCGCGTGAAGCTCGGTTTCAAGGGCGGGATCGACAAGATAAAACCGGGGGCGATTCTCCAGGCAGTGGTCAGGGATGCCGACGGGATCGACATTCTCAGCACGACCAACGAGGGGAAGCAAGTGCTCATATTCGACGGCAGCAACTTCCCCGTGGACGTGACGGAATACTTCACGTTCGACGAAGGAGGGACGGATACTTCCGGCGTCCTCCTCTATCCGCTGCCGAACATTTCGGTGGGGAGGCACAACGCCCTCTACAAGGTGGCGGACAGCTACGGGCAGATCGCCCTGGATACCCTGTCGTTCGACGTGATGGATCCCATGGAGAATTACGCCGAGATGATCTTGAATTACCCCAACCCCTTCAAGGAGTCGACTCATTTCCTCTTGCATCTCTCCGACCCGGCGTACGTGGTCCTCGATATATTCACATCTTCCGGCAAACGCATACGCACTCTCAAGGCCAGGAAGGACGCGGGGGAAGCGTGGATCTATTGGGATGGGAGGGATTTCAACAACGACACGATAGCCAACGGGCTGTACCTGTTCGTCGCCAAGGTCGTATTCGAGGGAGGTGATAGCCCTCCGAAGCTCCTACGGGGGAAAGTCGTCAAAATGAAGTGAAGCCCTGGAAGTAAATTCTTGACCTTAAATGAATTATGTTTTATCCTTATTCAGCAGGAGGCGTTATCCCGATGTATCGCAGCTTTATCACGATCGTACTTGCATCTTTGTTGTTGACCTCGATCGCATCGTCCCCGGCTCTGGCCGTGGGTGAAGCCACGGGTGCTTCGCTCACCATTTCGCCGGGCGGGCGGGCCAACGGCCTTGGCCAGGCCTTCGTCGCTCTCGCGGACGACGCCACGGCCGCCTGGTGGAACCCGGCCGGGCTCGGCTCGGTGAAAGGGAAGAATCTTTCCCTCATGCACGCAAGCCTCCTGTCGGACCTGTATTCGGACATATATTACGAGTATTTCAGTTACGCCAACGAGGTGGGCGGCATAGGCGCTCTCAGTTTTTCGATGGCTTATCTCACTTATGGCGAAATCATCGCCAAGAGGAGTCCCTCTTCACCGGAGATTCCGTTCAAGGCCTGGGAAGGATATCTCATGGGAAGTTTCGGCATGAGATTGACGGAGAGCGTGAACTTCGGACTTTCCTTGAAATTCATATACATCGACCTGGCCCCGGCCTGGGCCACGCAATCCGGCCGCAAGGGAGCAGGCTCTTCCATCGCCCTCGACGTGGGCACACAGTGGAAGACTCCCGGTTTCCGGTTGTGGCGCCTGCGGGTTCCCAAGATGCGCCTGGGAGCCACGGTCACGAACATAGGTCCCGACGTGAACTTCATAGACAAGGAACAGCCCAATCCGCTGCCCACGACGTTGAGGGTCGGAGTGGCCTTCAACCCGGTCTCGGACGAAATCAGCAACCTGATTCTGACCTTGGACGTGGAGCAGAGCCTTCTCTGGCTCGTGCAACGGCACATAACCACCAGGGAGACCGAGATATATCATTTCGGTCTGGAGTACCAGTACGTGAATCTGCTGGCCGGAAGGCTCGGTTACGTGCGTGACAACGAAGGCGGGATAAAAGGCATGACCTACGGGTTGGGATTCATATACAAGGGCCTGCGATTCGACTACGCGAGCGTGCCGCAGAACGTGGAGCTCGACAGGGTGAACCGCTGGTCGATAGGTGTTTCTTTCTAGACAGGCGTCCCCTGATTGATTCGTCATATTCGAGTACCAACGAGGTGTGGATCGATGATCAGGATCTCGACCATAGCGGTGTGCATTGCATTGCTTGTTGTTTCATGCCCTGCTTTCGCCGCGCCCACGGTGCCTGCGCCTCCCGGCAAGAAGCGGGACGCGATGAACATGGACCTCCTTCCCATCGCGACGAAATCGTACGACTCGAACGAAGTCCTGAAACTCGACCTCACCGAGAAAGTCGACGATATAGCCGTCGTGGGAGACCTGGTTTCGGGGCACGGCGGGAGAGCGTTTCTGAAGCGCGGAGGCTCCTCATCTTCGAATCACGGTCCCTGGCCCATCGTGCTCTCGATCATAGCGCCCGGGGCGGGCGAGATCTACATGGGTTATTACAAGCGTGGGATCGCGCTCCTGGCGATGGAAGCGGCCGCGTGGATCGGTTACGCGCACAATCGGAGCAAGGGGCTTGATACGAGGCGGCGTTACGAGAGTTTCGCCGACGCCCACTGGAGCGTTTCGAAATGGCTCCTCGAGCATCCTTCAGGGCCGTACGGTTCCGTCGAAGCCATAGAGGCCGCGGGACAAGACGGATCCTGGGAAGGCAGGATGACCTACAATTACAGCGACAACTTTTTCTACATGCCGTTCATACCCAAGGAGCAGGACAAGCAGGAATACTACGAGAACCTGGGCAAGTACAACTGGTTCCTGTCGGGATGGGACGACTGGAGTTCCGCGCCGGATCCTTCCGGGAGCTATTACGAGTTCACCAACAACCGGTCCTTCTACATGGGCCTTCGCGCGAACAGCAACCACCAGCTCACCGTAGCGGATCGTTTCATCTATTTGAGCATCGCCGCCCGGGCTTATTCGCTCGTGGAAACGATCATTCTGTCCCGCCGCTCCGGTGACGAGGATGTCTCGAGACTCGGTTTCGACGTGGAAACGCAGGGATTCTCCTCCACCCGCTTCGTCCTGGAGTACAGATTCAAATGACGAGGATTGTGAAGGGGCTTTGGATCGTCTTTTTCTCGGTTCTTCTTTCAGCCGGCGAGAGCAGTGCTTTCAGCCTGAGACGCCTTCCTGAATCCTGGCGTGCGGTGACTTCGAGCCAGGGCACCCTTGCGCGGGGGATGATTTCGAGCGAAGCCGTTTCTTCGGACGGCAAGTCGACGACCAGGGCCGTTCTCTACTCGCTTCTTCTCCCCGGCCTGGGCCAGCGATACCTCGGGGAGACGACCAAGGCCAAGTTCTTCTTCATCGCCGAGGCGGCGGTCTGGACTTCTTTCGTCGTCTTCCGTATCCAGGGACACGTTCGCAAGGAGCGCTACAAGGATTTCGCGATGGTCTTCGCCGGGATCACGAGCAGGAATCACTCGGACAGCTTCTACCGGGAGATCGGCGATTATGATTCTTCGGACGACTATGAGGTCTTCCTCAAGGAGGAAGGGCGGGAAGTCACCTATCCGTATTCCGATTACGCCACGCTCGATCAATACTACCTCAATCACCGGGTGGCCGACTTCGAGCCGTGGGCGTGGAGGAGTTCGGCGGACAGGAAGAGGTATTTCGACATCCGCTGGGGAAGCAGGCTGGCCTATCGGAGATCGCTCTATACTCTGGCGGCCGCTCTCGCCAACCGCGTGGCAAGCGCCGTCTACGCCGTGAAGTCGGCGAGGGCCGCGAGCGCCCTGTCCGCGGGAGAAGAGAAAGAGAGGTTCCGCCTCACCTTCAGTTCGCTGCCGGAGGGTTCCATCCAGAGGGATTTCAGCGTCATGCTGGTACGTGGATTCTAGCTCACCCGCCCCGCTTCACCCCTCACGGGAGTTCATGCATGAAAACCGGTGCCAAGATATTTTCTCTGGTTATGGTTCTGGCCGTCGGCTTTCTCGCGTGCGCGGGCGGCGGTGAGGGCTTGAGAAGTGCACTCGATCTGGGCGAACCTCGAGAGGTGCTCGCATCGTACCAGGGGATGAAAGGTGCGTCGCTCGGCGAGCCGCTCGGCGTGACGGTGGATTTCCAAGGTGACCTGTTCGTGGCCGACGGAGTGCCCGGGAGGATCGTCGGTTTCGACAAGACCGGGAGCTCCGGTTTCGAATTCCAGGATCCCTCGGCGGGCCCGGGGTTCTATCCCACCGATATAAAATTGAAAGGGTTTTTCATCTACGCGGTGGACGAGGTCAACCGCAACATCCTTCGCTTCGACAAGCAGGGGGCCTACCGGGATATTCTGCTGAGCCTGAGCGGAGAGATCGCCGGACGCCGTGCGTCCCCCTATGCTCTCGACGTCGACGAGTCCGGACGGATGGCGATAACCGACGTCGAGAACCATCGGGTTCTCGTCTTCGATGTCTATTTGTCACTGGAGTTGGCTTTCGGCGGTTACGGTTCGTACCCCGGGCAGTTCGATACTCCCGAAGGAATCGCTTTCGCTCCGGACGGGAGATTGATCGTCGCCGATTCGGGCAACCGGAGGGTGCAGATCTTCGACAGCGGCGGGAGGCTGTTGCGGACTGTTCCGAAGAGCGGCGCCCCGAACCCGATGTCGAGGCCGCGCCGGGCGGTTCTCGGCCCCGCGGGCAGGGTGTTCGTGGCCGACCCGGACGCCGGAGTGGTTTTCATCTTCTCCGGCGAGGGCGATCTTCTTCGTGCCGTCTATCCCAAGGGGGCGGAAAAATTTCATCCCATGGACGTGGAGATCAGCAGGGAAGGTCGTCTCTACGTCGCCGACACGGCCGGAAGACGGGTACTGGTTTTCAAGGTGATGGCATATTAAGCGCGCTTCGATCTTCATATTTCTGCTGGCGTTCTCGTTCCCTGTCCCCGATTTTCTCGCCCCCGCTTGCGCCCGCGGTGCGGCCTACGACTGGAAGAACTGGGGGAGCGTGTCCGACACGCTCCAGATCACTCGAACCACCGCCAAGGTGACACTCTCATATCCTTTCGTGCTCGAGCAAAGCGAAAGCGTCTTCGTGGAAGGCAGGCTGCTTGCGAAGGAAGACTACGCGATCGACTACCAGAAAGGGATAGTGAGATTCAAGCGTCCCCTCGAAGCAGGTTCCACCCTGGTCGTCGATTATACAAGGCTCCCGTTCCTCCTGAACTCGGTCTACTCGCTTCGCGGATTCGATTTCGCGCCCGTGACCGAGTCCTCGCCCCGCCGCGAGAGGCGCGCGCAATCCGAAAGACCCGCGTCCAAAGGAAGCAGGCCCGGCAATCTTGTCTTCGGAGGAATGAAATCGATCAGCTTCTCGGTGGGATCCAACCGGGGTGCCTCGCTCGACCAGAGTCTCAAGGCGACGGTGAACGGAAAGATCACGCCCACGATAAACGTGAAGGCCCTCCTCTCCGACGAGAACCTCCCCATCCAGCCGGAAGGAAACACCGAGGAGCTCGAATATCTCGACAAGGTCTACGTCGAAGTGGCCGGCAAGCGCAACAAGGCCTCTCTGGGTGATTTCACCCTCGGCAACGACTTCTCCACGTTTTCACCGATCAAGAGGGAGGTCAAGGGCTTCGCCGGCGAAGTCGGCGTGGGTGGAACGAAGCTTCTCCTGGCCGGAGCCTCGAGCAAGGGCCTGTTCCGGACGATGACTTTCAGGGGAACGGCCGGCTTGCAGGGACCGTACGAACTTCTCTCGCAGGCCAGGGTGACGAACGAAGTGATCCTCGCCGGCTCGGAAAAGGTCTACATGGACGGTGAGCTCCTGCGGCGGGGTCAGAATCTGGATTACGTGATCGATTACGATCGCGGCACCATCACATTCACTCCGCGCAGGCTGATAACTGAGGACAGCGAGATAGCGGTCGATTACGAAGTGACACGCGAGAAATACAATCGCTCGACGCTGCTCACCGGTGTCGAGAGGGAGAATATCCCGGGAGGTATCGCGCTCCAGGCTCTTTACGTGCGTGAGAGCGACGATGAGGACAGACCGAAGTCGATCAGCCTCGACGACGCCGAACGCCGGATCATCGCCCGGGCCGGCGACGACGAGGGGCTGGCCCTGGGTTCAGGCGTGACGCAGGTTGCACCCGGCACGGGTGAATACGTGCTCGTTCCCGAAGACACGATAGGCGGCGTTCCGGTTCACTATCTGTTCGACGATTCCATGGGGACATACAATCTCTCTTTCATAGAGGTCGGAATGGGCAGGGGTGACTATATCCTGGACGGTGTCTCCAAGCGGGGCACTCCCGTATACGCCTTCGCGGGACCGGGCAAGGGGAACTACGTGGTCGGCAAGGAACTTCCCTTGCCCGAGCGCCACGAACTCTTCACGGTTCGTTTGACCCGCAAGAGGAATAACGGCTTGAACCTGGACCTCGAGTACGATCTCAGCAATTACGACCGCAACACTCTGTCCGAGCTCGACGACGGCGACAACCTCGGCAACGCGGCGGCGTTGCGGATCCTGTACGATGGCGTCCGGCTCTTGGGGGGCGATCTCGGCCTTGGAACCGATCTCAGCCTGCTCGATGAAAGGTTCAAGAGCATGGACCGGGCGCGGCCCTGGTATTTCTACCGGGATTGGAACCTGGAGAAGGTTCCCATAAAGGGAACGGAGCTCCTGGGCGAGATTCGGGGCACGTACCGGAGAAAGGATTCCTTCAAGGCCGACTACCGCGTCGGGCGCATAAGCAGGGAATCGTTCACGGGAATCAAGCACGAAGGCAACCTGGTTCTCAAGCGCGCGGTCGACAGGAACTTGAAGAGCAGGGTGTTTTTCACCTCCGTGTCCGGCGGCGGGGAAAAGCGCACGCGCTCACACGAGAACGTGACGGCGAACATGGGGTTGTGGAAGATCCTGCCCTCGATCGTCTGGGAAAACGAGGAGTATCTCAAGGACGCCGCATCCGACAGCGGCATCGCTTACCGGTTCTACAGGGCGGGGCTGGGAAGTCGAAAAGGAGGGGCCCTCGGCTGGAAGATCTCTTTCGAGGATAGGGATACGAGGGAGTTGGCGGATACCACGGGGGGATGGGTCGAATCCCGGCGCAATCGAACGTACGCCGTATCGGTCGCCTCCCGGTCTGCGGCCGACGTGAGGGGAGAACTCGAATACGTTCACCGGGTGGACGACGAGTTTCTCGTCGGGGGGCGACGAAAGACCGATCTTGCCCGGCTGAAGGCGATGCTGCGTTCGCGAAGACTAGGGCTCAGAACCGACGTCGATTACGAGATAAGCCAGAACCAGGCGCGAACGATGGAGAAGAACGTGGTATTCGTCGGCGAGGGGAAGGGAGATTACAACGTCCTGGGGGAACCGGTCGGCAAGGGAAGGGGGGCGTACATGGTGGTGTTTCTTCCCACGGTGGAACTCGTTCCCACCCACAAGGTGGATTTCACGTGGAGGTTGAAGGTGGGCAAGGGGAGATCGGGGCACCGAAGCCGGGGCCGCGGACTCCTGGGTTGGCTCGGAGCGAACGTTTCGCTCGATCAGACGGTGAGTGTCAAGGAAGAGACCACGTTCGACGAGGCATGGAAGATATATCTCATGGTTCCCTCAGCCCTGCAGAGGGACGGCAGCACGCTCTCGGGCGTGACCAGTATCCGCCAGGACTGGTCGCTTCTCGACTCCTATCGGAACGCTTCGCTCTTGTTCCGGTATCTCAGAACCGACGAGGAGGACAATCTTTTCAAGGGAAGCGCCGAGGACAGGTTCCTGGCGGAGTACGATCTCAAGTTCGATCGTTCGCTCTCCAGCAAGTTCACCGCGTCGCTCGAGCTCAAGAGCTCTTTCCGGCGTCGCGGCGGGAAGGGTCTGCCGCAAGGGACGGGGAGCTCTTACGACGTGGAGGAGCGATCGATAGAGGCGGGAAGCAGCACGCGCTTCAGCGCGGGAAGCACTTTCGATTTTTTCGTACAGTATGCTTCCCGCAGGGACGCGATCTCCTCCTACCGGGAACGTCTCTTCATGGTCAAGCCGAGCTTCAGTTACAGGTTGAGAACGCTGGCGACGATCTACGGCAGGTACGAGATGACGCGGACGCTCGAGGACGCCGGCCAGGGGGCAAGACCCCTGTTCTTCACCGGGCCGGGAGACGCGCACCGCTGGAGTCTCACCGCGAACGTGAGGGTATCCAAGTCGATCTCGCTCGTGACCACGTACGACGGGAGAAGCGAGCTGAGTTTTCTGGGCAAGAGGATAATAGAACACAATCTCAAGGTGGAAACGCGTGCGTATTTCTAGAAGATGTTTGATGCCGATGCTCCTCGGGGCGCTCTTTGCTCCCATCGCTTGCCCGGCGGGGTTGAGGATGGAAGTGCAGGGCAACCATGTCGTCGACACCGGAGAGATACGAAGGATCCTGGGGCGCTCCGGCGAGGTCCCGGTTTCCATCGCACGGATCCAGGGCATCTATTATTCGCGCGGTTATCTCTCTGCCCGCTTCTTCGTCGAATACGATCGTGACAGCACGAGCGTGAAGATCAGGATCGAAGAGGGAGAGCAGGCGAGATACGGCAATGTGAACTTCAAGGCGACGATCCCCGTCGATGAGAAGGAACTCGGGCGCAAGCTGGGCGCGGCCGCCGGCATGCCGTTTCGGCCCCTCGACCTGGATCGAAGAATCAAGGCCCTTCTCGATGAATTCGACCGCGAAGGATATCCCTTCGTCCAGATCTGGATAGACGGCCTCGAGTTCCACCCCGGAACCGGGACGGTGGATCTCTCCCTCTTCCTCATGGACGGGGGGAAGAAGAAGTTGTCGAAGATCGTCTTCGAGGGGCTCCGGAGAACGCGCCCGGAGGTCGCGTCCCGGATCTCGGGTTTGAAAGAGGGAGAGACATACAGCGGGGACAAGGTGAGCCAAGCGGTGGAACGCCTCGAGGCGATGCAGTATTTCACCTCCGTCCGTCCCGCGCGGATCGTGCTCTCTCCGGACGGCGGGAGCGTGGAAGCGCACATCGAAGTGGAAGAGCCGCGCCGGAGACATTCGATGGCCGGCGCGATGGGTTACGCGCAGGGGGAAAACGGAGGTTCCGGGGTCCTGAGCGGGTTCGCAAGGATGAATCTCGTCAACATCGGGGGCAGATTGAAGGACCTCGGCGTGGATTGGAGCAACGACGGGGCCGGTCGCAGCGAGACCCGGATCAGATTCCTCAACAGGATGTTTCTCGGGCGGCGCATGGACGTCGGCGCGGAGATCGAACAGACCGGGCTGGATACGGTCTATACATGGCAGTCTCTGGGCGTGCGGGTCGGCGTGCCGCTGCACACCGGCGGAGGAAGCTACGTCAAAGGCGGCTTGTCCCTTCACGCCGATCGCAACATTTTCAGCGTCGGCGAGCTGCTGCGTTCGTGGCGCGGGCGATTGACCGTGGGAGTGTCCTGGTTTCGCCGTTTCGCGGGAAGAAAAGGATACATCAAGAGCTCGGTGGACGTTTCGATCGCCCGCAAGAAGAGTTATAATCGTTCCGTTCCGGCGGCGAGTCGTCATTCACAGTTCATAGTCGGATTCAAGAACGCCCTGGAGGTCCCGATGGGAAGATTCAGGTTGCACGACTCGATCGTCTACAACGGGATAGAGAGCAACGAGGAGTCGATCCCCCTCTCCGAGCAGTTCTATCTGGGCGGGGCCGCAACGCTGCGTGGTTACAGGGAAAACCAGTTCCACGGCACGCGAACGGCGCTCAACCGTCTCGAGCTGCGGTTGGGTGATCAAGGGGAACACGTCTACCTCTTCGCCGACGTCGGATACGTATCGTCGTTGAAGGAGTCGCCGGGTGGGGGGACGGAGAGAGACGACTTCACCCGCTCCGGGTATGGTTTCGGCGTGAGAACGCCGACGAGCTTGGGCAGCGTCGACCTGAGCTTCGGAGTGGGCGAAAGACTCTCGCTGGAACAGACCAAGGTGCACGTCATACTGGGATACGATTTTTGATCATGGCGGGATCCATGGAGCTCAAGATAAGACGAGCCTTCGACGATCGCCTCCCCTCCCTGCTGGGGGATTCTTACGAAAGGAGGGAAGCACAGGTCGATATGGCGCTCGCCGTGGGTGAAACCCTGGCCCGCAGCGGTATCGGGGTGATGGAGGCCGGTACGGGCCTGGGCAAGAGCCTCGCCTACCTCGTTCCAACCGTGATTCATTGCAGCAAGGGAGGATCCCGCGCCGTGATAACGACCCACACCAAGGCCCTCCAGAACCAGCTGGTGAACAAGGATCTGGACCTGGCTCTCCGAGCCGTCGGGACCAGCGTCAAGGGGGCCGTTCTCATGGGCAGGTCGAATTACGCGTGCCGCCTGGCGGTTCGGGCGGCACTCGAGAAGGGAGAGTTCAAGCGGGACGCCCAAGCGGAGATACTTGCGAGGATACTGGACGATGAGGATGGGATAATCGACAACGTCCCGTCGATCGACGCCCTTGGAATGCTGAAGGGCGCCATCACCTGCCCGGCCAGCGACGCGGCCTGCACGGGTTGCAGCGAGAGGCGGGAATGTTTCCTCTTTCGGGCGAGGAGCAGGGCTCTCGCCGCGGACATGGTTTTCATCAACCATGCCCTGCTGTTCTCTTATCTCGGGTCAAGGGCCTCGGCCCTGGGGGACTACGACGTACTGATCGTGGACGAGGCTCATCATCTGAGCGAAGCCGCGTTGAACCATCTCACCCTGCGCTTCACCGACCGGTCCCTCCAGGGGAGCGAGAGAAGCGTGTTCCCCTCCTTCATGCACGAAGTGATCGCCTACACAAGGGCCATGGCCCTGGCGAAACACCCGGAAGCCGCCGGCGAGATCGAATCGCTCTGGAAGAGTTTCGCCGATGGTCTCAAGTCGGCGAGGGATGCGTGCGACGAGCTGTTGATGCGGATCTCGAAGGTCGCGTGGGCCCTGGGCGAGGCCGAAGGGGGTAAGGACCGGGACGTCCCTTATGGTCGTTCGTTCGTATATTACGAGGGATCGAAGCTCCTGGCCGCGGTGGAAGACGAGATCGGGCCCGTGGAGGAAGAGCTGTACCGGCTCGTTTCCATGCTCGGAAGGATGGCGGTTCTTTTCGAGGACGAAAACGAGGATGAGAACCAATCGGCCCGCATGTTGTCGACCTTCCGGGATGCCGCCGCGGAACTCGCCGAGACCTTCTCCTTCGTCACATCGGCATCCGACGAGGACTACGTCTTCTTCGCCAAGAGCCGATCTCCGAGCGCTGCCGCCGAACTCACGGCGGCCCCCTGTGACGTGAGCGCTCAGCTGGGCGCATACCTGGAGGAGTGCCCGGCGGCGATCATCATGACTTCCGCCACGCTTTCGACCGATGGAGACTTCTCTTTCACCTTGGAGAGCAACGGTCTCGTCGACGTGGAGCGGGTGGAGACCAGGGTGTTCGAGAGCCCGTTCGATCTGGAGCGTCAGATGAAGGTTCTCCTCGCCTCGAACATGCCTCCCCCCTCCGGGGCGGCGTTCCACGGCGCCGCCGCGCGGTTGGTGGCGTCACTCGCGGCGACAGTTCGAAGAAGCATCCTGGTTCTGTGCACGTCACACCGGCAGCTCGAGGGTATAGCCTCCCGCTTGGCGGAGATGGGATTGGACGGTGACGAGGTTCTGGTCCAGAAGGAGACGTCGAGCAAGGAAGCCCTGGTCGGCAAGTTCAGGTCCTCCCGGGGAAGAGTCCTTCTGGGCCTTGCATCGTTCTGGGAAGGGGTGGATTTCCCCGGTGAACTTCTCGAGATCGTGGTGATAGCGAAGATGCCCTTTCTGGTGCCGAGCGATCCCATAGTCGAGGCCCGCGCGCAACGCATGCGAAAGATCGGTGAAGACCCCTTTGCCAAGCTCTTTCTTCCCGACGCCGTTCTCAAGTTCAAGCAGGGCGCGGGCCGCCTAATTCGCACTGGCAGGGACAGGGGGGTGGTGATAATATTGGATTCCCGGCTGGCCGACAGGACATACGGGCGGGTTTTCCTCGACGCCGTGAGAGGGGACGTGAAGTGTTGCGGGGACATCGAAAGCCTGGTTTCGGAAACGCTCGAAGCGTTCGCCGGCGGGCAAACGGGCGGGCCGGAACAATGAGAAAAGGAACGAGGCAAGCATGCAAGGAGATGAGAGATGGCAATCGACATTGAGTCAAGATCGATAAGAGCTCCGCGGGGGTCGAAGATCCAGTGCAAGGGGTGGGGGCAGGAAGCCGCCCTGCGCATGCTCTGCAACAATCTCGACCCGGATGTGGGAGAAGATCCGAAGAATCTCGTAGTATACGGCGGCAGGGGCAAGGCGGCGAGGAACTGGGAGGCTTTCGAGGCGATCGTCAACGAGTTGCGTACGCTTGCAAACGACGAGACGCTCCTCGTTCAATCCGGCAAACCGGTGGGCGTTTTCAAGACGCACGAGGGAGCGCCCCGGGTGCTCATAGCGAATTCGCTCCTGGTGCCCAAGTGGGCGACTTGGGAGCACTTCTGGGAGTTGGAATCGAAGGGGCTCATGATGTACGGCCAGATGACGGCGGGAAGCTGGATGTACATCGGCACCCAGGGGATTCTGCAGGGAACCTACGAGACCTTCGCCGCGTGCGCGGAGAAGCATTTTTCTTCTTCGCTGAGGGGCAAACTCGTGCTCACCGGAGGCCTCGGTGGGATGGGTGGAGCCCAGCCCCTCGCCGTGACGATGAACGAGGGTGTTTGCCTCGCCGTCGAAGTGAATCCCGCGCGTATCGAAAAGCGCATCGCGACGAAATATCTCGACGTCTCCACCGATGATCTCGAAGAGGCTTTGCAACTCGCTCTCGATGCGAAAAAGAAGGCAAAGCCTCTCTCGATCGGCCTGGTGGGTAACGCGGCGACTGTGTTCACGGAGCTCCTCGCCAGGGGAGTCGATATCGATATCGTGACGGACCAGACCTCCGCGCACGATGCGTTGAACGGATACATTCCGGAAGGCTTGACGATCGAGGAAGCAGGGGAACTTCGCGGCAAGAACCCGGATGAGTACATGTCCCGCGCCTACGAGTCCATCGTGAAGCACGTGCGCGCAATGGTGGGATTCAAGGAGAGGGGGGCGGTGGTCTTCGACTACGGCAACAACATCAGGGGCCAGGCCGAGAAAGCCGGCTACGAAGAAGCCTTCGCCTTCCCCGGTTTCGTGCCCGCCTTCATAAGACCTCTCTTCTGCGAGGGCAAGGGGCCTTTCCGGTGGATAGCGCTCTCGGGTGATCCCGCGGACATTCATGCCACCGACGATCTGATCACCGAACTGTTTCCCGCCAGGGAAGCCTTGCAGAGATGGATTCGCCTGGCCAGGGAAAAGGTCGCGTTTCAGGGCTTGCCGGCGAGGATATGCTGGCTCGGTTACGGAGAGAGGGCACAGTTCGGTCTCGCTTTGAACGAACTCGTTCGCAAGGGAAAAATCTCCGCGCCGATCGTGATCGGGCGTGACCATTTGGACAGCGGATCCGTGGCCAGCCCCTACCGCGAGACCGAAGGGATGAAGGACGGAAGCGACGCCGTCGCGGACTGGCCTATCCTCAACGCTCTGCTCAACGCGGTGAACGGAGCCGCGTGGGTATCCGTGCACCACGGCGGCGGCGTCGGCATGGGGCTTTCCATTCATGCCGGGCTCGCAGTGCTGGCCGACGGAACGCCCGGAGGAGCGGCCAAGCTGGAGCGTTGCCTCACATGTGACCCTGGCATAGGGATTGCAAGACACGTCGATGCGGGCTATGAAACAGCCGAAGAAGCCGCCAAGAAACACGGTTTGAAGATCCCGTTTCTTAAGAGCTGACCAGCGACATCACCGGCATGAAATCCATGACTGACATCAGTTCGATATCACTTACCGAGGAGCTGCGTTGAAACGGGAAGCCGAACTTCTGCTTCACAATATCGGTCAACTCGTCACCCTCGCTTCGAATGAACCAGGCCCGAGGCGGGGAGAATCTCTCGAAAAACTAGGCATAGTATCCGGCGGAGCGATCGCCTGCGCGGACGGAAAAATCGTCGCCGTCGGGAGGGAAGAAGATGTTCTTTCCGCGGTCGATCTCGCCCGGGGCGGTATCGACGTCGACGCGAACGGCTCCCTGGTGATGCCGGGTTTCGTGGATTGCCACACACACACGGTTTTCGCCGACTACAGGGTGGAGGAATACGAGTGGAGGGTGCTCGGAACCTCGTACGAGGAGATAGCCGCGAGAGGCGGGGGTATCGCAAAAAGCGTCTTGGATTTGCGATCGATGAGCGAGGAAGAGCTTTTTGCGAGAAGCTCGCGGAGGGTGGAAGGCTGCATTGCCTATGGAACCACAACACTTGAAATAAAAAGTGGTTACGGCTTGGACCTCAAGAACGAGTTGAAGCAATTGCGCGTAATCAAAGCCCTGGCGGGGGAATATCCTCTGCTCATAGTGCCCACTTTCCTGGGGGCGCACTCGGTTCCGCCGGAGTACAGAGGAAGGAAGGACGAGTATATCGACTTGATTGTCAACGAGATGATTCCGGCGGTCGTCGAAAACGGGCTCGCCGAGTTCATAGACGTGTTTTCGGAAAAAGGTGTCTTCGAGGTCCATGAAGCGGAACGAATATTGCGGGCGGGACTTGCGGCCGGTCTCAAGGTCAGGTTGCATGCGGACGAGATACATGACACCGGCTCGGCCGAGCTGGCCGTCGAAGTGGGGGCCGTAAGCGCCGACCATCTCACCAAGATCAATGACAGTGGGATGAGGAAACTGGCTGCATCGGATGTGATCGCCGTTCTGTTGCCGGGAACCAGTTTCGGACTGCCGTCTCTGGATTTCGCAAGGGCGAGGCGGATGATAGAATCCGGCGTGGCAATAGCAATCGCGTCCGATTTCAATCCCGGAAGCTCGCCGAGCGAGTCGATGCCCATGATGCTGGCGATTGCATGCTCGCACATGGGGATGTCGCCGGCCGAGGCGATAACCGCCTCGACGTACAACGCAGCATGCGTCCTGGGCCGGGAAGACGTCGTGGGAAGTCTGGAACCGGGCAAGAGAGCGGATTTCATCGTACTCGATGCAGGCGATTTCAGGGAGATACCTTACAGGTTCGGAATAAATCCCGTACGCAGGGTGTTCATAGCGGGAAGAGAGTGGAGAGCAAGGAATAGCTCGGAGGCGCAGAGTTGGTAAAGGCAAACACTGTCAGGAAGAAAGCCCTCGAGTATGTTCGCAAGAGAGAATGGGCCAAGGCAATCAATGAGTACAATCGCCTTGTCGAACTGGACAAGCACAATCCCAACCTTTTCAACGAACTCGGGGACCTGTATCTGAAAACGGGGAACAAGCACGATGCCTTGAAGAGCTTCGAAGCCGCGGTCGAAGCCTATTCGCGCGTGAGTCTCTACAACAACGCCATCGCCGTTTGCAAGAAGATCCTCCGCTTGAGTCCGAACCAGACCGACATTCTCTTTCGATTGGGCCAGTTGCGCAAGTCCCAGGGACTGGCGAAGGAAGCGATATCCTATTTCACTTCTTATCTCGAAAAGCTCATCCTCGATGTGCACCTGGAGCCGGGGATTCTCAAGGAGAAGGTGATGGCCGTGGTCGAGGAAGTACCGGAGAGTACTCCCATCCTCGTCAAGGCGTCCGACTACCTTCTCAAGTGGGAGTTCAGGGAAGACGGGGCCAAGATGCTCATGCGGCTTTGCGCTCACTGCAAGAAGACGGGAGAAGCGGAAATCCTCAAGGACGCCCAGGTGAAGCTCAAAGTTCTTGGATACGACGATGCGTCCCTGGCGGAATCGGCGGCAGCGGAAGCGGGAGAAGAAGCCGATGCGGCCGAAGCCGGTGCGACGGCAGGGCACAAAGGGGGCGATTCGACTCATTCAGCTCCCGGAACCTTCGGGTACCACGACATAGAACTGGACAAGCGGGTTCGGGATCCAGGCGAATCGGCTGCAGCGCAATCTCCTTCGAGTGCAGGAAGCGATGGATCGAAGGGTTCCGGAGGCACCATCGAACTCAAGAGCGGGATGGATACACCTGCTCCATCCTCCGGCCCCGGAGAAGCAGGAGACGACGATTCGAAGGGCGGAGGGGTTCACGTATCCAAGATCGTCGACGAGTTCAAATGCGAGATCAAGGATGCAATCGATGAAGGAGATCACAGGAGCCACTATGATCTCGGGATGGCCTACCTCGAAATGGACCTGCTGCCCGAGGCGATCCACGAATTCCAGCTGGCATCCAAGTCGAACAGTTACAAGGTGCGGAGCCTCGAAATGATCGGGCTTTGCTTCCTCAAACAGGATCAACCCCAGCTGGCCATAAAACAGCTGGAGAAAGGGCTCGAGATAGTGGGCAACAAGAACAGCGAGGCTCTCGGCCTCCTCTATACGCTGGGCCTGGCCTACGAGAAGATAGGCGAAGAAGACAAGGCCAGGAGCTATTTCGAGGACGTGTACGTGGTGGACGTGGCATTTCGTGACATAGCGGAAAAGATAAAGAAATATACGTCGGCAGGGTCCTGACGTTAACCTCTTGCGAGGCAGAGGCTTCCCGCCTCGATCCCTCTCTTTGAATTTCCCCTCCGTTTTTCCGATGGCCGCCGGGTTCCGCATGGATGACATGGATGTTGACCCAATGCGTGCGAGCCCTTATAATTATAATGCGGAAAATGACTTAACCACCCTAGCTTATGAAGTTCATATCCAGTATCTCTTCAGCCGTGCTGATTCCCTCCCTCCTCTTCGCCTGGGTTTCCTTTTCCGCCCACGCTGCGCCGGGGGAAGTCGTCGGAAGTCCCGGCGCTTCCTCGGTGCCCGGTGAAGCGGCCTTCTGCGGATCGTTCGAATGGGCGGGGAGCGAAGCGGAGGGGCCGGTTGCGTCGCCTCGGCTGCAGGCGCGGCCCGCCGACGGTCCCTACATGCTCGGATCGACTCATTTCCTGGTGCATTACGGCGACAGCAGCCTTGCGGGATACGCCCAGTCCATTCTCGGTGCGGCCGAGAAGAGTTACCGCGTGCTCATAGATACGCTGCAGTGCGTCTTCCCGCCGTCTGACGGGGTGAACGGGGGAGATTCCAGGACCGACATATACGTCGTGCCCTACGCCACCGTCGCCTGGCGCGGAGCCACATTCTACGAGCAGATGGTGGTCAACCCTCCTTACCAGGGAGCGGCGACCTCATTCATAGAGATCGTGGACAGCTTGTCGTCGTACACGCTTCCGGTCGTAGTGGCGCACGAGTACTTTCACGTGATCCAGATGGGGTACGAACTATGGGAGGACGTGAAGTTCTATGAAATGATATCGGTATGGGCCGAAGACAGGGTGTACGACGACAACAATCGCTACTTGGAGGAACTCCCTCTCTTCTTCGCTTCGCCCGCGGCGCCGCTGATGAACTGGTTGTACCACAACGTCATTTGGGCAAGGTATCTCAGCGAGAATTTCGGAGACGGAATAATCGTCGATATCCTCGATCAATGCGGCCTCGTCCTGGGGGGAAACTCGCTCGATGCGACCGATACCGAGCTCAATGCCCGAGGGACGAATCTGTCCGATCAGTTCGCCGTTTTCACCCTGTGGAACTATTTCACCGGTTCGAGGTACAGGCCTCAGTTCTACAGCGAGGGGATGAACTATCCCGAAGTCTCTATAGAGAAGGACACGAAGTGTCTGCCCCTGGAGAATTACCTCACGGGGCGAAGACCGGGTCCCCTGGCATGCAACTACCTGACTTTCCTCGGTGATCACAGCTCGGATTCACTTCGCCTGGACATCGTTCTCAATCCCGACGCGGAGTGGATAGTGTCGGTCACCAGATTCGTAGGCGGCGGGATATCGACCGATTATCATTATTATCCGGCGACCGTCGGATGGGATCCACACACGATCGTGCTGCCCGATTGGCGGCAGTGCGATTCTCTGCTCGTGGTAACCAACGTGGTGAGTCGCACGGGATCCATCTTCGAATACATAGCGTCGGTCTATCACGCGCACCCGCTCCTGCCTTCCTCGCCGTACGTCCTGGTGCTCGATCGCGACGGTTGCAACCGTCCTTTCGACGGTTCAGGCGACGAGTTCGACCGCGCGGCCGGCGAAGAGGCGGCCTTCGACCGGGCCCTGGGCGCGAAATCCGTGCGATTCGTCCTGTCGGACAGTTTGCCCGCGGATCTCAGCCTCTGCGGCGCGATCTTCATCGTCGGCGGCTTCGGGGCGGGCGGAGTGAACCTCGATTCGTCCGAACTCGCCCGGTTGATGAGCTTCATGGACGCGGGGCGGGACGTCTACTTGGAGAGCACGAGGCTGGGAGAATGGATCGATCCCGGTCAAGGCAATCCCTCCCCCGAGGAAGCGGCGTTCTTCGGATACTTCGGGTGCAGCTTCCTGCCCGGTGACTCCGCCGCCGCCGGAAACGTGGCTTCCTGGTCGACGAAAGCGAACGTATTGCCGAACGTCTTCTCTTTTGATTACGATTACAAGGGAGCTCCCGACGATCGCGTGGGGACCTTGGTCCCCGATCCTTCATCCGACACTCTGATCGTCGATCAGGCCGGGAAGGTGAGAGGAGTCGTCTCGCATGGACCGAACAATTCCACGCGGATCTATGCGACCGTCATGCTCGGCGGTTCGACGGGCCAGGGAGCGTCGAACCGCGAGGATTTCTTGAGAGGTGTCCTCGATCTGTTCGATACGATCGTGCCCGCCCTCGCCGTGGCGCGCATGGACTATTCGTCGCGGGCGGGGAGAGTGACGATCAATGGTGAGATCGAAGGATACGACAGCGAGGTTCTGGCGATGACGGCCGAGAATCTCGACGATCGAGCCTTGCACGAGGTGCCGTTGAAGATCACTCCGTCGGGGCGAAGGGCATTCGTCGCAGCGGAGGACGCTCCCGGGGACGGGACATATCGTTACCGTATCGAGGTCCGTCGCAGAGAAGGCTCGTCGCTTCTCTGGCAACAGGACATCACCGTCTCCTCCGGTCCGCCCCGGCTGGCCATCAGCGCGATATATCCCAATCCCGCCTCGGGTGCTTTCAGTTTCCACATAGAGTCGCCGGGCGCAGAGCCGGCGGAGATAGCCGTCTTCGATCCTTCGGGCAGAAAGGTCTACCGGGCGCGAGCGAGGCTTCGCGAGGGCGGCAACGTGATTCCGTGGGAAGCCGTCGATAACGGAGGCAGGTATCTGTCATCGGGAGTATACTTTCTTCGTGTGAGGGCCGGCGGGGAAACCGCTCGGGCGAAACTCGTCCTCATAAGGTGAGCCCCGGCATTCGTTCGATCACAGCATCCGGCGGAAAGATTCTTGTTGACTCCCTCCGTGACCTTCTCTTAATCTTCTCGTCGACATAGTCGTTTTGCAGGTTCAGGTATCCTTGCAGGATTCAAAAGGGAAGCTGGTGAAAATCCAGCGCGGTCCCGCCACTGTAAACGGTGACTCGGTCGTTAGGCCACTCGCTCATGCGGGGAAGGCGCCGAGGAAGCATGCCGTGAGCCAGGAGACCTGCCTGAACCATACGAACCCGTGAAGGCTTTCCGAGGAGAGGCCGGGTTTCCTCCCACCTTTTTCAGCCTTGGAAGCAAGGCTTTTTGTGTGCCCTCACCCGGAACCCTTCCGTGATCTTCGTGACCATGAAGAAGAAAGGGATATTCGCCAGCCTGATGATCGCGCTCACTGCGGCGCTTGGGTATGCTTTCGCCGCTCTGCCGAACATCGAGTTCATGACCCTGACGGTTTTCATCGCCGGTTACCTCCTGGGGTGGAGGTTGGGAATGATCGTGGGGGCGGCGGCGATGAGCCTGCATGCGGCATTCAATCCGTTGGGATTTTCACTCCCGCCGCTCATGGCGGTCCAGGTCGCCTCCTTCGCCCTCATCGGTCTGGCGGGCTCGGTGGTGGCGCCGCTATTGAAAAGGGTTCCGTTCCGTCCCCTCGTCTTCGTATCCGCCGGGATGACGGGTTTCGTTCTTACTTTGATGTATGATTTGTCGACGAGCATGGGGGCCTACGTGGTCGGCGTCGGGATCACCGATGGATTGTGGAAGTTCGTAATAGGCGGAGTTCTATTCATGATCACGCACCAGGTGTGGAATGCCGCTCTTTTCTTCGTGGCTCTTCCTCCCATGCTGAACGTACTTCATCCATTTCGTGAAGGATTCGAAGTGACATGATTACTCGGGCTGGTGATAAGCGCTCCGGGCGGGCCGGCTCCACCGGGCGGTGGCCGGTCATCGTCGCGTTCTTCTTGCTGAGCATACTTGCTTGCCCGTTCGTTGCGGCGGTGGGTGGGATCGATGCGGCGGCGGGCCCTCTTGCCGGCGCCGACAGCATGGCCGTCTTCGCCCGCGACACGGTTTCCCTCGATGCGTTCAAGTTTGCGCACGCGTTCTCCCTGGACGATTTTCTTGAAGGAGATCTCGGCTACTTCCTGGGGCGGAGAGGGCCGATAGGCGCGTGGACCAGGCTCTCGCGTTTCGGCATGGGACGAGGACGGGCGGTCGTTCTCCTGGATGGAGTTCCCGTCAACGATCCGGAAAACGGGTTCGCCCCGCTCGCGTTGGTTCCGACTACATCGATAGGCGGGCTAGTGCTAGGACGCATGGGCGATGGAATCATGGAGGCGGGCATAGAGGGTTACCTGGACATTGTGCCGAACGACCCTCCTGCGAACCGACCCAGCACGGCGATCGAGCTGTCCAAGGGTTCCAACGAAGTCAAGCAGAGGAGGGTTCGGTTCTCGTCGGTTCGATCCAGCGTAGGTATCGATCTCGCCTACGACGAACTCCTCGACGGCGGGTATTTCTACGACGCGAGGGGAGAGATCAAGGGGGAAGGCTTCGGGAGCTTCGCGGGGAGGACCTATACACTGCGGCTTCGCGGGGAACTTCCCGGGGACGACGGCTACGTCTTCACGTTCCGCAAGTTCACGAGTTCATCCCAGGGTGATCTATCGGGTTACCGACGCTCGTATTCCCTCGGCGGGCACATCGCCACCATGGGAGTGGATCTCTCCGGCCTGGAGCTGCTGGCCTTCAGCCGGGAGTATCGAGCGGTGACGCCTGATTCATCGAGCGCGAACGAGACCGTTGGGGCCATGCTCGGGTATACGTTCTCGGCGGGAGGAAACGGTTCGGCCGGTTTGAAGGCCGGCTTGGAGAACGTGAGGTCGGAGGAAAAGGTTGGAGACGCCGGTGCCTCCCGCGGTCTGAATCGGTTTTTCGTCGGTTCGAGCCTGCGTCGCAGGCTTCCGGCGCTCGATGTCGGAATCAGCGTCGGATTCGAGCAACAGATCGATCATGCGAACGGGTGGACCGCTTCGATCGAGTTGGGCAAGGACCTGGGATCCGCGCTGCGCTTCGAAGGTTTCGTGACGAGAGCGAGCCGCCTTCCGTACATGGGCGAGCTCTTCCTGCCGCGGCATCGGTCCTCTCAGGGAGACTCGGTGTTCATAGAGGGCGACGAGAACCTCGAAGGAGAGTACGCGCTTGAGGGGGGAGGAAAGATCATGGGAGAGTGGAAGAAACTCCGCAATGAAATCAAGGTGAGCTTCTTGAGGGTGGAGAACCCAGTAGTTCCGTTCGAGCGTTCGATTCCCGAGGGTCGTCTCGTCACCCCGGGAAACGGAGCCAACGAGAGCATGCACGTGGTGGAAGAGAAGTTCATGTACCGTGACAGGGTGTGGGGGGTGGATCTCGACGTCGCGGGAGGCGTGTTGCTCGCCGGGGGGAGCAGGGGGAGATTCCTCGCCTCGGTCCCGGAAGCGAGGATCACGTCCACCGTCGGCCTGGGTCGGAACCTCTTCAAGAATTCGAGTTCGATCCACCTGCGGGCCGACTACCAGCATGCCGCATCGAGGAAGGTCGACGACGTCGAGGTTGCCGCTTTCGATTTGCTCGACTTGAAGCTGGATTTCCGGCTGTTGGACGCTCATTTCTTCATGCATTTCCTGAACGTTCTCGACAGGAAATACATGACGGAATGGCCCTACCTCATGACGCCGAGGACTTTCGTCTACGGCGTGGAATGGACGATTTTCGATTAGAAAAGGAGGCAAGATGAAAAGATCGGTGCTCGCTCTGTCTCTCGTATTGTCGATTTCATACGCTGGTCTCCGGCCCGCGGCGGCACAGGTCGTCTACGAGGTCGATCCCATCGTCGTCACCGCGGAAAGGGTTTCGCAGAAGGCGCGTGACGCCCTGTCCAGCCTCACCGTGATCACGCGACGCGAGATAGAAGCCCTGCAGGCGGAGGACCTGGGGGAGATCCTGCGCCTGGTGCCGGGATTGCAGGTTCAGCAATACGGATCGTACGGAAACATGAGCCAGGTGCGTTTGCGCGGGAGCGAATCGAGTCATCTGCTGGTCATGATAGACGGCGTGGAGGTGAACGACCCGTTTTTCGGGGGCTTCGATATAGCCCACATAACGGCGGACCAGATCGAACGCATAGAGGTGGTGCGGGGAACCCAGACCTCCCTCTACGGGGCCGACGCGATAGGCGGCGTGGTGAACGTCATTCTCCGTGAGGGCGGAGAAGGCAAGCGGCTTCAAGCGGGTGGAGAGGCGGGTGGATACGGTTTCAGGAAGGCGTTCGCCGCCATGGGAGGAAGCGAGGGACGCTTCAAGTACGACTTGAACGCGTCGCACGTACGAAGCAAGGGGCTGAACGAGCGGGACGAGTACCGTAACACGAGCGTGAGCGCGACGGCCAAGATGTACGCATCGGACAACACGTCGGCTTCCATCGGCCTCCTCTATACCGAGTACTACAAGGCGCTTCCTTTTTCCTTCTATTATGATTTCGGTGACTTCAACTATCACCAGTATCTCGACCCCAACAATTCCCAGGAAGGGGAACTGGTCAACGTGTATGCGAAGTTCAGCCACAGCTGGAAAGAACGCTTCGTGACCAGCGTGAGGGGGGCTTTGAGCTACGACCATCTGCGCAACTACAACGGTGCGGACCTGGATCCCAACTTTTCCAACACTTCGCTGAACACCAAGAAGCTCGATCTCCTGGTGGACGAAAGGGCCAGGCTCGCGACATGGTCCTCGTTGCTCTTGTCCTTGCAGTACCAGGACGAGAGCGCCTCGCGGCTCGACGACAATTATTATTCCGCTTTCACCGCGGTCGACAGGAGAATCTACACGTCCGCCTTCTCCGTTTCCCTCGATCTCCATCGGGGAAACTCCCTCAAGGCTCTGCTGGGAATCCGCAACGACAACCCGTCGCTCTTCGCCTCCCGCACCTCGCCCCAGGTGAGGCTCGCGTGGAGGGCGCAGGCGACGGGAACGAGGCTGCGCGCGGGTTGGAGCACCGGGTTCCGGGTGCCCACCCTGAGCGATCTCTATTTCCCCTCTTTCGGCAATCCGGACTTGAAGCCGGAGAAAGCCAACAGCCTGGAAGCCGGCGTGGATCAGGAACTGGGCTTCCTGGGCGGGTTGCACCTCGGAAACGCCGCTCTGAGCGTGGTCGTGTTCGATCTGGAACTCACCGACATGATCGCCTACAACGAGAAGACCTGGCGGACTGAAAACATAGCGAAGGGCAGATACAGGGGGGTGGAGGTCGAGTTCACCAGTCTGCTGGGCGCGCGGGGCATGGTGAGAGCGAACTATACTTTCCAGAAGGCCGAGGGAACGAAGTTCGGGGAGGAGAAACGTTTTCCCCGCAGGCCCGAGAATACTTTCAACCTCTTCGTTGCCTTTTCGCCGCTCAAGGAACTGGAGTTTTCCACCGAGTACAGCAACGTCGGAGATCAACTCGTCGCTCTCAGTTTCGTAACGGATGCCGGGGAAGCCGTCAGTGCGGGAGACAGGTTGAGTGGATACGGCATCGTCAATCTGGGGGCTTCCTATAGACTGCCCGCCGCCGCGGGATACCTGGAAGGCAGCAGCGTATACGTGCGCCTGCGCAACGTTCTCGACGAGCGCTACGAAGAGATAAAGGGCTACCCGGCTCCCGGGAGAAGCTTGATATTGGGAGTCAAGGCGACTCTCTGAGAGGCTCTTCCTTCCTGAAAACGACACCGGCAACCCGGACCGGGGGAGACGCCCCCGCCTGGCCGGAAACCTGCCACTCGTTGCGCCCGGCGTCCTCGATTCCGTGAAATCCACGATGCCTCGAGGACGCCGGCAGGGATCATTCATCGGTTATAGGACAAATCCTCCCTCATAAGTTTCGTCGCCGTGTCGGATATGCGGGTAATCGAAACTTTTCCTCCATATGACCCGTCCCGTTCCGTCACGCCGGTTCAGGGCGGTTTGGTCCGTCCCCTTGGTCTGGTACTTGCTCGTTGGGGATGCGATGCGGCCGGTGGCAATCTCTTTGGCACATCAGGTGTTCTTTTGGCGATAGACGCTTTGTTCCACGAACGATCGGTGGAAATCGTTGTTCACAGCGGCGGAGCATCGCCGGGGGCGGACATCCAAATCGCGAATTGCAATACCAACGCATAAACTGCAAGCATCGCGGCCGGCCTCCCGGCCCGCAACCAGGCAGGGTGCGGGATGACCTCCGGTGGTTTTTCGGGCTTTGAAACAAGGCCGTCGCGGGCCTGGAAGGGCCTTTCCTCGTGGCATAAGTCTTGCGGAAAGTGCTCAAGTTTAGGGGGATTACGTCGATTTTCTTGACAGCAGGCACTATTTTCCTGCGGGGTGATCAGTGAAAGACAAAATCGCCAAGAAGCTGGTGGAATCCAGCCTCATATCACAAGAACAGCTCACCAAGGCTCTCGAGATACAGAAACAGGAGGGCGGGAGCTTAAGCTACAATCTCGTCAAATCGGGAGCCATCTCGGAGATGGCTTTCGCCGAATTCCTCGGCCAGATCTATAACGTTCCCGCGGTGAACCTGGAAGAAGTCAAGGTCGACGAGGAAGCGGTCAACTTGATTCCCGCCGAGGTAGCGACCAAGTTCCAAGTGGTTCCGATCAAGAGGGAAGGCCGCGTTCTCACCGTAGCCATGGCCAACCCCGACAACATCTTCGCCATAGATGACATAAAGTTCATTACCGGTTTCGAAGTGACCCCGGTCGTCTCCACGGAAACCTCCATCAAGAAGGCGATAGACCGGCTGTACGACTCGGCCGATTCCCTGGCCAGCATCATGAAGGACATGGAGGAGGATTTCGAGATCGTAGAGGAGGAAGAAGAGGATCTCGGGCTGGACGAGG